>CAYTQD010000005.1:0-43255 GCA_964439995.1 uncultured Nitrososphaeraceae archaeon
GCTAACCCGCCGCCGGCAACAATGAGATCGTAATCGCGCTTGTTCAAACAAACATTAGGGAAACTAGTGGTCTATATGATTTTTATTATGGTTGCAGGTTATCTTCAGTTTATTACGGTTGCAGCAATTGTTTGATTAATATTGCGACGCCAAGTTACTTCAATCCTACATGCCGGGGTCGCCTAGCCTGGTAGGGCGCAAGCCTGGAAATGAATCTCAGATAGCTTGTGACCCGCAAGGGTCCCGAGGGCTCGAATCCCTCTCCCGGCGCTTTGAAAAAGTATATGTTGCGCCAAACTTATAAAAGAGGTTCCATGCACACAAGTCTTATCCACCCGGCAATTTATCTGCACTAGCCTACTCACGTTGATGCTCGTTGACTCAGGGAATGCCGCTTTAAGTGGGTTGAGGAACGCCAAACCCTAGGATACGTGTCAGGCTTCATTATTGTTCTTCTCATGACAAAAGCAAAACCGCTGGTTTTGGTATCGATTTCTTCTGACGACATTATTGCCTCCGAAAGGCCAACAACTTCTCCTTTGATAGTATATATTCCAGCGAGCTCACCGCGCCTTAATTTAGGAGGTATAGCAAGGATTCCAGGAATTCCTAGTTGCGCTCCATGGCATAAGGCATCGACAGCCGTATCTCTTATTACTACAGCGGGAAGCCCTCGAAGACAGTATTCAACAGGCTTGATAAGTAATCTTACCTTCGTTTCATCCCCATTTTCTTTATATAATTCAAACGCATCCCTAATATCATGCAGTCTTACGAGACTATCTGTTTCCTCTGAGAAGCTGCTGACTGCTGTTCTCCTGAGCTCCACCATGGTAGCTCCTGCACCTAGAACCTCTCCCATATCATATATGATTTTTCGAACGTAAGTGCCAGACTGACATAATATTCGAGCGAGAATAAGCCGCTCATGCTGCTCTAGGAGATCAAAAGAGTACACAGTTCGAATTCTTGTAGCTCTTCGGACAGCAGATCGCTGGGGTGGCCGCTGGTAGATATCTCCAGTAAAGTCTTTCATTAGTAGCTCAATCCTTTTTGAAGAAACGTATGAATGCATTCTTGCTACTGCATAGTACTCTTTTGGTCCTAGCCCTAAGATCGTCAACGCTTTAGTCGCTTCGCCTAGACCCAGTGGAAGTAGCCCAGTGGTTCCGGGATCAAGGGTCCCGCTATGACCTATCTTGGGTAGTTCTAATATCTTCTTTACCCATGCCACAACTTCGTGGCTAGTTGGTCCAGACGGTTTGTCTAGTAGTATGAATCCATATTCGAACAGGGTTTTCAAAGGTCTTCTGTCTGGTATGTGTCCATATCTATCATTCGTCACATCATCATCTATTTTCAGTAGATTTTGCGTCTGAGGCAAGAACAATTAGATTACCCGAGCTCTTTCTGACCTGCGTTCAAGCGAGAGATAATAGACTTTGAGACATCAATTAGGGATGACAGACTCAATATGTCTGTATTGAGACAGAAATCAAAAACCTTGAGATCCTCGCCAAAATCGAATCTATATAGATTTTTATAAATATTCTTACTCTCCTCGTCTCTAATTCGTATAACTCTCTTGGCCGCAGTATAAGAGATATCGTCTCGATTCGCCATCCTCCGCGCCCGGTTTTCCTGCGAACCCCTTAGCCAAAACTTAATGACACGTTCTCCGTATACTAGCCACGGCAAGGTATAACTAGTTATCACGGAGTTTTCACTTTTGATTATTGCTATTAGTTTCTTGTCAACTTGATTGTCAAATGACGGGTTTGAGTTCCTTTCTTTCATAAATAATTTGGCCTCGTTAGTGTCCCACCAATCACCCCTAGATGTTGCATATCCTTTAGCCCCAGCAGCAAGCATCTTAAGGATATCCCCGCCGCTATACAATTTAAGATTAAATTCCTTCGCCAATTGAGTGGCCATAGTGGTCTTGCCGACTGCAGGCCAGCCAGAAATTACTATGCTTAGTTTTAGTTCCGATGATTTCTTCATGTACGCACACGTCTTAAGTAATACCAGGCATGGACGTCCCTGTTATCTTTGATATTATGCTCGTGACAGAGAATGACGTTATGAGAAACCAACCCCATAAAAAAACTTCGCCTGGAACACTACAGGCGCCCTTAACTTGGCCGCTCTCGTCCTCCTGTTGGTCGACTTTAACATTCTCATCACTGCACATAATCCAAGGAATATAAATCGGGGAAACTGCTGTGGTGGCTCCAAAAATAGAAGGGAAAACAAAGATCCATATTAGGAACGAGGGCATCATATATATCAGCATAGGCCGCATTTGCTGCTGTTGCATCTCCATTGTCATTTTGTTTACGTAAGCCTGCTTTTTCTTTAGCTCCTCTACTCGGACCTTATCTTGTTTCTTGATCGCGTCCGTGTACTGCTTTCGCCACTCTTTGGTTTCGTTCATAACCTTTGTCATTCTTCCCATATCGGTCGTTTTTTTCCTAAGCATTTGGAACGCATAATTCATACCTATCGCAATTAAAGCGGAGACGATCATCGCCGATACCATGTCAGCAAATAAAGGATGTTTAGTGTATTGGGGAGCAAGTCCTATCTGCATAATAACTGCAAAGACAAAATTAAGATCGAAAACCAATTAATTTCCCACCAGCAATCGTGCTATGTCCCGGGCGGCCTCATAAGCTTGGTTCCTGTTATTCTCAATTATTGCGAAGGGAGATCCGGTCATATTTGCTGATGTTATTATCATCATCTTGGAAATATCGATCTCCTGCTGGATGTCTACTTTTGATGACATTTCTCTGTTTCTAGTCTTGTCTGCCTGTCGTCTCATAATAATCTCGTCGGCGTCTGCAATAATCAGCAAAAAATGGGTTGGTCTTATAATGGTACTGATATTCAGAGGCACACCGGGGTAGTACCATTCTGACGTCTTTATGAATAGATGGGTATCAATAATAATCAGATTCTCCTTCATTCGAGCTATTCTCTCCGCTGCTAGTTCCTGAAGATTTCTCTGCTCTTTAATTGAGAGGGTCCGCATTCTGTCTCTATTGTCGATACTTCTCTTGCTTGCCTCTTCAAACATTAACGTTCCGAAAACCACAGTCTGCGCTTTCATTCCTCCCTGCAATAGGATGCTCTCTACTTCAGATATTACTGTTGTTTTTCCAACTCCTGGTATTCCTACGACTACTGCTCGTATCCTATTTTCTTCCAAGAAGCGCCGCCAGTTTAGGCAAATGTACGTCGACCTGTTCTCTTATTAGAAGGTTATAATAATTAACCAAGATGTCAACCATCAATAGAATTCCAATTCCAGACCCAAAGACAGTTAGCACGTCAGATATAGAAGCCGTTAACCCAATTATGATACCACTAGCAATCGTAATGGGAGGGATGTACTTGTTAAGCAATGTCTCCACAGAACCTTCTGACCGCCTGAAACCTGGAACTTGGACGTCGGCATCGAGTAAATTCTTGGCTGCCTTCGCGGGCGATAATCCCCCAAGTTCGACCCATATTCGGCCAAAGATGGTAACTATTGTTGTTAGAAAAAGAACATAGACCACTGCCCTAACGGGGTCCTGCATGGCTACTTCCAGGCTTCTAGGTGCGGTTATATAGTAAAGCATCCCACCAGTAGGTGACTGAGGGGCACTAGGATCGAACTGCGCAATATAGTTAAACCCGGGATTATTATTTTCGGGATTATAGTTTGCCCACAACATCTGGCCCATGAAAATTGCATTCGCAAGGAGAGCTGAGGCTAGAATGACCGGTATGTTAGATGTATATAATAACTTTATCGGGTACACTGCAGTAAATCCTCTGTACTTCGTAGATACTATAGGAATGTCTACATGAATGCCTTGAATGTACACCAATACCAACAGGACACCCGCTGTCATCAAAAGCCCAAAGATGCTTGGAAGCTGACCAGCCCTAAACATAGCATCCTGAATGTTGCCCTCAGTGATAGCCTCCTGAATAACAAATGGGATGATACCTACAGGGCCATCATCCGCCGGTACGGGGCTAAAAACACTCCACATAATGCCTTGAGCCACGCCAGCCATAATGAATAAACTTATACCTGACCCCAAACCCCAACCCTTTTGTATTAGCTCGTCAAGCATCATGACTACGAAACTTGCTGCAATTAGCTGACCCACGACTACAGGCACAAACACTGGGCTAGCTACCAGATTGCCGTACACACTTACACCGTACAACGCCCCCTCGGCAACTATCACTACGATCGTCACTATCTTGGTGGCCGACGTAAAAAGGGCCCTATCATCGGGATTTTTAAAGTTAAGTTTTAGCAGATCTGATCCCTTTAGCAATTGCATTAACAATCCTGCAGTTACAATAGGCCCTATACCAAGCTCCAAAAGGGTTCCCTGCTGAGCGGCAAAGATTACCCTTGCAAAAGCTAGAAAGTCAAATTGGGGATCATCTGTAACTCCGTATAGAGGGATCTGGCCCATTACGAGGTATAACAAAACAGCAATCCCCGACCAGATCAGTTTCTCAGATAGCTGTATTTTCTTCTTCGGTTTCTCAACTTGGGGAACGTACCTTGAGATTGATTTTACTCCTCTTCTAATTACACTTTCACTTTGTTGGGTCTTCATTCGAATAAATCTCTCCCCCTGCTAACTCGATCTTTTGTTTAGCCTCCATGGAAATACGGGTTACTTTGACACTAATCGCAGCTTTTATTTTTCCTCCTCCTAACACCTTATCGTATCCTAACGAAGTCAAATCCAAAACAGCCCTATTGTCCTTTATAGAACCGCAACGTGCAAAGAGAGAGTCTAGCTGTCCTACATCTATCCATCTTCTTACCCCTGCAGGATTCATAGAATTAAAAGAATCGTGTCCAAAATGATCAGGCTCTTCGATAAGTGTCTTGAGCCAGAGATGCTTGTGCTTTCCTGCTCCTCCAACTCCACCCCGTGACCCTGATTGTCTGTGTTGACCAACCTGGCCCCACCCGCAATACCGACTCCCTCTCTGCTTTCTGCTCTTTCTAAGTCGGGTTGCCATAAATTTTACACACTCCTCCACTATTAGGATAAAAGTATTGTAGATTCAAATGTTTCACCTTAATTAAGTCTTACTGTACTTTAGATCATCTTTCTGATAATATCGATTAGGTCCTTGTCTTCTCCTAGTATACCATTCTGGGAGTATTGTGTCTTTGTTTTCCTTTTAAATCCTCCGCGCGGAGGGCTTAACGCAAACCATGGCTTTACTTCACGAAGAGTCGAAAGTCTTACTTTATCTTTAGCTATGTCTGAGGCAAGCTCATCAACACTATGATACTTACTTATTCCAGGCAAAACTTTGAAGGGCTTAGAGCCATTAGTTTTTCCTTTTTTTTCCAATAACTCCTTCACTATGCCTTCGTCGACACGAGTCCAGGTTATAAAGTCCTTTATCTTCTTCAACATTCCATGGGAGTTGGGTGTATCAGGCAGAATGGTTGCCCAGTATTTCTTGTATAGGTTGAGGCTTTCAAGGGTATAGCTTGCCCAGTAGGGGATATTGACTCTTCCTTTTATTCTTACAACGACTAAAGCCATATCATCATCCCATTACGTAAGTACTTCTAATAGCATTAAAAACTGCCTTTGTAGTGGACATCATCGTGTTTGTGGATCCAAAGGCTTTTGTCCATGCATCTTTCAAACCTGCTAGTTTAAGAAGACTTCTAATGTTCTCTCCGGCCACCAAACCCAGACCCCTAGGACCTGGAATGATTTCGATAGTTACGCTACCGCCCTTCCCCCTGACCCTAAAGGGAACTGAATGTAATTCAGCACACCTGCATTCCCAGCTTCCACAACCTAACTTGACGGGTATGACGTTCAGGTATGCAGCATTTGTTGCCTTATCTATTGCTATCCTCATTTGAGCTGCCTTACCCTTTCCTAGGCCGAACCATCCAGCTTCGTTACCAATCGCCACTAGCGCATCGAAACGAGTCATTTCGCCAGCATCAGTTTGCTTTTGGACTATGCCAACGTGGACTACCTGTGTTTTAAGGTCTGGAATCAACTGTTTGACCACTTCAGACTCCTGAATCCTTATTCCATTCTCGTATACCTGTTCCATAGAGTTAATTTTACCTTCCATAACAAGGACTCCTAAAGTCGTCCTAGGTTTCCATTCCCCTAATTGTTCCTGATTTTTAGTATATCTGCTCATGTTCTTTACCTTAAGAGCCCTCAGCCTACTGCAGTCGCGTTATCATATACTTGAGGCGATTTTTTGCTCGTAATAAGAGCACATGTTTCTTGTAGGTGTTCTTGATAATTTTCAGGATCGAGACCTTCCCTAATTATCGAAGAAAAAGACCGCTTGTATTTAGCTGGATCTTCTCCCTTAATCCTTTTGGCATAGTCTGCTATGTGCTGACCATTAAGTCGCTGGTCTGGAGGGAAGGCTTCTGACGATACGGGAATATTTACTCCTCCTTGTACAACTCCTTTAACGCATGCTGCTATTCTACTTGTAAATGGCTTGTATCCCATGTACAGCACTGCATTCTCGACCCCCTTTTTTGTGGACTTGACACCCAACAAAACACCCACTAGGAAGCACGCCGGCAGACTATTCAGAGATCCTTTCCATCCGTACTTTCGCAGCTCTCTGCTATGAGCAGAGGCTTTTACAAAGTCCCCTTTAATTTCTGGTTTTAGAATTTGCGCACTAATGTTCTGATTAGTTATTTTGATGGTCATAAAATCGCGCCTGCTGATGAGCATGGCCTGTCTTTTGCGGTAATTGGTTTTGTGACTACGAATTCTTTTTAAAGTATGAACATAACTCATGATAGTTCTCCATTACCAATTGAAAGCCTACCAATCAAATAGACTTATAAGTTTTTATCCACCTTCATGGTCATGCTTTACACTTCATTCATCAAGAATACAAGAACATCTTATACTTATTGACTATACGGAATTAGAGTTTCGTCCCGTTATACGCCTGTAATCTATTAGAGACTGCAGGGTATTCTTCCCTCTTCGAGGGTCGTGGCGCCAAATAGGACGCAAAGTACCTATCTTCTCTTTCTGCGAAGAGAGATTGTCGCTGCAAAAGCACCGGCCCCAATACCATTGTCAATATTCGTTACTGCCAAGCCCAGGGTACAACTTTGTAACATTGTGCCAAGAGCTGCAATACCGTTAGAGCCAAAACCGTAACCAACTGAAGTAGGAACAGCTATGACAGGGATATCGACCAGCGAAGAGACTACGCTCGGTAAGGCCCCCTCCATTCCAGCAATAACAATAATGGCAGCTACATCTTGAGCGATCATTTCTTTTAGCATGGGAAATAATCTATGAATTCCGGCTATACCAACATCGTACGATAATATTGAACCACATCCCATCGCCCTGGCTATTAGTCGAGCTTCTTCAGCCACTCGTATGTCGGCAGTACCTGCGGCCAATATGCCGATTTTTGACCAATCATCGTTTTCTTCTAACGATACATTCTTTGAAACAAGCATAGTAGAACTCCTCCCTGTTTCAATTTTAAGCCGTTTTCTCTTGAGGATAGAATATAGCTTCGAGAAGTGATGTTCTTTAACTCTGCTTATTAACACTAAGTCCTTTTTGGACAGCACTGAAAGAGCGATACTGATTACTTCCTTAACTTCTTTTCCTTCTGACAATATTACCTCAGGAGTACGTTTTCGCATATCCCTACCAATGTCTATTTTGGCCAGTTCAGCCTCAACGGTTTCCACTGAGAACAGAGAAATATCTCTTAAAGCATCTGCTACGGTTGTTTCTCCTTTACTTAGTCGAGTAAGGATATTAGTGAGATCCAATCTATTGGAGAATTACAATATCTGCGAGTAGGTCTATTTTAACCCTATTGATGAGATCGCTTCTTTAACCTGGAGAATACCTTTATCGAAAATTTTCTTTTCTTCATCGTCTAGTGCTAACTCGATAATTTTGTGCAAGCCGTTTGATCCAATGACAGCTGGAACCCCAATGCATATATTGTGCGCTCCGTATTCGCCCTCCAAAAGAGCGGAAACAGGAATAACCAATTTCTTATCCTTAATAATAGCCTCAGCAATAGTGGCTACTCCATTTCCTGGAGCAAGCGTAGTCGCACCTTTGGCGGAGATCACTTGAGCGGCTACTTTTCTAGTTTTTTCTACTATCTCCTTGACTTCTCCAACAGACAAAAACTCTTGTAACGGGATCCCTCCTACTGAAGAGAACCGAACTAAGGGTAACATATTCTCCCCGTGCTCGCCGATAACCATAGCATGAATAGAAGCCCTTGAAACTCCAAGAGCCTCAGAAATGAAGCTCTTAAAACGAGATATGTCTAACATCCCCCCCATACCCATAACTCTATTCTTGTTAAACCCTGTTCGTTTTAAAGCAACAAAGGTCATAGGATCCAAAGGGTTAGTTACAACTATCAGAATACAATCTTTGGCATATTCTCGAACTTGCTTGGCAACATCCCCTACGACCCCGGAGTTAGTCTTCAGTAGGTCCATGCGAGTCATTCCAGGTTTTCTACCGACACCAGCTACTAGAACAACAATATCGGATCCTCGCATATCTTGATAATCATTGCTACCTCGGACGTAACAATCGATCCCTCTCTCAGACAAGTGGTGGTTTATATCCATAGCTTCTCCTTGAGGTAATCCTTGTACTATATCAAGAAGAATGATATCATCTAACTCCCTAAGTCCGCAGTTTAGTGCTGCAGATGCACCGACCCTCCCAGAGCCTATAATTGCTATAGTCATTCAGGAGTTCAGCTCTAATTTAGCTTATAAGTCTTACAAATGCCATTTACAGAGCCCGTCTTACAAACATCGGCAGGGGAAATGGCAACAGCAATGTGTCTTATAAATAAGTATGCTCCCCATATCACCAGAATGAGAAAGATTGCTGTTATTGATTGCCAAGTGAGTGGTATATCAGGAGACATGTTACTCTCAAGCCTGATAGATGCAGGTGCAAACAAAAAACGGGTCACTGATGCGATTTTTGGTTGCCAGACCTTTCTTGAGGGGAGTATCATATCTGATGTGAACTTTGAAAAGAAGCTAGTTGACGGATTCAAGGCTACACAGCTTGTACTAAAATATTATGATAAACTCCCTGAACGTAAAGGAACAGAAATCTATACATCCCTTTCTTCCTGCTGCGAACGTATGGGGTTACGTACTAGAGCAAAGGCGTTTGCCCTAGAGTCAATGAGAAAAATCATAAGTGCAGAATCCGTTATTCATGGACAGGAATTCGATGATGTCCATCTGCATGAAGCCTCAAGCATAGACACCTTCGCTGACTTGATTGGATGTGCTGTGGCATTGGAAGATTTACAGCTTTTGCGGTCTAAGATCTATTCCACAAGGATCGCAGTAGGCTCTGGACAAAATAGGATTTCTCATGGTATCGTTCCTAACCCAGGTAACGCCATTATCGAAATCTTTAGAGGACTACCATTTACATTATTTGGAACGAGTATCAAAGAAGAACTAACTACTCCCACTGGCGCGGCAATGTTAGTGACTCTGTGTAAAAGTAGTCTAGATTACTACCCTCCCCTTAGTCCTGAGAGGGCCGGATACGGCGCAGGTCAAAAATCTCTGAAGAATGTACCCAACATTATGAGAGTTCTTATAGGCAGATCAACGCCATCATTTGATACAAAGACGTTGAAATATGAAAACTCAGATACTGTTTATGTGATTGAAACTCAAGTTGATGACCTCACCGGAGAAATTATTGGTGACTTGATCGAGAAGATAAATGATTCTGGCGCCTTAGATATCTCAGTAGTACAATGCTTATCGAAGAAGAATAGACCCGCTTACATTATAAGAATAATTTCTAATATTAAGGATCTGGATAGCATTCTAGAAATCCTTTTCGCAGAGTCTGGTACGCTGGGAGCTAGGGTGCAAGAGGTAAAGAGATTGGTATTAACAAGAAATCTTATTACTACATCCATATTGGTAAAGCGTAGGCCGTATAATGTTCAGGTAAAAATTGCAAAGGACCTTAGAGGAAACATTATCAACGTTAAACCAGAGTTTGAGGATATAAAGAATATATCTCGGATAGTAGGATTGCCAACAAAGATAATTATGGATTTAATAAAGGCAGAGGTAGCTAAAAGATTTGGAGAAATCTAAATGCGGTTGGAGAGGAAGAATCTTCATAAAATAACCCAATGGTTCGTAAAAAACAACAAGCGAGTCATCGTCGCCCTCTCTGGTGGCGTTGACAGTGCGGTGGTTGCCTTAGCCGCAAAAAGAGCTCTGAACAGTGACGCTATTGCCATAACTGCCAACTATAACACTCTCTCGAATGAGGAGCTTATCTCGGCAAAAAGAGTCGCTGACGAACTGAAAATTGCCCACAAAATTATAAGTTATAACCAGCTTGTGAATTCCCAATTTACGAGAAACGACGACTTGAGATGTTATCATTGTCGGACTGAGCTTAGCTCTCATCTCTTAGAGGAGGCTAGCAGATTGAGAGTGGGTCTAATAGTAGATGGTACTCAAATGGACGATCTGCTGGATGTCAGGCCAGGTATCAGAGCATTGAAAGAGAACGGTGTAAGAAGTCCACTAGTTGAGTGCGGCATGCATAAGGATCAAATTAGAAAAATAGCCAAGCATTTTGGACTTTCCGTCTACAACAGACCTTCGAACTCATGCTTGGCGTCAAGGATTCCAACAGGAATGACCGTCACGTTCGACAAGTTAAGAAGAATCGAAAATTCCGAAACGATCGTGAAGGCTCTCTTCGCTGTTTCCCGAGTCCGTGTGAGGGACCACGGCGAAATCGCAAGACTCGAGGTCCCGAAGAGAGAATTAAACAGATTGTTTGATCTAGCAAAACTTAACATCCTAGATCAGCAAGTCAAAAAACAGGGCTTCAGCTTTGTAACCATTGATACCGGCGGTTACAGGTCTTGGAATCCTATATTATCTCCTGGATAGCTATGGACATGAGTACGCAAGAATATAGGCGAGATAGTAGAATTTACCTAGATAACGCCGCGTCTACTCCAATTACGGAAGAAGTTATCCAGGAGATGATTCCATACTTGACTACCTATTATGGTAACCCCTCCTCCCTTCACTCATTTGGGTACGAGTCCAATGATGGAATCAGCTTGGCAAGAAAACGACTAGCTTCTGTCGTAGGGGCCAGACCATCCGAGATAATTTTTACTAGTAGTGGAACAGAAGCGGATAATATTGGGATAAAAGGGGCGGCGTATTGCGCACGAAGACAAAATTCACGCAAAAATCATATTATCACAAGTTCCATTGAGCATGCCGCTGTACTGGAATGCTGTGTTGACCTCGAAAGAAATGGGTTCACAGTATCTTACTTGCCAGTGTGCCGGGATGGCATAGTTGACGCAGATAAGTTGGAAAAATGCATCTCTAAGGAAAGGACCTCTCTTGTGAGCATTATGCTGGCCAATAACGAAATCGGAACTATTCAGCCTATAGCCGAGTTAGCAAGAATTGTGCGGAAAAAAGCAGACGACATTCTTTTTCATGCCGATGCCATTCAGGCGCTTGGGAAAGTGCCTGTTAACTGTAACGAATTAGGCGTAGATTTGATGGCCTTCTCTTCCCACAAGATAAACGGACCTAAAGGAGTTGGCGGATTGTATATAAAAGAAGGCACAAAAGTCGAGGCCGTAATTTCTGGTGGGGGCCAAGAAAAGCACTTGCGATCAGGAACCGAAAATGTCCCTGGAATTGTCGGCTTCGGAAGGGCATGTGAACTGGCATCCCGAAGGCTTGATAACACTAACTCGCGCGTGTTGCTTCTTCGAGACCACCTAGTAAAGAAAATTATTGAGGAAATACCCAAGGTTCGTATTAATGGACCATTGGGCTCTGATATTGGACTCCCAAATATAGCACATTTGACATTTCTAGGACTCACTGGGGAAGATTTACTAATCAAGCTCGACGAGCATGGTGTCGCAGCCTCGACTGGTTCCGCATGTTCCGCCAGAAGGCATAAGGAATCACACGTCCTAAGAGCGATCGGTTTGACACCTCCGGAGATATCAGGTTCACTTCGATTAAGCCTTGGTCCCCAAAACACCATTGAGGAGATCGATGAGGTTATAACAATTTTAAAAGAAGTAGTGCAGGAGCTCCGAGAGCTTTCTCCTTTAAAAAACACAACGTAACAGCATGACCGAAATCGTTATAATCCCTATGTCATACGTGATTGATTGTGCGAAATAGTTCTGATTCCCCAGGTATTCAAATAGGAGACGAGGCACCTGATTTTGAGCTACCTGATATTAACATGAAAACCCGTAAGTTAACAGATTATAGAGGGAAAAAACTCGTGCTAGCATTTTTTCCGGCTGCAGAATCTCCGGTGTGTACCTTAGAGATGTGCAATTTCAGAGACTCGTTAGAGGCTATCAAGGAAACTGGCGGAGAGGTAATTGGTATTTCTGTTGACGGTCCGTTTGCAAATAAGATATTCACAAATAACAGACACTTGAATTTTCCTTTGTTAAGTGACTATAAGAAGGAGACGATAAAAAGGTACGGCATTGTAATGAACGACCTCGGGAATTTGAAAGATTATCATGCAGCTAAGAGGTCAGTATTTATCGTCGACGCCAAAGGGATAGTTCTATATAAGTGGGTTTCTGAAGACCCATTGATTGAACCTAACTATCTAGACATAAGATCAGAGCTCAAGGAAGAAAATTAAATACGTCCGAAACGGGCCGAGTAGTTGTAGTGGTGTTAGTCTAATATAGCTACAACATCATGCCTACCCACTGTCACGCCCGGGCTTACTCTGATCTGCTTGATATAGCCTTCCTTGTGGGATTTCACTGCAACCTGCATTTTCATCGACTCTAATACGACTATTGGATCGCCCTTTTTAACTGATTCTCCGGCCTTCGCTACTATATTAACCACCCTACCGGGAATCTGACTTTTGATGTCCCTGTCTCCGCCCTCTCCTCTTTCACTTGTGGACAAAGTTTTTTCGAGTACCTCCAATATCTTTGGATGTTTCTTTATAGACACAGGGTGGTCATCGATGAGCAGCCTAGTTTCAAGAGTCTCTAATTGGATGACTTTTGCGTGATGGTACTTGTTATCCATAAGAAATTCTATCTCATTACCCATGATTCTCAACATCATAATTTCATGTGCTCTACCGTCTATCCTTATTGTTAGAACAGCATTACTAGATGTCTTAACCACTTCAACAATTCGTACATCTTTGAAGCCTCCAACCTTCAGTTCCAAATCAAATCCCTCTTTGCGAGCCGGAGGTGTATACAGTCCAACTAGGAGTACTAGGATTTGCGCCTTTAGTGAATTCTGAGTGTATTACAAACGCCGCGATAGCAGCATCGGCATTTTTCCTAGTCTCTCTTTCAGAATCCTGAACCATCTTCTCAATTATTCCATACCGATCAAGATAGTCAGTTGCAACTCTTCCCTGTATAAAATTCGGCTCGTCTAGAATTGTCTTGTAAAGTGGTATAGTTGTGTTAACGCCTTCTAAAATAAATTCGTCAAGGGCTTCTCGTTCTCGAATACGAGCCTCTTCGAAATCCCTCCCCCATGAAATTAGTTTTGCTACTAAGGAGTCATAATACCCAGAAACAGTGCAACCAGGATAAAGATATGAATCAACTCTTATGCCGGGGCCATAAGGCAGGTTGCAATAAGGCACTGGACCAACCGAAGGAGCAAAATCTATAAATGGATCTTCGGCATTAATCCTGCACTCAATAGCAGCCCCACGCATCTTTAATTCCTCCTGACCAAAGTCAATTTCATCTCCTTGGGCTATCTGTATCTGGAGTTTAACCAGGTCTAATCCAGTTACCAATTCAGTGACAGGATGTTCAACTTGTAGTCTTGAGTTTATTTCAATAAAATAAAATTCCCCGTTATGGGCCCTTAAGAATTCAGCTGTACCCGCGTTAAGATAATCCACTGCCTGCGCAGCCCTGACAGCAATTTGTCCGACTTCTGCTCGTGTTTTTGCGTCCACTATTGGCGAAGGAGAAAATTCTATAAGCTTCTGGTGTCTTCTTTGGACCGAACACTCTCGTTCGAACAAATGTCTTGCGTTCCCATGAGAATCAAGTAACAATTGGAATTCAATATGTCTGATGTTTTCTAGGAATTTCTCAACATATAGAGCCGACTTTCCGAACGCTGTCTTGGATTCAGCTGAAGCCATTTCAAACTCCTGTCTCAATTGGCCTTCATTAGAGGCCATCCTAATTCCCCTACCACCGCCGCCGAACGCGGATTTCAGTAATACTGGGTATCCTGCTTCAGAGGCAATGTTAAGGGCTTCTTGAACATCGTCTACAGTTCCATCACTTCCCGGCACAGTCGGAACATTAGCCTTCTTCATCAATGCCTTGCACTTCATCTTATCACCCGTAAGCTCCATCGCTTTACTCTTTGGTCCAATGAAAATGATATTTTCCTTTTCACACCTTTCTGCAAAGCCTTCATTTTCTGACAAGAATCCGTAACCAGGATGAATGGCATCAGCCCCGGCGATCTTTGCAGTTTCAATGATCTTAGTTGTATTTAGATAGCTTTCTGCGGGTGAGGCCGCTCCGATGTGGTATGATTCATCCGCGAATTTCACATGAAGAGATCTGACATCCTCGTCCGAATAAACAGCAGTTGATTTTATTGACATATGCCTACAGGCACGTATGACTCTTAATGCAATCTCGCCGCGATTAGCTATTAGGATTCTAGATATCTTTGGGATTCCAGATCAGGCCTCCTAAAGGCTTATATTCCCGTGCTTCTTTGCCGGTCTTCCCTCTATCTTGTTTGCTAGGCTTTCCAGCGCACGAATAACAAAAGGTCTGGTTTCCATAGGATCTATGACGACATCTATGATACCCTTTTCTGCTGCTATATATGGGTTGGCAAACTTATTCCTAAATTCATCAGCAAGTTTCTTCTTTGTGGCCGCTGCGTCCAGTGAATGCTTGAGATCTTTGCGATGAATAATTGTAATAGCCGCTTCAGGCCCTAAAACAGCTATCTCGGCTGTAGGCCACGCATAATTTACATCTACCCTGAGATTCTTGCTTCCCATGGCAATGTAAGCACCTCCGTATGCCTTTCCTATGATGCATGTGATCTTGGGTACTGTGGCCTCGCAATAGGCGAACAGGAGCTTACTCCCGTGTCTAATAATCCCATTATGTTCTTGGTCTGCTCCTGGAAGGTAACCTGGTGTGTCAACGAGGGACACAATCGGTATATTAAAGGCATCGCAGAATCGTATGAACCGTGCTGCTTTGTTAGAAGAGTTGATATCTAAGGCACCGGCCAAGTATGATGGTTGATTGGCAACTACTCCTATAGACCTACCATTCATTCTTCCAAAACCGACTACAATATTTTCAGCGAACAGCTCGTGGACTTCTAAGAACTCTCCTGCATCTACTATAGAACTTATTATTTTCTTCATGTCGTATTGTTGATAAGGATTCTCAGGAAGAACGTTTATTAGGTTTGGATCAATCCTGTTCGGGTCATCCTTACTATCAAATATTAGCGGTTTTTCTGAGCTGTTTTGGGGTATGTAGGATAACAATCCCTTAATTTTATCCATACACTCGAATTCATTCTTAGCAATAAAGTGTGCAACACCAGACTTTGACGCATGAGTTCTTGCTCCTCCTAAGTCTTCAAACGAAACATCTTGGCTTAGGACCTCCTTCACTACTTCAGGCCCTGTAACAAACATTTGACCAACATTTTCTACCATTATAACAAAATCTGTCATCGCGGGAGAGTACACAGCGCCCCCTGCGCAAGGTCCTATGCTTGCAGTAATCTGCGGTATAGCCCCCGACGCCAGGGTATTATGGAAGAATATATCGCCATACCCATCTAAGCTTAGTACGCCCTCCTGTATCCTTGCACCTCCTGAATCGATTATTCCAATCAAAGGAGCACCTACCCTAAGTGCTTGGTCCATTACTTTGACTACTTTCCTACCTGCCATTTCACCAAGTGAGCCACCCAATATAGTAAAATCATACACATATGCGAATACGAGTCTCCCCTGAATCCGCCCGAAGCCTGTTATTACTCCGTCACCGTGATATTTTTGGCTCTCTGATTCCCCTCTGTGAATAACATATTTGTCGATTTCTACAAAAGTTAATGGATCCATTAAAATCTCGATTCTTTCTCTAGCTGTTAATTTTCCTTTAGAGTGCTGGGCAGCAATCTTATCCTCACCCCCGCCTGACTCGGAGGCTTTCCTTAGATCGTATAGTCTTTTTATTTTCTCCGCATGCATGACGGTGTAGATATTCCGAAATGATAGATATATAAATTCATTAGCATAGGCCTTAAAATTCGAGCTCTTGTTATTACCTATTCCCTAAGCCCGCTTCTTCCACCGCGGGCGCGGCGGAAGTAACTCATCCCTAAGTTGTAGTTTTCGAAGAGGGCCTTCAGAGTTTCGATCTCTTCTTCAAGTTTTATGATATCGGACGCGTTGTGTGGTTTCTTTTTCAGTGCTTCCAGCTTTTCAGTCTTATCAAGAATTAGTTTTCCTAGATTGCGTTCATACTCAGTGGCCAAATAGGTACGATAGACAATTTCTTTTAATATTCCTTGCTGCCTGGCAAGGCCCCAGTATTTCAACCTCTATAAATAAAATAAAATTACCTGAATGGGATAGAATCTCCTTAAACCCTCAGGATTTCCTTGGAGAGCGGTTCAGCAGCCTTGGGGTCTAGGCCTAGATGTTCAGCAAATTCTTGCACGTCGACCTTTTGACATAGTAAGATATTAAAAAGGTAATGTAGATAGGTGGCACTCGATACACTCACTGAGGTGTGAGTTAATCGCGCCAGGTTAACTATAAATCTTCTCAGGGCAATACGCCTAGAAATTATAGGGGCAGATATTGGCCAAGGCTGACTGTATCGATTATAATTTATTTTATGGCCTGCTAATTTGTAGTATAGACCGTAGGATAATATAATATTTAGGTACCTCAAAAGAGTCCAATATCTTTTATCGAAAACTCTCCCCACTATTAGATCGCATCTTGACAATAAGTCTAATGCATCCGCCCTTTCGTTAAACTCGATGTCAGAATTAACTATCGATGAAAAAAAAGCATATAATATATCTTTTCGCTTTTCTTCAACTGATTGGCCAAAATGTGGGTCAGAATACCGTCCCTCAACGTTCATTAAAATCCCAACGGCATCTTCGACAGAAGGTGATGTAAAAAAATTAGGAATTGCCTGGGACATTTCGATGTCAGTAGACACACCCTCGGCAGAATTATATCCTGAGATCTTTGCCTGAGCGATATTAAGCAAGTACCTAATATCTCCCTTGGCGGTCCTTACGATACTGTGTATCTCTTTCAACTGAATATTTTCAACTTCCAAGATACGCTCAAGATAGAGTTGCAGTAGGCTTGAATGGACTCTATTGAACTCAACGACTCTACATAGCTTGGCTATCGGTTTCAACTTAGTGTCCTTGATATTGGCCGCCAGTATAATGGGAACTGGCGATTCTTTGAGTAAGGTAGACAAGAATTCTATTCCGCCAGCGTCCTGTCGGCCAGATATTCCGTCAATCTCATCTAAAAAGAGAAGTACCTTTTCCGAAATCAGCGACCGGTTTCTTAGAATTGGAAGAATCGTTTCCGTGAGAACGTCCTTGTTCCTAGTGTCACTGGCATTCATTTCGATCAAATCGTAATCATACTGGTTAGCCAAAACCTTGACGATTGTGGTCTTTCCGACACCTGGTGGACCCATTAAGAACAACGGCTTCGCACCGTCGACCCATTTTAGAAGCCAATTCACCACATCCATTCTAGCTTCCTCATTACCTATGAGATCCTCTATTTTGGACGGCCGGTATAACTCAGACCACATCATGGCATTTATCTTGATGATGAATTATAATTTCTAATATTTGATCTAATCATACACTCCACATCTTTAGCGGCAGGCTCAGATTCTTATGTAGTAAAGGGTATAGATCTCTTCGGTTGAGATCGTTGTACCAATACTGACTGTAATGACTTACAGTCAAAAATAGAAATTCCACAAAAGGCTTGTAATCAAAGTCGTGTGGCAACATATCCAAGCTCATCTTAGCCTCGTTTAGGTAGGCCTCACTCTTTTTCATTGTTAAATCAAAGGACCTCTTGACATCATTTGTTGCAACGAAGAAATATAAAGGCCAAGATGGTGTTTTGATAGCTCCATTTTTTATAGCGTCCTGTATCTCGTTCCCGCAACCCACTGATTCTCCAGCCTTTGCCATCCCGAAATTAAAAATTTCGTTCAATGGTTTCATATTCAACGCCATGTTCCTGCCAGCAGTTCCCATAATGGCACGGTATTTTTTGTAACAGCCATTCATGTTTTCGTAACTTATCGATTCAGGCTTCATCTTTAGTTTAGCGTCAATCGACTGACCGATTCTTGCATCTTTAAATCCCTCCTCAAATGATCTCAGGAGACTATCTCCGCCTTGAGAAATCTTCTCTCTAGCTATCTCTAATATATATGGGCTCATTAGCTTATAATCATCTAGATAGTCTAGATCCTCGTCTCTATCTATGATCCTATCCATAGGCTCGCTAAGGTCTATCGCTATTAGATGACCGTCAACTATCGCATTTTTTGTTTCGGGAGGTACATTCTCCTTAAAATATAGGGAACCTGCATCAAATAAGGCGTCTAATACAGGAAAGGTCATCTTGACAAAATTAGAATCTAATATTCTATTCATTCTATCAGCCAGAAGTTCAGGCTTAGACAACCTTGCTCGTATATCAGATACCTTGCTATCTTCTAATGCTAGTTCTGCTGAGGCCGTTTCTTCAATGAATTTTCTCATTGTTCCCACTGGGTTAGGATCTGAAATTATCTGGGTATGAAGCGCAAGAAGAAAACGCTTCGTAAAATCCTGAAATTTGTCTTCTATATTGACATTGTATTTGTTGAATTGTTCATATCCCTTTTCTCTCAATATCCCCTGCTTTAAAATCCCTTTGCCGGCCTTTGTACTCATCAATGCAGATTTCTTAAATAGAAACTCGTCCTTACTACTCATCGATATCGTTTCAGTAATATTATCTCGTTATTTAACCTTGACTGGTGACTTATTATATGGTATGAAGATGAAGCAGATTTCTTCCTAGCGTGAGGACATAGCTATACGTTCCTGCTCATTCTTTTTCTTTATGGCATAGCTTGACATGTCATTTGCAGAGGCGAATATGATTTCTCTTGCCAAGACCTCTTCCATTGACTGCAAACTCGAATACGTTGACTCTCTTACCCCTTCAGCGATGAATCTCAGCGCTAAATCAACTCTTCTTAGCGGAGCAACGTCAACGGAGACATGGTAAACGACTCCGCCGTATACTATTCTAGTTGTATCTTCGTTGGGTGAAGCATTTTCAACTGCTTTTACAAGCAATTCAACAGGGTTTTTTGAAGTTTCTAAGCTTAGTATGTCAAAGGCTATTTCTATTGTCTTAAATATTTTTGCCTTCTTACCTCCCATTTTTCCAGTGTTCTTCGCATATCTCTTGCCAAAGTGCATCATCTTATTTGCCAACCTCTCTACAATGTGAACTTCGGCCTTTTTCATGCGTTGATGTTCATGCCTACCGAATGTTATCGGTATCACAACCGAAGGACTCAGGGACATAACATTCTGTAATCCAAGGTCACTTACTTCTATCTTCCTAACGTCCCATTTGTTGAACAACAAAACATTTGGTTGATCTTTGGTCGGCATATTCTATCTCCTAGGTTTCTCCTTTTTACCCCTCACGAGTTCTAGAAGTGAGACACCATTCACTTTGAATACTTGCCACCTGACTCCTGGAATGTCTCCCATGGCTCCACCCATAGATCCCCCAATTCCTTCCAAAACCACTTCGTCGTGTTCGTCCACAAAATTAAGGGCTCCGTCCTCAGGCAAGAATGCAGTTACGGATTTACCGTTCTTGATTAGTTGAATCCTGACACATTTCCTCACCGCGGAATTAGGCTGCTTGGATTCAATACCGACCTTCTCCAAAACTATCCCGCGGGCTTGAGGAGCTCCTCCTAAAGGATTAGCCTTCTTATCTAGCATCAACATTCTTCTTTTGTAATACTTACTCGCCCATCTAGCACGAGTTCTCTTAGCCCTGAGCACCCTTCCAGAGAATAGGCCTGACGGAGATTTGCCCATTATGTATTCACTTGATTACGGATATTTGGATATTGCTCTGGACTCACGATGAGTACACTAGATATCTGGAAGTATCGTTTTGCTAGTAGTCTTGCCTTCTCTGCATTTCTTCCATCTTTCCCCACTACAACACCTTTTTTCTTTGAATCTACAGTAACGATGGCCTGTTTCATACCATCCATTCTTTCAGAAATTTGAACTTCCTGAATTATATCTGCATTCAATATATTACTAATGAATTCACGCGCTTCTTCGGAATACTCAACTAGTTCAACCTTCTTTGTGACTACACCTTGGAGCTGTTTTATAGTAGTCCCCCCTTTTCCAATAGCAAGTCCCATCTGTCCTTTATTAACAACGAAAATGACTCTGTCCATTTTAGTATCTACTATACAATCTCTGGCGGTTGCACTTGTAACATTCTGAAATAAGGACATAAGTCGTAATTCATCGGAAGTCAGCTTGATTTTTTCAGTCATTACGTTCTTCCTCTGGAGTGGTTGTTTCTGAACATACGAAGACGATCAATCCTGAATAATCATGTCCAATTTAAGTCTTAACGATTCTGCTCGCTGTAGTGCTTCAAATGCAAGATTAGGCTGCCATAAGAAATTATATCGCCATTACACTTATACAGATTTACTCTTTGTCTTGTAGAATGATATTGACATCCTCTACATTACCTGTTTTAAGGGAAATTGCAGAAATCTTGTACGGGACTCCACACATCCTAGCAAGCTGCAACGAGCTACCTTTAAAATGGTAAAGAGGAACATTTAAACTGGCAGCACGATCTTCTAACTCTTTCCTCATTTTCTGTCCTACTGACTCAGAAATAATGATAAGCTTCGAACCTTTAACTGACGTGATTACCTCTCTGATTCCTGCCTTATATTTATTCGAAGAAATTGATTCTCTAGTTAGCTTTTCTATCCTCTTTGCCATTCTCGTCTTTCACACTCATATACAAGTCAACCATTCCGGTCCCCACCGGGACTGTTGCACCTACAATTACATTCTCAGTCACGCCTTTCAATGCCTCGACCTGACCCTCAAGCGAGGCCCTTGCAATAGTCGGAACAGTTATTTCAAATGCTGCGCGTGCAAGAACTGATGTCTTGGTACCTGCTATGCCGTGACGACCTATCTGTTGCAGGTAACCCTTGGAAGTCATTAGATCTGCTACAAGCATAATATGTCGTGTATCAACTTCGAGCCCTTGTTCTTCCAAGGTATTAATAATCTCTTTTACAAGTGCAGTCCGAGCTGCTTCGATCCCCAGAGTTTGCCATATCTCATAAACATTATTAGTAGTTGTACGGGAAGTATCGACACCCTCAATCGATAGAACTTTCGCTAAGTTAGATCCAGATGTTTGTATTACCCATTCTTCATTTTGTTTTACGATTGTCACCCTTTCAATGTCTGGCACACCCTTTACTCTGGTGTTTAAGAGCTTAGTTTTCAAAGCTAGGATAAGTTGCGGTTCAGACTCATCTGGGAACAATACCTTTATCAAGTATTTTTTCTCATTCATGGAGATGTCATATTTCTTCTTGGAACTCTTAAGCACCTCATAAACTTCCTTGAAATCCACTCCCCTCTCATCAAGTTTCTCCACCGAAAAATGCAAACTTATTACTCCAGAATAGTCAGTATCGGTCTTCTGTATGAGATCACTTATCTTGGTAAAGATTATTTGTTGCGCGACCTCGAGAGCCTTCTCACGTGAAACTCTATGCTCCTTGTCCAAGTAAATATCCATTGTCGGGGTAACTGGTTTCTTGCGAGCGTCAACGAGTTCTATAAGTCTTGGGAGTCCCAGTGTAACATTTCTTTCTCTAACCCCGGCAAAGTGGAAGGTTCTGAGTGTCATCTGTGTGCCTGGTTCCCCTATGGATTGAGCCGTAACAACTCCCACAGCTTCACCTGGCTCAGCTAAGGCACGTTGCATCAGATCAATCGTCTTCCTTAAAACCTTTTCAACTCCGTATTTGCTCAATCTATTTTGTGAGAAAGCATTCTCTAGTTGCATCCTGATTTTAGGATTCAAGTTTTCTCCATACTTTGCTATGAGGTTTTCGACTTCAGCTTCATTGGCTTTCTTCCCCTCGTCCGCTACGGACTCACTTTCAATTAACCGTAAAATATTAACAGCTTCTCCGTGGTCGCTTTTCGCTGGATCGACTCCATCTTCCCCGTATAGATATTGGATAATATTGCCGTGAGGATCCCGTACAGTGTGATCATACTCGATTTTCAAGTGCTCCAAAGCATTTATCAATCTTCTCTGCATGTAACCGGATTGCTGCGTTCTAACTGCCGTATCCACTAGACCTTCTCTGCCCCCCATCGCGTGGAAGAAGAATTCCAGAGGGCTAAGACCGTCTCTGTAATTTGACTTTATGAAGCCTTTTGAGTCTGGATTGGCATCATTTTTCTTGAAATGGGCCAGCGATCTGTTGTGATAGCCTTTCTGTATTCTTTTACCTCTAATCGATTGCTGGCCTAGGGCAGCTGTCATTTGGCCAATGTTCAATGTTGAGCCTCGTGCCCCAGTGGAAGCCATGATTATTCCTGAATTATCGTCGGGAAACGCTCTATCAGCTGTGCGCCCTGCCCTATCCCTTGCTCGGGATAATTCGTTGACCACATACAACTCCAAAGCTTCCGCCGGTGCCAGGCCACGGGTGAGAGGCAGACTTCCCTCGCTGTATTGCCTGATAAGATCATATACCTTCTCATAGGCTTTCTGTATGACGGTCTGTATTTCTTTTCTTGTGCCTTCATTCAACCACAAATCAGAATACCCATAGGTAAAACCTCTGTGAGTTATGAATGTCTTAAGCATGACCAATATCGAGTCCAAAAACTTTCCTGCACGGTCATTTCCATAATCCTTAACTATTCTATGGAGAACACTGTCGGGTTCTTCTGCTCCAATAGATGCCTTATCAATCACACCACTTATAAGTTGGCCCGCTTTTATGACGACGTCTTTACCTTCTTTCTTGGTGGACTTTGTCCATTTAGAAGATACTATGAAATTAAAGTCAGTCGGCAAGAATAAGGAAAAAAGCTGCTTACCAGAGTAAAGCTTAGTCCCGCTTTTTCCTACAATAGGTTCTGGCAAGTTACCTTTATAACCACCAATCAAAGCTAGGTTGGCGAATTCCTCTCTGGTTAAAGTGGTATCATCTCGAGTCAGTATGAATGCTCCTGTTATAAAATCTCTTATAGCTCCTATTATTGGACCGCCGTATCTAGGGGAAACCAGCTGGTCTTGTACACGCATGAGCAATGCAGCCTCGGCTCGTGCCTCTTCGCTCTGAGGAACATGCAGATTCATTTCATCACCATCAAAGTCCGCGTTGTATGGCGGGCATACAGCAGGATGTAACCTAAATGTTCTATAAGGTAGGACCTTAACATAGTGAGCCATGATGGACATTCTATGCAATGAAGGCTGTCTGTTGAAGATTACTATATCGCCATCTGACAGGTGTCTTTCTACCGTGAACCCTGGGACGATAGACTCTGCCAAAGCCTTCCTATCGCTGACATAGTCTAACCTTATTTTAACTCCATCTGGACGAATTATGTAGTTCGCGCCAGGGTAGGTATTTGGCCCGTTTATTACATGCATTTTTAGTCTCTCTGTGTTCCACTGCGATATGGTCTCTGGAATTGTAAGTTTTTTGGCTACGTCTACTGGCACTCCCACGTTAGAAATGGCTAAGTTCGGATCCGGTGAGATTACTGTCCTGCTTGAAAAATCTACACGCTTTCCTGAAAGAGAGCCTCTGAATCTCCCTTCCTTACCCTTTAACCTCTGAGTAAGCGTTTTAAGGGGTCTTCCGGATCTATGATGCGCTTGTGGTATACCTGACACTTCGTTATCAAAGTAAGTTGTAACGTGATATTGTAGCAAATCTACTAGGTCCTGTACAATTAGAGGGGGGGTTCCTGCCTCCTTGCTTTCCTTTAGCCTTTGATTAACGCGTATTATATCAACGAGCTTATGAGTAAGGTCATCTTCAGAGCGAATACCAGTTTCTAGGATTATAGATGGCCTTACTGTAACTGGTGGTACAGGTAAGACCTGGAGTACGAACCATTCTGGCCTCGCAGTACTTGGATCATAGCCCAAGAGAACCAAATCAGCATCGGGGATGTGTATCAATCTTTCTCTAATAGTTATAGGCAATAGCCGATTTTCGCCAGCCTCTGTTTTCTCTACAAATATTGTAGGTTTAGTGAAGACTAGATCGTACTGTTCCTTTTCACAATGAGGACAGACCCTCACTTTCTTGGCCTTCTCTATTATTTCCTCCTTGATACTTTCTAGTGTGATTACGGCATATGCGGCCTTGGCATCACGGATCTTCTTATACTTCGCTAGCTCCTCTGAAGGTAACTTTATCTTATTACAACTTCTGCAAGTAATTAATAGCAGCTTATGAATGTCGTCAATGAAAGCAATATGCAGGACGGGTTCTGCTAGTTCGATGTGGCCGAAATGCCCTGGACACCTTGCAGATGTGTTTCCACAGGTTGCACATCTTTGGCCTGGCTCGAGTGTGCCTAGACGGTTATCCATTAACCCCCCCTGAACAGGCATTCCGTCTTCATCATATGTCTCAGGTGCAGTTATTTCTGCAACGCTAAACTTACGAACTTCCAGTGGAGACCAAATGCTGAATTTAATTCCACCAAGTATTTTTACTGGCTCTTCCATTTCTCTCCCTTGCCAGAGCTATACCTTCTCCTTAGCCAGTAGTCTTGGAGCTACGTTTAGGCTCATCATTTCCTGCAACAGCAGCTTGAACGCATATGCAATTACTACGGACGAAATCTTGGACTTCTCACCACAGACCCTGCACACGAAGCGCCGCTGCTTAACATCATAATAAGCTAATAAGCCACACCTCTCACAAATGTTAATTTCAGCCTTATCGGACTCTTCAAGTAATCTATCTTTGAGCATCATAGAGGCTCCGTACGCGATCAGACAGTCCCTTTCCATTTCGCCAAATCTGAGCCCACCACCTCTAGCTCTTCCTTCCGTGGGTTGCTTCGTAAGCATCTGCACCTGTCCTCTTGCCCTACTATGTATCTTGTCAGCCACCATATGGTGTAGTTTCTGATAGTATACAATGCCTATGTAGACGTCAACTGGAAACCTTTTTCCTGTCTGTCCATCGTACATTGTTTCCTTGCCAGTATGCTTGAAACCGTGTTGCTCCAGCACCACCTTTATACTATCGAACTTTTCTCCAAGAAAGGCTGAACCATCGACTGGTGTTCCTCTAAGACATGCTGCTTTCCCTCCTATTGATTCCATAAACTGCCCCACTGTCATTCTCGATGGGAAGGCATGAGGGTTTATCATAATGTCAGGCACTACTCCATCTTCAGAATAAGGAAGATCTTCCTGATTAACCAACATCCCAACTACACCTTTCTGACCATGCCGCGACGCAAACTTGTCGCCAATCTCTGGCACTCTCATATCACGGACTCTTATCTTGTACATTTTGCCGCCTTCTACAGACTGAGTCATTATGACAGTATCGACGACACCATTTTCAGAAGGTCTAACACCGATCGAAGTGTCCCTTCTGTATGGCCCCTTTACTTCGAACTCCTTATACTCCTCCATAAATCGTGGGGGTGAAGTCCTTCCAATGAGTATGTCTCCGCCTGTGACGACGGCCTCGTGCATGATGGCACCGTCATACTCTAATAGCCTATAAGCCTTTTCCCCTCTGTAACCCCTTATATTAGCGTCTGACTCAGGAAGTTCGAAGCTATCTTTCATTCCTCCAGGATATTGCTTAGCCTCCGCTTCGTACACTCTGTAGAAGAACGTCCGTCCCAGTCCTCTTTCAACAGATGATTTGTTGAAAACAATTGCATCTTCGATATTGTATCCTTCAAATGGTAACACCGCCACCACACAGTTTTGACCCGTAGGCCGATCGTCAAGGCCAAGAAGGCTAATAGCATTAGTGCTAACTGTAGGCATTTGAGGGTAGAGCATGAGATGCTGCCGGACGTACGTGCTGGCGTTCATCAAAGGTGTGGAGAAGCCGAGACTTTGTTTAGCCATTGCACTCTCGTAGGTATTTCTTGGCGATTGATTGTGTTCAGGATATGGTATTATCGAAGCTCCAACACCTAGTATCGCAGACGGGAAGATCTCTAGATGAGTATGACTGCTGTCAATTTTTCCCTTATCTATTGCAATGTAGCAGTTTTCTTCCTCGTTTGCGTCCACGAGCTCAACTATTCCCATGTAAAGGAGATCAGACCAAGTTAGAAATTTTTTGCTAATTTTTTCGATTATCTCATCAGTGACCAGACTCTCGCCATCCCTTAAGATAGAGAGCGGTCGCAGGACTCGACCCGCGTTACAACTTATGTAAAGTCTATTCGTTGCATTAGGATTTCCAGAGGCGTAGAAGTAAATACCTACGTGGGGATGGATTCTGCCTGATCGCCTTAAGCTCCTCATAGTATCTGATGTGTGCTGTCCCTCTTCTGTGTAACCTATAAGTTTACCATCAACAAAAACTTTCGCTCCTTTCCTTCTCATATGTTCATTAGCTTCGTCAATATGCTGTACACCCAGCTCGTATAGCTTTTCAATAATTTCAGCTGAAGATACACTGACTGAAATTATCGCAGATAACGCCAAGTTCTTAACAAGGCCACAGTTAGAGCCTTCCGGTGTTTCCGCCGGACAAATTCTCCCAAAGTGAGTTGCATGGAGATCCCTTGCTTCAAAATTTGGCTGACTCCTGCTTAATGGAGACTGTATTCGTCGCAAATGACTAATGGTTGACATGTAATTGGTCCTATCCAGGAGCTGTGTCACCCCGACTCTACCCCGTCCCCAGTTTCCAGTTGCTATCGCATTGTTGAGTTTATCCGAAATGATCCCAGGTCTTACTGCTGCTGCCACCGCGTTTATACCTCGTTTTTGGCCCGACCTTTCTAATTGATACTTAAGATCCCTTATGAGATTTCTAAAAGCTGTTCTGAAAAGATCAGCTAGCATCTGTCCAGCGAATTTTATGACTTTATTTCCATAATGGTCTTTGTCGTCAGCATCTATCCATCCTACCTTGAGCTCGATCAATTTACTGGCCGCTTCGCCAAGGAATAAGGCCTTCTCATGCCTATTGTCAGGATTCTTACCCAAATGAGGAAGGAGTCCCCAGTCGAGCAGGGTTTCTGCTCTTTTTATTTGGAATTCCTCTAGCATCCCAGGAGCAATTCTCTTGCTAATATACACAATAGAGTCACGACTCGTAGCTACTTCCCCTATCTTCTCAAATGAGGGTTCAAGCTCATCCTGTATAGATTCGTTTAACGATACAGCATTGGCTATGTCCTTATCTGATTCAAGACCTAGCGCTCTTAATAGGGTTACCAGGGGAATATCTACTGGCGAGCCTGGAATCTTGGCGACGATGGCGCCGTCAGGCCTCATTATTAGCTCGAGTTTGGCTCTGTATCCGACTATAGAAGAGTACACTTTAGCCTTATACAAAAGGGACCCAGTAGTCTCTTCCACGTCGACTATTATTTTGTTGTAAGATAGATCTTCGAGGCCAACTATAACGCGTTCAGATCCATTGATGACAAAATAGCCTCCGGGATCTCTTGGATCTTCCCCCAGTTCTATAAGTTTAAGTTCTGCTAGATTGTGCAGGATGCAAGCGTTGGACTTTGCCATAACAGGCATGTCCCCTACATGAATAAACCTAGATTCCAAAATCTTGCCGTCTTCTACTATACTGCACTCTAACATAACTGGGGACGCATAAGTGAGATTCCGCAGTCTAGCTTCAACAGGCGCTACATGTGTAATAGAACCGTCAAGTTCCATTATTCTAGGTTGCTGGAGCTTTATCTTTCCCAGTTTTATCTTGTATGGATATTCAGCGGTTTCTACTTCGATCTCTCCTACCTCATCTATGATACTTTGGAGACCACGCTCCATGAACTCATTATATGAATTCAGGTGTTGTCGTGCAACTCCTTCTCTACTCAAAATATCGTTAATTAAAGCCCACATTCAAAAAGCCCTCCATAACAAGAAATCAACTTTCTACAACGTATCGGTAATATACACTTTCACCCGAGGTTGGACTTCGGCGGGTAATCTTGATAACATCTCCAGGTCTAGGCTCAAGGGCTTCTATACCCTTATCACTACGTAGTACATATGGCAACTGACTCGGTTTCGTATTATATCTTTTAAGTACATCTTCTGCCTGACTTTTAGGAAGAATTTCATGCTTTGGTTGATATACATGGTCTGTAATCCTAAGTATCTTTTTTTCTGAAGACAACTCAACTAATCCCCTTTGAAAAGTAATCTGATAAAATGCATAAAGTTCATGGGATACTTCAATATTACGAACATATATAAGTATCCGAATGGGGGCAGCTCCAAGGTTGTCAACAAACATTATAATGCCCACACCAGGTCTCAACAAGATTATCAGCTTCAACGGACAGGGAAGAAGACAATTTTGAGACTTACCATCTCGGAGCACTCTTAATCGGTTATATAGGACCCAGGTATTGAATTCCAATGTATGAAAGACGGTTATTTTCTCTATGAAAGTTCCCGGCATACCTAATTTAGGATCAATCGCGGCCATGAAGCATGAGATAGGGTATCAATTGAATCTAATAACGGAGTTGGAATTTACGAAGCAAATCGATCCGGCGAGATGCCTGATGATTGGTTCAGGCGATTCTTATGTCTCTGCGTCCGTGGTGAGCCTTTTATCTAAAGGTAGAGCCATGTGCTGCTACCCCTCTACCTTAATTCTTGACCCGGAGATCTTGAATGACAGAGAGTTGTATGTGATCTCCATTTCCGGACGTACTACCCAGAATATCAAAGCTGCAATACACGCGAAGCAGAACGGTATCAAAACCATTGCAATTACAGCTGAGCCACAAAGCAAATTAGCCAGGAATTGTGATAGATTGATAAAAATAAAGTTCAAGGGCCTCGGAGTCATGACGAGCGGAACACTGAGTTTCCTTGCTAGCACACTCATGTGTCTATCACTTATTACCAAGATAACGACCAAAACCGTGGACTTGCGAAACTCCTATGAAATTGCGAGTAACATCATCGATATCTTGTTGAAGAAAATTCCTACAGCATTCTCTTCCATCATATTCTTGGGGGATGGTTTATTTTATCCTGTTGCATATTATGGTTCTCTTAAAATAAACGAAGTATTAGGTATCAGGTCTTTTTCCTATTCTGTAGAAGAATATTGTCATGCACCTCTGTTCAGCATAAATAGAGATGACTTGGTTGTAATCTTGAATGGTTCAGACCGGTATAGCGCGCCGTTGGTACGTAAGCTTACAGAAAAACTTGACAGTCTGAACTATTCGTCATTTTATCTAGATTTTCCCGGACCATCTTCTCTAGACTGCTTATTTCAGGCCATTTTTTCTGTTCAACTTTTAGCTCTCAGGTTGGCAGAAAAATACCATATGGCAGAATGCTCTTTTGTACAGCGCAGAGATCTCTTGGGGCTAAGTTCCTCGTGCATTTATTAAAAGATACTTTTGTTAGTCGACATCTTCCGAGAAATTCATGTTTTGTTTCTCGGAAGATGCTTCTGAAGTGGTAACGAATTAGTCCCATTAAGAAACATCCAGGATCCTGATGAAAGCTCCAGAATTGTTCTGTGATGCTCCACTTTAGCATAAAATTGTAAAAAAGTTATATAAACAGGTATATATATAGATGTATTTAAAGCGACTAATATGCCGCAAACTAAGCCGATTGTCAGTATCGAAAATGTTGTTGCATCAGCTACCGTTAATCAAAGTGTTAACCTTAATTTAATCACTCAGATATTCCCGGACGTCGAATACCATCCTGACCAATTCCCTGGACTTGTATTCAGATTGAAATCTCCCAAGACTGCAACTTTGATATTCAGCTCCGGCAAGATGGTATGCACTGGAGCAAAATCTGAGGACCAAGCTATAAAAGCTGTAAAAAATGTGGTCCAAAAGCTAAAGAAAGGAGGAATTCCAATTGAACACGAACCTATAATCGAAATTCAAAATATTGTGGCCTCAGCTAGTCTTGGGGGAAAAATACATTTAGAATTGGCCGCACGAGTGCTTCCTCGTAGCATGTATGAACCCGAACAATTTCCAGGGTTAATTCATAGGATGCTGGATCCCAAGACAGTAATCCTTCTCTTCGCAAGCGGCAAGTTAGTTTGTACCGGAGCTAAAAAAGAAAGTGAGGTTTACAGAGCCGTTCATAATCTGCATACCCTCCTGGAAGAGAAGAATCTCATGATTTATGAGGGCTGAGCCTCCTGTGATATGAATGAATATTCTAGTCCAGCAGACCTAAGCCATACGTTAAAGTAACTTATTGCTAAAATGCCTGAAATCTGGTTGCGATACGGTACGACTGACATATCCCTTGATATCCGATTCGAAAACCTGTACAAGGATTTAACACCAGCTCAAGCTCCCAACAATGAGGCAGATGAAAAACTTCAGCGTATTCCCCTAGAGGAGAACAGTCTTTTTATTGTCTTGTCCTCTTCAGAACTAACGAAGCACGTACTTTCTAGTATAATAGATTTGGCTACTACAAAAGATATAGAGAGAATCAATATCATGACCCTTCCAAAACTGAAGGACTATATCTATATAGAAAATGATAGATGTAGATATTCTGTCCTTAGTGCAAACAATTTACTCGCCTTAGGTGAGATCATGAACAAATTCCAGAAAATTTTCTTTCTTTCCCATACAGCATACGACCCTCTTTTTGGCTTCGAGGGAACACCTACACACTTGTTGCGAAATCTTAACAAAGTCAAGATGTCCGATGCTATCAAATTGCTAAGTGACGATTTGCCTAGGCCTGGGATTATGTCCGAGCCATATAGCCTAGCATTAGCTGAATGTAGTGGCCTAGACGCTACTTCAATAGAGATTGTTGGAAATTCCAACATATTACTTGACGTTTACGTGGGTGCAATAGAGGAAAGTTTTAGAAAGGCTTCCTCTAGACTCATCGAAAATTGTATCATGGAACCGCATCCAATAAAATCTGAGATCGTTTGCCCTGGTTATGATCCCATCCTTCAATTTACTTTGACAGATTCACTTAACTGTCTGTGGAATTCCACCAACATACTTAGCGAAGACAGCTCTGCTATTCTCCTCTCAGAGGGAAGGGGAGGATTGGGCTCCAAGGCAATCGAAATGTTTGTACAAGGTAGGTTTAATTCACCCTCAGCTGCTGAAAGGGAAGGGTACGTTGACGGACAGGAGCACTTAATGTTCTTGGAAGCCACACGTAAGAGATGTGACATCGGAGTAGTATCAACAATTCCAAAATATTATCTGAGAACTAAATTGGGATTAGATACCTTTGATAGCTTAAGTCAAGTTATGGAAAAGTTATTATCAAAACATGGCAAAAACCATAAATTGGCTTTGATATCTGATGCAAGAACTACTTTAAGCAGGCTCGATCCTAGTTTAAAGAAGGGGTGACAGAAACCTTATGAAACTAGCTTCCATCGATAGAATAAGGGTTCTCCTTGATTAGTGGATTGCATCCCGCAAGATCAGCCTCGTATAGCGATGTAGGAATAGATAGACGACGGATAAGGAATTACCATGACACTATTCTTCGCCATATCTCTTCCTCCCGCAGATACTCGACCTGTGCAGAGGTTCTTTCAATATATGGACATTATGCAGGCCTTTTAGAGATTAACAAGAATATATTTGCGCTCCATTCAGATGGAGTAGGCTCCAAAGTAATCGTTGCCCAGCTGATGAGGAGGTTTGATACGGTTGGTATCGACTGCATCGCGATGAATGCTAACGATATTATCTGCGTCGGAGCTCGTCCGATTGCCTTTATCGATTATATTGCGCTAAAGTCATCTAGCAACAATATTGTCAAAGAAATTGTAAGGGGTCTGGTAAAGGGAGCAAAAATTGCTAAGGTCCCAATAGTAGGTGGTGAGACAGCTATTCTTCCCGATGTTATCTCAGGGGTCGATAAACACACGGCTTTTGATTTGGCAGGAACTATACTAGGCATCATAGATAGAAAAACGAGAGTAATCCTCGGCGAAAATATTCAAGTTAATGACGTTATTCTAGGGGTAGAAAGTAGCGGTTTGCATTCTAATGGATACTCGCTAGCAAGGAAGATATTATTGTCGAAGTATTCGCTAAGGGACCAGCCACCCCTCCTATCAAAACCTCTCGGTGAAGAATTGTTGGTCCCGACAAGAATGTACGTCAAGCCTATTCTTGAAGTTTTAGAGTTAGCTTCAATTCCGGTACATGGCTTGGCACACATTACTGGAGGGTCTTTTACAAAGCTTCTTCGCCTCAATAACAAAGTGAAATACAACCTGAAAAACTTGTCTCCTCCCAAAGGGATATTTAGACAAATAGCGATCGATGGCCCCGTTGCTATGAAAGAGATGTATAGAACGTTCAATATGGGAATTGGGTTTTGTGTGATAGCACCGGAAGGATCTATGGAATCCATTTTTAAAGTATTTCGGAGGTACCATATGTCATGTAAGGAAATAGGGGTAGTAGAAGGGACAAAAAGAGGAGAAGTGAGTGCTACCTTGGACGGGAAACAATGCACCCTCGCTACTGCGCTTAACAAAGCTGGGCGGTAAGAAATTTCTTTAAACAAAAATTAATATTCGTTTAAGCCCTGCTCGTATCATTGAATCATCTATTAAACAAGGTCAGTAAATCTCGATGCAGATTTCATGATTCAGCTTATGAACAGGCTTGCCAAGAAATAGCCTTGGAACTAGAGGATCTGCCAAACGTTCAACACAAGGAGATCCTTGCCATAATCAAGAAAGCCTGTTCGAAGTATAATCTTCATTTAATACCTAGAAATCAGAATATCCTAAAATACGTTAGGCATGGGAGTGTGCTAAGAAAGATATTGAAAGTAAAACCTGTAAAAACTGCATCCGGAGTTGCAGTAATTGCATTGATGCCAAAGCCTTTCCCGTGTCCCCATGGGAGATGCATATACTGTCCAGGAGGCGTAGAAGCAAATGTGCCACTGAGCTATACTGGCAGAGAACCATGTGCTAAATATGCTCAAAGATACAGCTTCGATCCCTTCAACCAAATACAGGCCAAAATGAAACAGCTTTACTCTAGGGGTCACGGCTTAGATAAGGTGGAATTAGTTATAGTGGGTGGTACTTTCCCATTTCTCCCAATACAATATCAAAGGGATTTTGTTAAAGCAAGTTTTGATGCTCTAAACAACAAGCTTTCCAAGGACTTGAAAGAATCAATGAAGGTAAACGAAACAGCGGCTACTCGATGTGTAGGCTTCACAGTTGAAACTAAACCGGATTATTGCAAGATTCCCCAAGTCGATGTTATGCTAGAATTGGGTATAACGAGAATAGAAATAGGCGTACAATCATTGCGAGAAGATACTTACCGCGAGGTTAATAGAGGACACAACCTGCAAGATGTCGTACAGTCATTCCAGATTGCACGTGATGCTGGCTACAAGATCGTTGCTCATATGATGCCTGGTCTCCCCGGTTCTACGCCTACGAGAGACATAGAGGATTTTCACAGGTTGTTTAATGACCATTCTTTTAAACCTGACATGCTCAAGATCTACCCAACTCTGGTCCTGAAGAATACTGGCCTTTACAGCCTGTACAAGAGAGGAAAATACGACACTTATTCCCCCGAAGACTATCTCAGAATCTTGGTAGAAGTAAAAAAATCTGTTCCTCCTTGGATCAGAATCATGCGCGTGCAAAGAGAAATCGAAGATAAAGATATAGTCGCAGGACCGAGGGAAGGCAACCTGAGACAGTCTGCAATTGATGAACTGAAGAAGCTTGGACTAAGATGCCATTGTATGAGGTGCAGAGAAGCAGGACTTCAAAGGCGCACTATGCTTCAAGATTCTGAAATTTGCATGACTAGAATAGACTACATCGCGTCTAGCGGAAAGGAAGTCCTACTGGCTTTTGAAACCAAAGACAGACTTTCTCTCTTAGGATTCTTAAGGCTTAGAGATCCAGCCTTTCCGCATCGGCAAGAAATTATGATTCAAGATCGCTCCAGGTCTGGCAAGTCAGCTATAGTAAGGGAATTACACGTCTATGGCGCTTCATTGGGTATTGGATGTCTACCAGGAAATGATTCTTTTCAACACAAGGGTTATGGGATGAGACTGATGCAAGAAGCCGAAAGAATTGTAAAAGCTGAATTTGGTTTGGAAAAGATATCTGTTATAAGTGCTGTTGGTACAAGAGAATATTATAAAAAATTAGGATACACTAGAAATGGTCCGTACATGACAAAGATTCTACGATGAGGATTGTCTAACCCAGAAATCGAAATAATAGGCAAAGGCACCTGGATGGATAAGATAGCTGACTCCCTTGTTACTCGTGAAAAGAACCTAAGCAGGCCATTAGGACTAATAAAAGTCGAGAGTGGACTTGGAGCCTCGGGTATCCCTCATCTTGGGAGTATAGCAGATGCAGTGAGGTCGTATGGTGTTTCGTTGGCTCTACAGAATTTAGGATACAAATCTGAGCTAATTGCCTATTCGGATGACATGGATGGGTTAAGGAAAATCCCAAGTGGCCTTCCGCCGTGGCTGAAGGAATACATCGCAAAGCCTGTATCAACTATTCCTGACCCTGAAGGAGACTGTCACAAGTCTTATGGGGATCACATGACCGATTCGTTGCTAAAGGGCTTAGATACTATGAGTGTTGAGTACGTCTTTCAGAGCGCGGCCGACGCATACAGAAAGGGATTATTCATCAATCAAATTGACACCATACTAAGGCATAGTAATCGGCTGGGTCAGATGATCGCAAAGCTAGTCGGACAGGAAAAATTTGTTGAAGCTCTTCCTTATTTTCCAATTTGTGAATCTTGTGGCAAGCTATATGTTGCTCGTGCCGAAAAATACGATACTGTAGCTAAAAAGGTATCCTATACTTGTGTTGGTTCAAAAATAGGTGGCGCTTTTGTTACGGGCTGCGGTTACACTGGTGAGGTAGATATTGTTAAGGGACAGGGAAAGCTCGCATGGAAGGTCGAATTTGCTGCAAGATGGGCAGCTTTAGATATTAGATTTGAAGCTTTCGGAAAAGACATAATGGATTCAGTGCGTGTAAACGACTGGGTTTCAAACGAAATTTTAGGCTTTCCTCATCCGTTCCACGCTAAATATGAGCTATTTCTTGATCGCACAGGCAAGAAGATAAGCAAGTCTGCTGGTAACGTCTTTACCCCCCAGCGTTGGTTGCGTTACGGAACACCAGAGTCGCTTATGCTACTCCTTTTCAAACGAATAGGAGGAACACGCGTTATAAGTTTAGAAGAAATCCCTTCGTTGATTGATGAGTATGACCTGTATGAAGATATCTATTTCGGCAAGGTTGTTGAAGAAAATAGCGCTAAACGTGAAAAGATAAGAGGCATTTATCAGTATGTAAATCATGTCAGCCCCCCAAAATTTCCTGAGGAGCATGTTCCCTTCCAGTTTCTGGTTCAGCAGGCATCCTTATTTCCGTCGGAAGAGAGAGTAGACAAGGTATTCCATCGTCTAGTAAAGTACAATATGGTAAGAGAGAAGACTGCTGGTCTGACGAAAAGAATTACTCTAGCTTCTAATTGGGTCGAGGACGGAATAGTTATTCGGCCGCAGGCGGTTGACTTATTTCCTAGTTCTAACGAAAGGAAAGCTTTAGACGAGCTAACTGCTATGCTGAAAACCTATATTGGCCTAGAGAAGGCATCCCGCTCATCAGACATTCCGACGATCATTCAATCACAGATATTTGAAATTGCAAGGAACAATAATATTCAACCTAAAGACTTTTTCAGGTTGATTTACAAAGTCATCTTGCATACGGATAAGGGTCCAAGATTGGGCAACTATGTGGTAGATTTGGGGATTCAGAGGACTTGCGAGATCTTGAAGGAATTCTTGAAGCGTTATTGATTGATTGGTACCAAGCGCTCCTAAACACTTGTCTCAAGCAAATGGAGTGATAGTTTTTATCTAGTCTTAGATTATGTACATTCCAAGTTTGGACCCAGTATTTTAACAACCATGAAAGTGCTTATAGTCTCACATGAATCGGATCTGGATGGACTGTTTTCTGCTGCCATTGGACTTGTTAGATACCCGCAGGCCAGATCCCTGTTCCTGGGATATAGGAAAGAAAGCTTAGAAAATCTACCACATTTCATCCGTACGTTCACTGTTTCTTCTTCCTCTGATCATGAAATGGGATTAATAATAATTTGTGACCTAGCATTAAATGACAACAAATCAATACTTCAATTATACAGGAGATCTCTTTTAGAAGCTAGTAATGCTGGTTTTGATTTGGTTTGGTTAGACCATCACCCGTGGTCCGATGAAGCAAAGGGAGCAATACATCCGTTCGTGGAACTTGTGCTAGATGAAGCTGGAAATAAGTGCGCAGCTGAACTCGTATACGAAAGGTTTTTGTACGGAAACGAGCTTGCAAACAAACTAGCGAGCATAGCACGCTCGATGGACTTTTTTACCCAAGACCAATACTTAACTCCGATTTCTGAGCTCATAATCTACTACCTTAACAGCTCCGACCGGCACGAGAAGCTTTGTTGTCTCGCATCGAAGATATCTCGGGGTATTTTGTGGGACATAGGGATGCAGAATGATTATGGATTATATAGTCGAATTCTGGAAAGAGCGAAAGTAGAAGCTTATAAAACTATTCAATTTAGACAAATAGATGGTAGATTTAAGGCAGCTTTTGTACAATCGTTACCTTATATACACAATAGTCTCTTTGCCCACGAAGTATTCAAAAATACAGATTCCGACTTAGTCGTCCTCTATGGACCAGATAAAAAGGTCAGCATACGCCGAAACAATAATCAAATTTCATGTAGAAAAATTGCGCAGAACCTAAGTGAAGGTGGTGGCCATGAATTTGCCGCTGGGGCAAGTTTCAAGAGTGACCCTCTGGATCATAAAGGGATTATAATGGAATTAGAGGAAGCAATATTGAGATCAGTGGTCAATGAAACTGGATCGTAAAGCGCTGTTTAATGTACCACGAAAATGTGCGACATGCAAATGACATAACCGGTGAAATTTGATAATTTGGAGGGGGGGGTAAAAATGGGGCAGGGAAAACTATACGAATGCTCATGTTCGGACGATATTTCAAAGTGTGCATGTGTTGTTAAGAGAGGAGGGGTAATAGTTTTCCCAACTGATACTGTTTACGGTATCGGTTGCGATCCCTATAACCATAGTGCTGTCAAACGAGTTTTTGTTATCAAACGGAGAGAAATGAGTAAACCTCTCCCAGTACTTGCGTCAACTATAGAGGATGTAAGAAATATTGCACTCATAGACCTCAGGGCTAGTGTGTTAGCGAAAAAATATTGGCCGGGAGGATTGACTCTTGTCTGCCCACTTGTAGACCCTAGAATTTCATCTCTTGTTGTTTCAAGCTCGAAAACAGTAGCTGTTAGAATACCGGCCAATAAATGTACAATAGAATTGCTAAAGGAGTGTAGGTATCTTGCTGGGACAAGCGCTAATATATCAGGAAAAGTGTCTGCCAGAGATATTAATCAAGTAATATCGTCACCATTAGAGGCTTTTGATGCTATGTTGGATGGCGGACATATAGCTAATGGAAGAGAATCTACTGTAGTTGAGTTATCTGAAAAAGGTACTCCAATTATCGTCAGAGAAGGCGCCATTAAGTCGGAAGACATTTGTGAAATTCTTTCTAAGGAGGGCTTGGCTTATTAGAGAATTTAACTTAATAGCATCAACTTCCAGGTTCAGAGAACTTCAAGCTGAACAAGAATTGTGTGATCTACTTGACAGGCTTGGGGATTCATTTGCAGAAGTTCAATCTACCTCCGTAAGCGGAATACTCATTTGCCGAACTCACATACATCCTCTTTCAATCCCTGGAATGCTGGTAGGTCTGGTAAAAGCGGAGTCTTGGAGATTTAGATATGTGTTAAGAGTCCTGCCTATCGAAAGAGTAGTGCCGGCGGAAACTAATAGAATGCGAAGGTGTGCCAGGCAGATATCAGAAAGAATCAAGCCACTACAAACCTTTAGAATTACGTTAGAGAAACGTTACAGTGGGTTAAATTCGCAAGATCTGATACGAGACCTAGCTTCAGACATAGATCGGAAGGTAAATCTGTCCAACCCAGATTGGATAATCTTAGTTGAAGTAATTCAAAAGGTTGCGGGGTTAGCTGCTATCAAGCCTAATCAAATATTTAGCTCAACAATTGAAATGCGAAAACTCTGAATTTATTTTATAATCAGGGCGGACCGTTCGATAAGATATTGCGTAACGAAGCTTCTACCTAGTAAAGATATGTGATTACGCTCCGTTATGCCTAAGAGTCTAAAAACTTCTCTACTTCGTCTATAGGACCTTAGGACAGTATGGTCTATATGAGGAATTGTTTTTATGATTCTCTTACTCGATTTGGCTACCTTTTTTTTATCCGGCGAATAAATAATAATAATGACAGGGTATAATGCATTTATCCCAGCATGATTCAAAGCAAATTTTATTTGATTCGTCAAAGAAAGTCGCAGCAATAAATCTATTTCTGGCTTCGTAGAAACAATTATGTTTCTTTTGTCGCACTCGAGGGTAATTTTCAAAACTCCGAGTAAGTGATCGACACTATACACAGCCTTAGCAGAAATTGCATGAATTGTTACACCCTCTTCTGAATGTTCTTTAATCAACTTAATGAAGTTAGAAACCGGCACTCCTATTGTTCGAACTCCAATGAAATAAACGAAAAAATTATTCAGCCTGTAGTACATCGTTTTACGAGATATTTAGTGGTCTTCGTACGTGGATTAACATTTTATAGGAAGCCTCAACCTCCATGGACAATAGGTACCACTGTAACGATGTCACCGTCCTGCACAAGTGACCCATTTAAGTCAAGAAGGGATGAATCTATTCCATTCACAACCACTAAGATGTTACCATGCCTGAAGACGTCATTTTGTCCAGACGCTGACTTGTTCAGGAAAGAAAGTATTTCATTTATGGAAGCCGGATATTTTTCGTACTCTAAAAAAGAGTACCCCGTAGCCTTTTTACAATTTCCGAGCAGCCTGATAAGTATCAAAGAAAGACTTACTCCTTTGCTTGGTCCACGGAATCGTTGTCTTCGCCCAATTCTTGGCCAGGTGGACCAGTATCTTCAGATGGTTCAGACTGGGCTACTTGTTGAATTGGATTTTTTCTTACATACGATGTAATATAGCCTGCAATACTATTTCTGAGTACTTTAGATCTGACTGTAGCTAGCTCATTTATTACTTTCTTGTTATGTTCAAAGTCATGAGCGAATTTGTCGGGGTATCGTATTAGAAGTTCCGTTGAAATACGGCGAACGCGGTCCATAGTTTGAATTCCACCGCTACACTATTTTATCCTTATCGTTATCTGCGACCTAGATACTGATGCCAATTTATCGTAAGCATCTCTAGAGTCTTTTCATACGAGATCATTAGTACCTCGCTCACAGCCTTTACAATGCTGGTCAAGAATGAGCTTGGAAGAGCTGGATAATTATCAAAACAATGAGAATATCTGTTGGGCCCGTCAGTTTCTGTCAAGATTCGGTTCATATCGGTATTTCGAAGCAGGACCCGCTTGTCTTCAGAATATAGCAGGCTGGGGCCGTATGAAACGTAGTAACCTCTATCCATGCAATTTTTTAATTGCTTCTTGCTTCCAGAGAACCAGTGCATAAGCACGCGTGTTATATCATAGGAACTCATCACTTGTAATATCTCATCAAGCGATTTTCTAGAATGCATTGAAACCGGTTTATGGTGTTTTTCAGCAAGCCGCAGCATCACCTCGAGCACTTCCATTTGTTTAGGATAAGGAGAATAACCGTTCAGTGTGTAGGTTCTGTCTAGGCCGATTTCACCTATGCCATCGATGGTCTGGATATTTGTTTCTAATAGCAGTCCAAAGTCTACAATATCTTCCTGTTTAGCGTATAGTGGATGGATACCAATGAACTGGGCTATACTATTACGGCGGATCGGACTGCTGAGAACTTCAATGCTTCGCAGTGACGTCTGATTATTGACACAAACAGAGCAGACCTTTATATTCATCGCTTTAAAAGTAGTAACAATCGAATTAATATCATGATAAAATTCGTCATCAGTAAGATGGATGTGAGCATCAACTAGGGACACAATCTCAATCCCCCAGACCTACCTTTTAATATAGTCCTTACAGTTCAGTTCTCACAACTCAAAGTAACCTTCTGGTCACTGGTATGTTCCTCTGCAGGGTTCAGGCTATGCAGATTGGGGCAGCGCATATGTGATGTAATCTTTTTTATGCAGAGTCGAATTAGATAGTTCTATTACTGGTGCAGGCTCAAAAAATGTAAGAGTAATTCGTGTCTTAGAAGTAACATTTAACATGCACCGAATTACATAGTCAACATATGTCCAATAATCCAGAACTAGGGCTTGCGGCAATGTACCGGTTCATTAAGAAATCAGGTGCTGAAAGAGTTAGTGATGAGGCAGCTGAGGAGCTAAGGAAGATACTTGAAGAGATCGCAGTGAAGATTGCGTCACAAGCCCTAGACTTGTCTATTCACGCTGGAAGAAAAACCGTAAAATCTGAAGATGTTCATCTCGCAGCCAAGAATACTCTAAAATTCTAAAAAACTGAGAGCAATCGGCAAGACTTTTTATCTGACACTATATCGTACCGTAAAAGTAGCAATGAAAATTAGCGATGGTTCCTATGTCCTGCTCTTTCATACGTCGAGGAAAAAATGGCTAATTAAGGCATCATATGAAAGGAAAATGCATACTCACCTTGGAATTATAGATATGTCGAGTGTCATCGGAATGGAGTACGGTTCTGTCATAAAATCTACCGAGGGGAAGATCATATATCTTATCCAACCAACAACATACGACTTCATCATGAAGTCAGAAAGGAAAACCCAAATCATTTATCCAAAGGATTTAGGTTTCATTGTTGCCCGGACAGGGCTGAAAAATGGATCGGTAATGCTCGAGGTTGGAACTGGCAGCGGGGCACTCACAACGTTTGCTGCCAGTATAGTTAAGCCAGGAGGACACGTCTATACCTTCGACATAAACCCTGACTTTATGGCTGTTGCGAGGCGTAACCTAGAGAAGGCTGGCCTAATGGAATTTGTAACCAGCTGCCAATACGACCCACACTTAGGTTTAGACCTTAAGGACGCTGATGTTGCGGTAGTTGACCTGGGAGATCCTTGGACAGCAATCTCACAAGTTTACAGTTCTCTCAAGAAAAGTGGATCATTTGTGGCCATATGCCCCACTTTTAACCAATTAGAAAAAACTGCCGTTGAACTGAGAAAGAACAGCTTCGTAGATGTTGAATCAGTTGAGGTAATTACTAGAACACTTGAGGCCAGAGAGGGGATGACAAGGCCATCCAATAGGATGGTAGCTCATACAACTTATCTGATATTTGCAAGAAAGGTTAGTAACGACCAACGCGATTTGCTTAATGATTAAATTTAAGAAAAGATGGTATCCCTATCTAGTAACATGTAGACTTGTGTTTCGCAAAATGTAGATGATCATATTCCGAGGATCTGTTTCAATAGAGATCTGTAGTCGACAGTTTCCTTTCTGCTTCCAGGTGAAGGGAGCTCAAATATCAACGGTATGGGTCGCTTAGCTCTAATTTCTGTTAGTTGGTAACGGATTTCCTTTCCGATATCATCACTGATCAGGATAAGACCAACATCTTCAGAGCTTTCTATGGTGTTAATTTGCGAAAGTGCTTGACTTGGCGAATCGGCTAGGATCCCTTGGACTCCTGCCAGTCTGAGACTAGTGACAAAAACCCTGCTACCAATCGCGATCAACCGCATTTATATAATACTTCTGGGGGTGCTCTTTTAATCCTTTTGGCTATTAGGCAAAGCCTAACAGAGTCCCAGGCTCAGAAGCATTTTTATCCGGTCTTACATGTAAGTTGGTTCTAGCAGTGATCAGCAAACGCGTACTATTTCTGTTATTCGGGATTGCGCTGATTGTAGGGATGTATGGCATGTTGATGTCGATAGCATTCTCATCGTTTCAATTCATGATCTATTCTGCGGTAAACCTGGCTCTCGCTGGTTTCTTTGGTTACAAGTACTATCGACGTAAAAATTAGCGGGTGCAGTTTGTACCTATCCTTATCGTATCATTAAAATAAAAATAGCCATTGCTCCAAGACTTGCAAATAGTACAACTGTGGCCTTCCATAAACCTGAGGTCGAAGCTTCACTGATGTCCCAGATTCCACCTCGAACCGAATACCTACCATATTTTCTTTTAATCTGTGAATAGCTATATATGCGGTCGAAATCTGCCGGAGCGGTCCATTTTCGTTGAACAATGAAGGAGCTACTGACACCAAAATTCGTTGAATCGTAGTTCTTTCTTGATCCTTCATCCGATAGAACCTCATAAGCCTCAACAAGTTCCATGAACGTCTGCTTTGATTCTTCTGAGTTCTGATTTTTATCGGGGTGATATTTAAGGGCCAAACTCCGGAAAGACGTCTTTATTTCGGTTTGGCTAGCATTCTTGCCTACATTGAGGACCTCGTAGTAGTTCCTCATGTTTGCCTATACGTATATCTGAATTAAAAATTTATGGCTAGATAGCAACACAAGCACTATGGGGAATAGTCTCAAAATTTTTCCTCTCTTGGCATCATTACTGATTTACTTTGACCTGGGGAAACAAGGCCGATACCAAATATCTCATCA
>CAYTQD010000006.1:0-6565 GCA_964439995.1 uncultured Nitrososphaeraceae archaeon
TTTTCCTGAAGCATTATTTTTCGATTTAGGAGGCGGGAGTCTTGAATTGGTCTCAGCTAAAGGCTACAACTTAAAAAAAATAATTTCCCTTCCTCTAGGTGCCTTAAGGCTTTCAGAGAAATATGTCACAGACGGCGCGCTCTCAAAGAGAGGTGCCTCTTTATTGGCAAAGGATTTATCTGACAAACTCCCAACATCTAAAGATTTAGAAGTATCCAATCAAATCCCTCTGGTTGGTATTGGGGGATCTGTCAGGACCATAGCTAGATATCATCAGAAGATTATGGGATATCCACTTGCAAAACTACATAATTATTCAATGGACTATTTCTCAATTCAGTCAATAAGAAAAGATCTTTACAGACTCGGCTACACAGAACTAGCTAATATAGATGTCATTGGAAGCAAAAGGGCACACACCATCACTGTGGCCGCCTTTGTGATCGAAAAGCTGATGCAGAAACTCGGAGTCAAAAAAATGGTTGTAAGTGCTCACGGACTTCGTGAGGGATACCTATATGAGTATCTAAGAAATCCCCTAGATATTACGCGAAGACTCGATACCAAAAATGTTCATAAATACATCGACCAAGAGCGTGACAAGGTTTTGTTAGATGTACCAAGTGAGTTCATGCGTTCGCTAATAAATTTTGGCATAATTAACTCTAGCGAGTCCCAAATCTTTGGTTACGCAGAGAAAATGTTGTCGAACCATCTTATCGCGAACTCCCACATAGACGTACTTTTTGAACTGATAATGAGTGAGATTTGTCCTATGCTTTCACATGAGGATCAGCTTATTTTAGCTTTATCGCTTGTCTATAGAAGAAAACCTAAGAACGCTTAAAGGCTATACTCAACATATAGCAAATTATTTGTCAGTCACAACGATAAATCTATGCAGAGAATTGCACTATGTTTAGATTTAATCGAAATATTTGAAAGATATAAGGCTAGAGTACAGCTGATTATAGGAGACTCCAAGGAGTTCACACTAACAATTAGGCCCAGCACAGGCCTTTTTCCTGAACTTACCATAAGAAACAAGATCGAGGCCTTTGCGTTAGCATCTAATATTGTTTTGCATTTGTCTATGCAAGAACGATCAAAAGAAACTGTTACCAAAGGATGGTAAATCCAGACTATACTCGATAAAGCTATTGGTGGACAATGGACTAATTTGGCAGCGGTCTCTGTATCTGCCGTATAGAACAATCGAGGACCAAATGATAATAATGATCCAACTACAGAAAATATTCTCACCTCACTTAAACGTTAGGACATGTTATTTCTTGCCAGCATTGTAAACAGAAATCACCACCTTCATGAAATATCTCTGCCATGTTGGTTTTGCAACGATTACATATCACCGTATCAATCATAGATAGACCTCTCCATGTTTTTGCAGTTAAACCTTCCTTCCGTGTTCTTATGGTCGCTAACATGGGTTTCATAGTTTATAGAGAAGATCACAATAATTGACTGGTTGTCAAACCGTCATCGCCAAAAGTAATAGAAATCCGGATTTACCCTCGCCCTGAAATCGCAGTCTAGTAATCGCTCACTTAATTCAAATCAAATCAATTGAACAGGAAGTTCAGGTTTCAAGGATTCATTTATTATTCTTGTTTGGGAAACTTATTTTCCTAGACAAGTTTGCTCATGTACTTTTAGCTCCAACATCGTCATTGCGGAACCAGTTCCAAGGAAAAACCTGGAAGTACGATTCTATTTTCATCACGGATTTCAACTACGAAGTGAGGCTTTCCGTTCTGATGAGGGGAAATGTAAAATATCATTATCGATAAATAGTATTGGGCATTCATATGTCAATAGGACCAAAAAATCTGAGTCAAAAGCATGATAACATGAGGGAGCTTGCCCAGAATTTGAATGCTCTTTATATGGAGGTTTTAGATAGGGCCCAGGAAGCCCAGAATAAATTCGCAATTGAAAATCAGGAAAATAAATGCAGTCTAGACAATTTGTTATGTTACCTCGCTCTAAGAGAATTTGATTTGACAGATTTGCAGTTGAATTTAGCCGACAAAGGCTTATCATCGCTTGGAAGACTTGAATGTCACGTTATTAGCAGTATCGAGAAGGTGATCAGTAACCTGGGGATGTCGCCGCTCAGTTCGGATAGTCTATGTAGACCCAGTTTTAGTGATGCCAGAATAACTTTGAATAATCGAAGTCAATTGCTACTTGGCAGGCCTCGGCAGGGAAGGAGCACGAGAATCATGGTAACGCTTGACTCAACCAATATCCACCAACCTGAACTCATTGAACAGCTGCTGATATCTGGTATGGACATCGCACGCATAAACTGTGCACACGATTCCAAAAAAGAGTGGAAGATGTTGATTGATGCAATACGTAACGCCGAAGAACGTCTTGTTCAACGTGGACAAGGGATTGGACGCAGGTGTAGAATAGTGATGGATTTAGCGGGTCCCAAAATTCGTACGGGTCCTCTGGAGACTGAGGTTCGTCCACTAAAGATCTCAGTACCTAAGAATGAACTAGGCCAGCCCCTAAGATATGTGGAAGGATTTTTGGATAGTGAGGCCAGACAATCTGAGAAAGTAGTAAGACTGACAGGGGTACCGCCAGGTTTTTTGATTTCCATATTAAGTCCTCAGTCGACGGAGAAAGGGTTAGGAAATCTGAAGCTAGGAGAGAAATTAAGGTTTAAAGATATCCGAGGCCGACTCCGAACAATGATAGTACTTGAAAAGATAAGTGAAACCAGGCTTAGAGTAGGTTTAGATAAAACTGCTTACTTAAGTGAAGGACTGGACTTGCACGGAGAAACAAGTGACATCTCATTTACTATCGGTCCGATCAAGCCACAATCCATAAATTTACAAGTAAAAGCTGGTGATCTCCTCCGCCTTTATCGACCGGGAACGATACTTGGCCACAGGGCCACCGAAGATGGTGAACCGGCTGGTATAACCTGCACGTCAGCTGAGGTTCTTGACCAAGTTCAGGTGGGACAGGGAGTGCATATAGATGATGGCAAAATCAGTGCCATAGTAGTAGGAAAATCGGCCACGGAATCATCGTTAAGAGTACCACCTTCATCGCCTAACGACAACTACCTAATTCTTAAAATCACATCGCCTACGGCCGGATCCTCAAGAATTAGACCAGAAAAAGGACTAAACTTTCCCGATTCAGCTTTAAAGCTGTCGGCATTGACCTCAGAAGATATCCGTAGCTTGGATTTTGTAACCAGGTTCGCTACTGCGGTAGCACTATCGTTTGTGCATTCACCTCAAGATCTTTATGATTTGAGAGGAGCCCTAGAGAAGCTAGGTCGGTCAGACATAGGCATAATAGCAAAGATAGAGACAGCGGATGCTATCCATAGTCTGGCTCAGATAGTTATTGCTGGTCTTAGACTTCCAAAGTTCGGGTTACTCATAGCCAGAGGTGACCTGGCTGTTGAAGTGGGATTTGAAAATCTCGCGTTGGTACAAGAAGATATCCTATGCCTTTCCGAAGCTGCCCATATACCTGTAGTACTGGCGACTCAGGTGCTTGAAAGGCTGGCCAAGAGTGGCTTAGCTACAAGGGCTGAAATTATGGATGCAGCTATGGGCCAGCGTGCTGAATGTGTGATGTTAAACAAGGGCGAACATATACTTGAGGCAGTCAAGACCCTATCAGAACTATTGAGTATGGAAGAACGCCATCATGTAAAGAAACGACATGTGTTTAGAGAATTTACTAAACAGCAGGGGATATTTGACCTTTGAAAATTAGGTCTACGGCTTTAGAGTTAGCGAGGCTCAAGGTTGCCATTTGAGCCTGCTGTTAATTATCAGCTGAGCAATTTTATCTTCAATTATAGTACCAAAATATACGTTGTGAAAAAATGTTAACGCATGTGAAAGAATCCTATATTCTCACTTCCCACTAGTTGTGGGGGAGAGAGATGAATCAGAGGCTTTATGGCATCCAAAGTTTGGCCTGTGGTGTATTTTTGGACTGCCAATCATCAACCTCTGGAATAATAAGTCCACCGCTACGGCTGCTCTGTTGCTCAACAAAAATTTATCCAATATGAAAGAAATACTTCAATATAGTCCATCTAGGATGCTGAAAGTAAAAATCCTTGACTGCCATAGATGACACCCAGTCGTCCATGTGATCTTTATACAAACTGAATTTATACGAGCGACTGTATCTTGCCCCTGACTAGAAGGTAGTGATCAGTATCAGTTGAGAACTAGTTGTGACTTAACATTCAGGGAGACCAATAATGGAAAAAGAATCTTGTTGGTAGATGATGAACCTGACACGACGATGGCTATTAGTATTTTATTACAATCCAGGAGTTTTGAAGTCGATTCATTCAATGATCCAGTCTCAGCATTGTCAAGCTTCAGGGCAGGCTTTTATGGATGGCAATCCTTGATATTAAGATGCAGAAAATGAGTGGTTTTGAATTATATCATTCAATAAAAAAGATAGACAATCGCGTTGTAGCGTGTTTTCTTACCGCCATCGGAACGGATCTTCTACTGCAACATTATGAATCGAATTGTGATATGGTAATTCAAAAACCAATTTCAAACAATGACCTCTTTCAGGAAATAAGCAAACGAATATGACAATGACTTTTCAGAATGACTCTTTTGGGCTCCATTGATGAACTAAATGAGCTTTGGCAAGCTCTTTCTTATTAATTTCAGACCATTTTTCAATCGCTAGTGTCAGATGTACAAGAGAACATGTCGGCATTGTAATCTCCGGGAGGGCTGTAAGCAGCTTTATTGTTTCTTCCACCGTGGGATTGTGCCCAACCAATAGTATACTGTCATACCTATTGGGACATCTACTAAGGATCTTCAATATATCTATAGGCTCTGCGCTATAGATCGATTCATCTAACACAGTTTCACCCTTGTATTTAAAACCCCTGGCTACAAGCTCTGCTGTCTTACTAGCCCTAATTGCAGTTGAGGATATTATTAGATCTGGAGCTATGTTCTGATCTCGAATTAGCTTACCCATTTTAGGTGCATCGCGCTTGCCTCGCTTGTTTAGTGGTCTATCGTGATCTGAAATGTCCGGGTCATTCCAGCTAGATTTAGCATGACGCATGATGAACAAATTCTTCATACAAGGCCGCCAATCTTTGGCTCCCTATATGCATATAAAGTATGCTTAAAGAGAGGCCCTTCTATAGCTCCCCCGAAACCCTCCAATAACTCCCTTTGTCAATCATATCTCCGCATATACGGCGGAAGCGTATTTTGCGCAGTTTTATTCCCTTTCCAACATGTCGACAAAAGTGCTTGTTATATCAATTCAGTCAAGGAGTCTATTTATGGCATACCCTTACTCATTGCATCTCCCTCTTCTTCAGACTGGATTTTTCTATTGATTGCCTTACATCATCTAAGTACATCTAAGTACATCCAAGAATATGATCTCTGCAAACTTTGGAGTAACTCAAAGGAAAGGAGAGCGTGTTTACCAGCCTAGATCACTGCATCCCACATATCAGTAAAGAACGGTTTATAGTCCTTGTACCGCAGTGATTCTTCAACGAAGTTGAGCCTTTGTTGTAAATCATTCTCTACAAATCGCGTTCTTTTTCGCTTTTTCCTCTTCCTTCTTTTGTGATCGTATATATGCCCAATGCTCGAGATATACTCAAAAAATAGATTATCCCTGCCAGAAGGGACATTTCAACAACCACTACATCCTATTCGATGACCAAATCTTCCAGTCAGACCCAGTGATCATCGGGATTTATGTCTTCAGATGCTGGTATGGCGCAACCACGCCGTGGACACACACGCCATCGAGAGCCGTATTAAGTTGCCTTGTTGCACATATCCCTATCAAAAGAATCAAAGGCGAAGCTCATGGTTTCTGCAGTAGCTTTACAACAATCCGTCACCAACCAAAACTGTTATCTATCAGGGAGATGCATGTGTTACCCCCTTCAACAGAGTGTGTCTAGAATGGCAAGACATCTAGTTGCTCGAATGGCTAATCAATCTAGGTCTAAATATGATTTTTATGTGCCTGGGAAGCTCATCGTTGTAGAGGGTATCGACGGATCAGGAAAATCTACTCAAATCCACCTTTTAGAGAAATGGCTACGTCTTCGTGGATATCCTGTCTTTATGACGGAGTGGAACTCATCAAATACCGTGAAAGAGATAACAGCTAAGGGGAAAAAGAAAGGGAAACTCACGCCCACCACCTTCTCACTCTTGCATGCTACCGATTTTGCTGACAGGTACGAGAGGAATATTTTTCCACTGATGCGTGCAGGATATATCGTTTTAGCCGACAGGTATGTGTACACTGCTTATGCAAGAGATGTGGTTCGAGGTTGCAATTACAGATGGGTTAGTAGGGTTTATGGCTTCGCGGTAAAGCCGGACTTGACCTTTTATTTTAGAGTACCCATTGATGTTGCAGCCGATAGAATCCTATCGGGTAGACCCAAGCTAAAATATTACGAGGCAGGGATGGATCTAAATTTGAGCAATGATGAGTATGAAAGCTATAGGATATTCCAAAGCCGAATTAT
>CAYTQD010000006.1:6665-9020 GCA_964439995.1 uncultured Nitrososphaeraceae archaeon
TGCTCCAGACTATAGGCCCAAGACCCTTACGGTTTTACGGACATGGCATCGCTTATTTGAAAGACACAGAGATCAAAGGTAGGCTTGTAGTGATAGAAGGCCCCGACGCTTCTGGCAGGAGTACTCAGATAGCAAGTCTAATAGCAGATTTGGAAGAAGGTGGACATGCCGTACTAAACACAGGGTTACGACGATCCGAGCTCATAGCTCCTGGCCTGTTAGATGCCAAAAGAAATTTTGCCTTAGGAAAAAAAACAATGAGTCTGTTCTATGCTGCGGACTTTGCAGACCAACTCGAAAATAGAATAATTCCCGCTCTTCGAGCAGGGTACATAGTCTTAGCTGACAGATATATTTTTACTCTGATAGCAAGAGATTCAGTAAGAGGAATAAGTAGAACCTGGTCTCACAATCTCTTTGGTTTTGCGATAATACCCGACCTTGTCTACTTTTTGGATGTAAAACCCACGGCACTAGTCCACAGAGTCTTTGAGAAAAATTCTTATTTAGACTATTACGAATCGGGAGCCGACATGGGCCTGTCAGAAGATATGTTCGAATCCTTTTTGAAGTATCAGGTTATGCTGGGAAAGGAATTTCGTCACATGCAAAAGAAATACGGATTGGTACCTATTAACGGAAACCGTAGTCCAGAGGAAATCCATAGTGACTTACGTGCAAGAATTGATAAGTTCCTGTCTCGATAACAGCCTTTGAAGATTACCGTTCTGTCCTCACGCATGCCTATAGTTATGACCTAGCAGAATTACCGACCAGATTATAATCCTACTCTGAGGCTTTGATTTATCCCAACAGAGTTAGTACCTCAATGCATAAATCAATAGATCGAGGTAAGTAGCGCTTGACTTGAGTGCTAATTCCCTGTTGGAATCATCCAATCTGTATTTATAATACATACCAATTAATTTTCAATGTAATAATGGATCTTTTTATTTTAAGACATGGGGATGCAGGAAAGAGATCCGCAAGAGGCAACGATAGCACAAGGCCATTGACAGTAGCTGGTGAAAGGGAAATAACTGAAATTGCAGGCGCTCTTAAAAGAATAGGCATAAAGATCGACGTCATTCTCACAAGCACTCTGAAACGGTCGAAGCAGACGGCAGACATCGTAGCAAAAGAATTCAAGGCTCAGAGGAAGATACGTCAATTGCAAGAACTGGCACCTGAGGGGAGTAGATCCAACCTTTATCGTATGCTGTCTTCCTTTGATCAAGCTGCATCGGTACTCGTGGTTGGACACAATCCGTACTTAAGCGAGATGATTAGTGAAGTTATCGCCGACGGAAAGAACGGACGGATAGACCTGAAGAAGGGCGGTGTCGCAAGAATTCGCCTCACAGACACCGGACCAGAAGTCAAAGGTGAACTAAGATGGCTCCTCAGCCCGAGACTCTTGGGGCACATTGGTTCCAACCGATAGCGTTACTGTGCCGGACAGGTTTTCAGTTACTGGTTCGAGCTCCTATGCTTTTTCGACATTAGTTTTAGGGAGATATGAGTAACGACGTAATAACCTTAGAGTTGATAATGACCCCAGTACCGCTGGAGGTAGCGATTCCCACTAGTACTATTTTTAATATAGCGAATCAAATGAGTAGTAGGGGCAAAGCAGCGATAGTGATACTTGAAAATACCGAAAGTAGGAGACCGGTTGGTATAATTACAGAAAGGGATATCGTTAGAAGAATTGTCGCGAGAAATAAGGATCCGAAAAATACCCGGGCTTCAGAAGTAATGACCGAGCCAGTGATCTCTGCTGGACCAGAAGCATCCATATACGATGCTTCTTCAATAATGACACGACATAATATCAGAAGGTTGCCTATAACAAGGAAGAACGTCCTGCTAGGGATCGTTACCGTGACAGACCTATCTAAGCATATATACGAAAAAAATAAGTGGGAATTTTTGAGGGCAATGTCGAGGTATAAATCTACTCAACCGCACCCCTAGTTGCCTCTAGCGTCTTGACTCGATAACTTAACTCCCAGAGACAATCATACCAATCCTGAGGGAAGAATGGGGCGGAGGATGAAAAGAACGCCGCGGGAAACCGGAAGTTGGCAGAAGAATAGACTAGATCCCCGGGGTCCTGTCCTCCCTGAAAGCAAGGTTAGTTTATTGAATAGAGTATTTAGAGCTGACGACAATATACTTTGGTGATCTAAAATAATCTCCTTGCCCCGACAATCAAGATAGAGTCAGGTCGGCTCATTCCCAATTCAGTATATCATAGATTTACGGCAACGCAAGAGTTTTCTCTCGAGCTGAAATGCTCCTTGCGCCAGACAAATTGGGTCGACCTTGTGGAGGCAAGCGCTATACTAGATG
>CAYTQD010000006.1:9120-36340 GCA_964439995.1 uncultured Nitrososphaeraceae archaeon
ATATATCCTTTAAATCTATAGGTAAAGTGATCTATATAATCTCAACCCCATTTACATACTTGAGAGATTACACTTACAACTTTCTATGCATCCCTGAATATTCCTTGCGCTAACTCGATGTATCCAAGACTGGAGGTTGTATTTTCAATCTTACCCATGCTAAGAATAGGGAAAGATAATTGGATTGGAATGTACCTACATTGGGTAAAGGTCGTAGATGGAACCAACTGTCTGATTTGAAGCCAGGAATTAAGAAGCCTTCTTTCGTCCAGAGCCTTCGAATCAAGTCGACCTGGGTTATCGGGTCATCCTCAGCTCATAGACTATATAGATCTATATTAAACCTATGGGATAAGCAAATTAGCACATTCACCACGTGTGAATCTAGTACCTGTAAAAATGGGGCGTTTCCTATAAGTTCGACATCTATGGCGGACCATGAAGACCGCAGGAAGAAGCTCTCCAAGCTCTTGCTAACTAAGAAAAAACCTCTAGATAAGGCCTTCTTTGGCATAGTCTTAGGAGCAGCCGGTTATACTCTATTCTTGGTAGTTCTTATCGTTATTGCTTTAGGCGATGGCTCTAGTGAAATATTTTCCCTGGAAGGCCTGAATTTCTTTGTAAGCACCGATTGGAACGCAGTTTACGGGCGTGATGCATTTGGAGCTCTTCCGTACATTATAGGAACGTTGGTAACCTCTGCAATAGCGATGGCTATAGGAGTCCCAATAAGTCTTGGCGTAGCCGTTTTTCTATCTGATATTTCCCCTCCTAAGTTATCTAAACCCCTCTCTTTCGTAGTAGAACTACTTGCGGCTGTTCCAAGTATAGTGTACGGACTTTGGGCTCTCTTTGTTTTCAGGTTCTGGATACTAGAGCTTATCGAAAAGCCTCTTCATGACACCCTAGGCTGGATTCCCATTTTTGCGCAAACACCATTCGGGCTAGACGTTTTTACCGCCGGGGTGGTCCTGGCAATCATGATAATTCCTATAATCTCCTCCATTTCACGGGAGCTCTTTAAGGCCGTTCCTGATACACAGAGAGAAGCCGCTTATAGCCTTGGTGCTACTCGATGGGAAACGCTAAGAGTGGCGGTATTTCCGTATGTGAAGTCAGGCCTATTCGGAGCTGCGTTTCTTGGTCTTGGAAGAGCAGTAGGTGAAACGATACTGGTGACTATGGTCATAGGAAATGCCGTAGGGATAAATGCCATTCCTACTTCCCTTTTTTCTCAAAGTCAGACGTTATCGAGTGTGATCGCCAATGAGTTCAATGAAGCTGCATCTAGTTTACACCTTTCGGCTCTAATAGGTCTAGGCGTCGTATTGCTCATTCTAACAATGGTCATCAATATTGGGGGCCAGCTACTTGTATCTAGAATAATAAAAGTAAGTCCAGGAGTTAGAGAATAATGGTGGAAGCAAAACTGGATAAGGCAAGAATAAAGAGCCAACTGCAGAATACAATGGAAAGAAAATCTAGGCGGAAGAGAAGAGTAAATAAATTAGTTACTATTTTCTGCATTATCTGCCTGGGTTTGGCTATCGTCCCGCTTACGAGTATTCTGTTTGAAGTAATTAAGAATGGTATTTCGGCCCTGAGTATAGATTTCTTAACCCAACCTCCAGGATCTATAGGATCCGGAGGAGGGGGTATCGGTCCCGCTATACAGGGAACGTTGATAACCGTAGGGATAGCCTCTATTATAGCCGCCCCAATAGGGATTTTAGCTGGAGTTTATTTAGCAGAATTTGCCGGCAACGGGCTTTTCCCTCGCGGCGTAAGGTTCTTTAACGATGTCTTGACAGGGCTTCCTTCGATAGTTCTGGGAATTGTAGGATATATTACGGTAGTTCTGGTAATAGGTTCCTTTTCTGTTTGGGCTGGTGCTTTTGCGTTATCCATCATCATGATTCCCATCGTCGTGCGGGTTACAGAAGAAAGCCTGAAAATTGTACCCAACTCGGTAAGAGAGGCAGGACATTCCCTAGGGATACCCAAGTGGAAGATAACATTACACATAACGCTCAAATCAGCTTTTAGCGGTGTGTTGACGGGGATCGTATTGGGTATCTCAAGAATAGCAGGAGAAACTGCCCCACTGATCATGACTATCCTTGGAACAAGCCTCTTCTTCACAGGATTTGACGAGCCTGTAGATGCATTACCACTTAGAATTTGGAGATTGGCCTCTCAGCCTTATGAAGAGGCACATACCCAAGGGTGGGGGGCAGCGCTAATCCTAATATTTATAGTCTTGATCTTTAGCATAACACTTCGACTACTAGCTACGATGAGAGGCTACAAAATAAAGGCCTACTTAAGGTGAAGTCCGGGGCCCGATCAGTAAGGGTTACATGAAGCTTATACCTCTATACGATCCATATAGTAAAGGCATATCTACGCTGGTTGTGGTTCGAAAGTGGAATTGAAGTCCCTTAAGGGCACCGAAGAACTGTCATCGGTTCAAGAGGAATCTGATAGTAATCGGATTACTGAATCAGCTCCGACAAAGGATAGGACGGTAAAAGCAGAGCCTAGCACAAAACTGTCAATTAGGAATCTCGATGCTTGGTTTGGAACAAAGCAGGCGTTGAAAGGGATTAACCTCGATATAAAAGAAAAATGCGTTACAGCATTTATTGGCCCATCTGGTTGCGGAAAGACTACGCTTATACGATGTCTAAACCGGATGCATGAAATGACGCCAGGAGCTAGCGCTAAAGGGCAAGCCATATTGGATGGCACTGATATATATGACGCTCGTATCGATCCTGTCACTATCAAAAGACGCATAGGCATGGTATTTCAAAAACCGAACCCTTTCCCAACAATGAGCATTTACGGTAATGTGGCGGCAGGTCTCAAGCTGAACGGCATTAAAGATAAGAAACTGATTGATGATATAGTCAGGGAGAGTCTCGAAGGAGCAGCCCTATGGGAAGAGGTAAAGAACGAGCTACACATGCCAGGTATGGGGCTTTCTGGGGGCCAACAACAAAGACTTTGTATCGCTAGGGCTTTAGCCATGCAGCCTGAAATCTTGCTTATGGACGAGCCAACTTCCGCTCTGGATCCGATTGCGTCATCAAAAATAGAGGAGCTTGTTCATGGATTAAAAAAAGACTTAACTGTTGTCATCGTCACGCATAATATGCAGCAAGCAGCTCGAGTGTCCGATTACACGTCCTTCCTATATCTAGGTGAATTGATCGAATATGGAGAAACCAAGCAGATTTTCCAGAATCCGCTAATAGAACTAACTGAACGGTATGTTTCAGGTAAATTTGGTTAATCATACCTTGTATTTTTTGTTAGTCTGAGATTCAACTTCTTCTGTAGGTCGCTGCGGAGTAGATGAAACGTGGTTAGGCTTAGGGACGTAGGCCCCAGGCATTAACCGATATGGGAAATATCGCCCAAAGGTCTTTGCGGATAGCTCTAGACTCTTATTTTCAAGGTAGCAATTCGAAAAGAAAAGTTCATGAACTGAGTGAGGAGCCCTGCAGGCTCGAAGATGACGTTGGTGACATTGCAGTTGAGTTGGTCGCAAGATATCAACCCGTAGCAAAAGACCTCAGATTCATTCACGCCTCCCGGGAGATCGCTTACATAATATGGAGATTCGGGCGGTATTCAAATGAGATAATTAACGCAAATGAAGCCTTACCTTCAATTCTGAATTGTGAGAAGACCAAAGTATTGGATATGTCTTGCATAGTACGCAAAGTAGTGGAATCAAGCCTTTTATTGCTGCGCATGAGGGACAAAACGACAGTTAAGCCGCTCTACGAGCCTGCTACTTGGGGGACTGCGCATTTTATCTGGAGACCGGGCTATCAAGCCCAAAATAGTAGAAGGATCGTAAATCTATATACAACATGTACGAGGGAGGAAAACTATATGAATGTGTGGGATAATATGTATAACTAAGGGATGGCCATAACAATCGGTGATCACCATGACGACGAATGGCAACAACGAGGTACGTAAGATACAGTATACCGGTCGGTCAACTTACATTCTATCGTTACCAAAGAAATGGATGAAAGAGATGAATTTAAAGGCAGGAGATCTAGTTAACGTAGTAAGAGATTCTAATCATTCGCTGTCAATAATTCCTAGCTCTATGAGGTCCTCTGATTCATTTGATGAAGCTACTGCGCTAATAACTACGGCTGAGAGTGAAAATTCATTGAAACGAAAACTGATCTCAATCTATTTAGCTGGATATAATATTATACACCTTAAGGCGAAATCAGGCAGGATAAATCCGTCCCAACGAGACGCAATTAGAGAGGTAATACGTCGTAATTTGGTAGGGACCGAGATAATAGCTGACTCTTCAGAAATTATAACTATACAGGTTTTACTTACCTTGCCAGAGCTATCCATAAACACCGCGGTGAGGCGAATGTTTCTAATTGCTACTGCAATGCATAAAGATGCTATGTCCGCGTTAGGGGAGCTGAATCGTGAATTGTCAGAAGCAGTCATAAAATCTGACGACGAAGTTGATAGGTTCAGCCTCTATATATTGAGAAGTCTTGTTATGGCTACTCAAAACGAACGTGCATTGCAGGAGATGGGCCTTAAGGCAACAGCAGACTGCTTAAGCTACCGTGTTGCTGTCAAGAGCATAGAAAGGGTTGCTGATCATGCTACGGGAATTGCAGGTAAACAGTTGCGACTTAGTCGGAAGATTACGAAAGAGGCCTTTGACAAGGTTGAAAAGATGAGCCAGCTCTCCTTATCAGTGCTAAATGACTCAGTCGAGGCTTTCCTAAGAAGAGATTATGTCTTGGCTGACAGTGTTGTCCATAGAGCCGAAGATGTACGTGTTCTCGAGGCTGATGTCATCTCCTTCCTTGACAAAGAAAGTGAGATGGGTGGCCGATCTGCGAATGTGGACATTAAAATCATTTTGGAGGATATCAGAAGGACTGCAGAGCATGCCAGTGATATAGCAGAGGCAGCAATGAACCAAACTATACGAGAGGTAATACTAGTAAGAACAGTTCCACAGCGAGAAAAGGAAATTCCCGTCTGAGGAATCTAACATATTTTTTCCTAGATAATAATAATTCCAAATACTTTTACTTACTGTTGGCCGAGAAATTAGTTCGCCATAGAACCTTGTTGGTGTTAAAGTGACGTAGATCCCTAGTCATCATATCTCTCCTAATATGAGTCTTTGATAAAGAAAATTCTTAAATTGATGCCCGTTTACCTTGGTAGCTGCTTGAAGGTTTCCCATATCATCATCAGTGAATTCTGAGTGCCCACATAATTTTCCCCGTAGAGTTATCTCAATATTCCCCCTCGCAAAAGAAAAGACAGACGGTCTTTCGTAGAGTAATACCGCTAATACATCGTGAAGATGAAAAATAGTATTTTGAATTAGCTTAAATTCTAGCAAAGACAAAATTAGTTCAGACGAGGGTGATCGTTTTGCGTCAGTCCTTTGGCGGATTTTATTTACAAATTCCCGATCCAATCCACAGTCTGGCTGCTGCGTCACATCTAGTCCGACAACTTTGATCTTTGAGCTTAGGCCCGGCCACGTCATAACCAACCTAGCAGCATCAGGATCACAATAAAAATTAAATTCTGCAAAATTCGTTACGTTACCTTTAGTATGATTTCCCAAACCGTATGCACCCCCCATGATTAATAGTTGCTCTATTTTATGAATAAATTCGGGTCTATACCAAACAGCTTCTGCAATATTTGTTAAAGGTCCCGTGGCTATTATCGAAATTTCATCATCTTTATAATCCTTGATGACTCCGTCAATGAAAGCTAAAAGGTTAGTATGAATAATCCCATTTTCTTTTCCCCTTTTCAACGATCTGTTGATAATGGAAGGATCTACGCACATGTTTCCTAGGCCCCATTTTCCATGACTTAGCTTCTTAAGTTTCTTAATTTTGCTGGGAAGAAGACCTTTCTTAAGTGGCCTCTTTGCACCCAATATAACGGGAACGTCAATCCGGTGCATAGACTTCAACACCTTCACTGTATTTAGGACGCCAATCTGTGGAGTCACGTTACCATAAACAGTGGCGATTCCTATGACCTCGGTCTTCTCTAATCTCAATGCCGTTACTATAGCCATTGCGTCATCTATCCCAGGATCAACATCTAGGATGACTTTACGCGACAATTATTACTTGTAGTTACTAGACATATATATTACAGATACGCCTCTTTAGATGCTATTTCAAGTCAGAAATACCGGTTTTCATCTTTCTCGCCTGCTGTTTCGCTATTTCCTAAGCACCTCAGGACGCTAAACTTAGATTATTTGTTTGCCTGTGGGGCTGCTCTCTGAGCTTATGTTAATCCTATTGGAATTCTTGGTATTACTTTCAATAGTTCGGAAACCTTGACCTGCTTTAGGGATAAATTAATAACTATCTTGTAAATTAAGAAGCTCCACCTTGTTATTCACAAAAGTAGGCGCAGTAATTGTCCTAGTCTCAGATATGGAGCGTTCAATAGGATTTTATAAGGACGTTCTTGAGCTACCCATTAAAACTCAGTCCCAAGATTGGACAGAGTTCTTTCGCAGAGATACAACCATAGCATTACATCCTGAGAAGCGAAAAGCTAGAACTAAGGAAGATGGAGGTGAACAGAGTGTGTTAGTTGGCTTTATGGTTCATGATCTTGATAACGTAGTAAAGACATTGATGGAAAGGAATGTTAAATTTTTCAAGTCCCCCAGGGAAGAAACTTTTGGTAAGCATGCAATCATAGAAGATCCGGATGGCCACTTGATCTCAATAGCAGAAATAAAATCTAAACCCTCCGAGGATTTTGACCTAATGGGGTTACTGGGAGCAGAATAGCCGATAATAATTGTATTGGTTAAAACAATAACTCTAAGAATTTACCAAATGTACTCTGCAGAATAAATGAAGACCAGGAATATGTGGCCATCCTATGTGTTTCTTGCACTAAAGGCCTAACTTAATTGCCAGATAACTATTTGGTCAGTGTAGACCAGCCGACTCTATCCTTGAAGTCTTCTAATTGTACCTCCGAGTTCTCCACTGAAGGCAGAGTAATAAAAGCACTGGCTACCTGTCATAATAGCGCTAACTACTTATTCTCAAAAAAATCTATTAAGAGATTAGTGAATAGCTCTGGTCTTTCCATATGTGGTCTATGGCCACATTTCTCTAAGAGAACCAACCTGCAGTTCCTCATCTTGACAAAGGGGATGCTATATTTGACTGGAATTATTTGATCATCCTTACCCCAAATTACTAAAGTGTCTGAGTGGATTTTATCTAATTTTCTGGTAAATCTAGGTGCGTTTGTGCTACCTCTGAGGGCAGATAAGAATGCTTCCTTGGCACTCGCCACTGATAGTCTGCTTAAGACTGTATTGGCATATTCTTCATCGACCTGAATCCTATCCAATTGAGCTAAGGCGTTTTTTACATCAGGGATTGACTTAGCTTTCAAAATGCTGGTGTAACCTTTCAATGCAGACGTCAGCTTGAAGGAAGAAGGCGAAATGCCTGCAGGGCTTATGAGAACAAGCTTGGAAACAAGCCTTGGATGACTTATTGTAACTTCTGCGGCAATCTGTCCACCAAGCGAGGATCCAACTAGAAAAATAGATGATCCCAGATTCAGCTTTTTGATAAGTTTTGTGACGAATTTGGTGTAGAAAGCTATAGTGTAATTTGTTTTGGGCTTACTGCTGTCACCAAATCCTGGAAGATCAAAAGCGATTAAGTTTAATTGGCTAGAAGAAAGCAACTCAATAGTTTTGACCCAGCTTTCTATCGATCCCCCCAGACCGTGGATAAACACTACAGAAGTAACAGTCCTTTCGTCTCGTACCTCGAGATACCGGACGTGAAACTGGTCTACCTTCAAATACCTATATTCGTGAAGCATCTTGTAGTAGTTGAGTCTTACACATGTTCTCTCTGTGGCTCACGTCTCCGTGGAGTGAAATGTTTTCAATATGGTTTACACAAACAACCTCTGCGCATTGCGCTCTATATCAAAAGATAATACCAGAGAGTAAATTACCTCGTTATATGAGAATTATGCCTTTAGCGCACATGAGTTAGGTCCAGCTTCCAAGTCACCAATTTCTATTTGGTCACATGGAATCATATTCTTGTTTATTTCAATTATAGTTTTGTAATTAGATGGTCGGGGGGAAAGAGTTCCCACCAAGGCCTTGATAAAATCTTCTCTGCCTACAGAGAGAAGTTTAACTCTTTTCCTTACATTTTCAAGCGTGTCACTTATAGGCTTTTTATGTTCTAAATTGATTAAATCAGTATTGAAATGAGTCGGGAGGATGATCGTATCGTTTGGGAAATCCTTCAAGATTTTCTGATGATAACTATCGTATAGGTCATTCGCAAACTCCTCTGCCCTATCTCTGAGGTCAGGTCTTCCTATCCCATCTACAAACAGGGTATCACCAGTAAAAAGATAATGGATAATGTTTTTCCCGCTTTCTACCGTTAGATGGAACGACATGCTCCCCTTTGTGTGACCTGGTACATTGATAGCGTGTAGATGGATTCCGTTACCTATCGGTATCTTATCATTATTCTTAATCTGATAGACATTTAATTCGTTGTCTTGTCCAATTACATATCCTTCTAAGGAACTAACAAGAATATCAGCTCCAGTCAGTCTGGCAAGCGTTGATGCACCTGATACATGGTCTGCATGCATATGGGTGTCAATTACCTGTGTTATTTTTAAATGATTGTCATTCGCGACTTCTAGAAATGACTCTTCTATCGCGCATGTTGGATCTATAACAACCGTGTTCTTGTCAATATTTGAACTAACTATGTATCCAATACATCCTTTGGAAATTCGTCTGACTTGCCATATCGTTACAGGTGAATCAGGGTTTGAAATCATTGCGATATCGTATATATTGTTCCATTGAACCATTCCACCCTTCATACTTTTTACATCATAGCCATATTGTGAGAGAAGCCTTGCAGCCATCAATGATCGATTACCATGGGAACAGACGGTGATGATCTCCTTACCTTTTGGAATATGTTCTATTGCCGTCTGCCCAGATGAAAATAGCTGGTCAATGGGCAGTAAAGGTGGGTCTCTATATTTGTTATATGAGATCTTCCACGCGTCATACTCTTGCGGTGTTCTGACATCAAGAATATATAGGTTATCTCCTCTGTCAAGCTTCTGTTTTAATTCGCTTGCTTCAATCTCCATAAGTATTAGACAACTTAGCGGCGGGCCTATATATCTTTAAAATTATACAAGTGGCAAAATACTTCTCAGATAATTAACTTAGATGGTATATGATATTTCCGACAGGTGAAATTATAAGTACGTAATCCCTCCAATACATAAGCGTTGGATAATGTTGATGCTTCAATTCAAGATTGGAAACATAGCGTTGTTGATCCGATCCTGTCTTCAAACGACACAGATAAACTAGCAGAACATTCTCTTCATGTTTCCAGAATACTTGCCTATCCAAACTTAGATATACGAACTACGTTAAAAAAAATAGACAGCATGGGAAAAGAGCTCGACATATCAATAAAGGAGTTGACGCCCCTTAGGCCTACACAACAAATAGATGAGATCAATAACTATCTATACAAAAAAAAGGGCTTCAAGCCGGACCTCCAAGATTATTACAATCCACTAAACAGCTATCTTAATGTCGTTCTTGAACGCAAGACAGGAATACCCATCACCTTATCAATATTATATATGAGTATTGCACGCAACCTAAGGTTCACTTTATATCCGGTTAATTTTCCATCTCACTTCTTGTTGAAGCATACTTTAGACGACTATAATAGTGAGATAATTATCGATCCTTTTAATAGGGGTAGGATAATGGATGATTATTCTTTAAATGAACTGCTTGCTAGGCATTACCCACAACAAAGGATAGCTTTGACTCGTAGTTTTCTAGAAACAGCTACGGCAGCTCAAGTATTGATACGCATGTTGAATAACCTTAAAAGTACTTATTACGATTCACATGACGTAGATAAGGCAGAAGTTGCAAACGAGATGATAATCTGCATAGATCAAAATAATCCGGATGCCATAAGAGACAGAGGTATAATTTTATTGAGAAAGGGCAAACCTAGCGAGGCACTTGAAATACTAACCTCGTACCTTGAGATTAATCCTGACGCAACAGATGCAGATGCTGTACTGGATATCATTCGACAGATTCGATCAAATAAATAGAAATAAAACTTAAACGTACAATAGCCAGTTCATAGGTTTTGAGAAAGTTGTTTCTGCAATTTTAGGAATAATTCTTTTGCATTTTTCCTAGCTTCTTCAGTCAACTCTCCGTTAAATATGGTATTACTCAAGGCATCAAGTACTATCTGCCATTCAGAATCAGATAAGATCAAGTCACCAAAACGTTTAGCCATTTCTTGTACATGCTGTCTAAGAGGCTAATAAAATCTTATTCTTGATGAGATTCATCTCACCTAGATACATTATGGATCATCACTCCTAGATCATGTTCAGTTAGCTCCTTGTAGGTTAGAAATGGGATTGGTCTGAAGCAGGAGCTAATATTCGAATAACTATAGCTATACGACGATCTAATTTCAAAAGCGACTACCTCTTATAAGTTGCCCACTTTTGCTGGTAGGTTATGATTTCCGAAATCATGTGAGTAAGCTGAATATAATTTGATGCTCTGGCCATGTTTGATATTGTAGTCGCTTATGGCTCTTATGACCGTCTTGTATTCATCCTTGAGTGAGATTAATTGACTCGCCAAGGGATCTGATAGCAGAATGTGCATATTATCTCCCAAATCCATAACTCGTCTTGCAAGGATGATCCCAGGTCCCCACACATTTTGGTTCCCGTTAATATCGCTGACTATGAATATAGGTCCTGAGCTTATTCCGATGCGTACACCTATTGAATCTTCGCTAGATTTCCTACCATAATTATATGTTCGCAGTTTTTGATGAAGTTGCATCGCCAACTTAAGAGGAAGTTCGGGATTTAAAAGGAAACCTATAGCCATTCCGTCACCAGTAGGAAGAACTATTTTCTTGTCATTGATCGATTTCGTAAGAACTTCACATGATGTAATCATTCTGTTCAAATTTTCAATTTTCGTTATTTGCTTTTTCACAGACAACGATGGATTTGAGAGGCCCACGATATCTATGAAGAAAAAATTCACGTTCAATACTTCAGATGGTAGTCCAATTTCAGAGATATTCGACCCGTAAACTCCTGCAAGTTTTCTGTAAGTTTCCAAACAATTTTGGGAATCGAACGTAAATTCCGAATCCAGTAATGGAGTTCCAACTATAGTTTTCCCACAAAGTGCACATACGAACAAAGATGATAGTCGGTCAGAAAATGCAATTCCACCATTATCTAAGATCTCAAAATCGGTCCAAGATGGTTCATGATGTATGCCTCTAATTGAAAGCAACCTCATGCTTCTTTTTACAGAGTCAGGTGTATCTCCCATTACTAATTTCATTTCTAGGATTCCATCGAAAACAGAGCTTAGTATATTTATCATGTTCTTTGAGGAAGAGGAAGACGAAGATGTGTCATCTGCAGTCAGAGTAAAAATTGCTATTGCTTCAGCATCGTGCAAGACAAGCGACAACTCTGTGACAAACTTTATTATGGCTGTTTCTCCAAATAGGACAAATAGGTGCGTCAGCGAGTCGACTATTAGGCGAACTCCTCCACCTTTTTTCTCTGAAGAATTACCGGTTTTCTTCACTGCGTCTATTGTTTGAGCTACATTTGTTAATACCTGTGTTAGTTTGTCCCCAAAACTGCTTGTAGAATATCTCAAAGGATTTAGGAATTTCGCACTGCGGCTTAGGTCTAAACCCTGCACAGTGGAGAACATGCTTCGATACTGATTCTCCGTTAGATTAGAGCTAATATATATACAGTAATCTCCAGCAGATATGCCGTCTAGAAAAAACTTCCTGCAATACACACTCTTGCCTGAGCCAATAGGACCGTATAGCAGTATCAGCCCATTAGGAATCTCTTTATCAATAAGAGAGGAAATGCCTGGGATCTTAGGCTGGCCTTTGCGATCAATTTGCAACCTATTGAACCTTCTATAATGAGTTTACACAGAGAATATATAGGTATATAGTTTTTTGGCGAACCGGAATGGTTAGTTAACCAATTCCAATTATGAGTAATAATGGTTGTCTATTAGTTTATCTTTATTTGCTTTTCCTCTGACAGTTTCTCGATCCGCTTTGCAAACGGATGATCTGGACGCTTTAGTACAGTAAGAAATTCTCTTCTGCTGAATTGTATATCACAATAACATGGAATGGAACAAATAATATCTATCCCAACATCCCTCGACAGCATATTACCAATGTCATCCACACTTTCGTTTTGATTCTGTGTTAGAATAGTTTCTTTGCTGGTAACTCCACTAGTATCTGCGTGTGAGGGACCAAGGGATGACTGAGCACCAACATTAACTGACTGGATAGGCACCTGAGCAGCAGGCGGAGTACAATAGCCGGCGACCCTATTAAGTACAAGATACGATTTGGCACCAAACTTGGAAAATGAGCTATATATGTCACTCGCCATTTTTCTGGTACCATCTATATCCAGATTATCCATCTTAAGGGTAAGAAAGAGAGTGTCCGCAACGGCGAGTGCATTTATTGACCAATACCTTATTCCAGGACTAGTATCGATTATAATATAATCTGCGTCATAATTCGAGATTATTTGTTCCCGTAATAGCACAAATCTTCGAAGGAGTTGGATCTTTGAACTATCCTGTTTTCCGGCACCATCCAATCGATATATTTCTTCCTTCCTCGGATTGGTGAAGCCGACATATAATTTACCAGTGTCACTGGGAGTGAGAGTCGCTGAAGAAATCTCCGTCAACACCTCTTCAACCTTAGCATTGTTCCATAAAAAGTCATTTATCCATCTTACGGGCTCCATATCAAAGTATGCCTGAAGACTGGGGGCGTATACGTCCAAATCTAAAAGGAATACATGATAGCCTTTCTTAGCCAATAGGACGGCAAAGTTTGACGCTATTGTTGTCTTCCCGGTACCCCCCTTATAAGAATGAAAAGCAATGCATTTAGTCATATCTTTTAATTTTTGTCTATACACATGATTTCGTGAATTATGTATATAGACATTTTGGAGGCAGGAAACAGCAGAGGCGTAATGAAGAGCAATTATATGCAGCACATAGTGTTCAAAGGACATCTTGTAGGCCTAACTCAAAGAGGAAAGAATATCTGGATAAGGGTTATGACAGATATTGTTCTGTTCTAAACAAGGGTGACTAGGTAGAAAACTATTATTCATGAATTTAGTGATATGCTGTATAAGTAAAATTGAGCTGACTCTATGATCCTAAAGCTACACATAACTTTGGATAGCCCCTTACTTTGATATGAAGCTAACTCAAGCCGTTGCTGATTGCATCCTCTGTTACAATTGACTTGGAACGAGGCAAGCGCCGCATCTGCGCAATACAAAACAAGGTCTTTTAACTTGGAAGCTGAGGATGCATCTAAATAAGCTATTTGAAAAACATCAGCATTACTGTTGTGTCTATTTGGGTTTATTATCGCAACTCCTTCTATAGAGCTCTTATCTTCGATAAGAAGTACTTTACTGTGTGTAGCTAAGTCAAGTATAGTTTTATAGTCAAGTGGATACCACCTCCAATCATTGAAGTATCTCTTGCCGGATAGTCTATATGTCCTAGAATACTTTAGATATCTCCACAGATCGGCTACATTATCTAATGCTGCTATTCTCTTCTTTCCCTTGTCCTTCGTATTGAACTCGCCGTAAATAGATTTGTGTTTGCTACACAAATCGATATTATAGTACCTCCATTTTGAAATGATACTGAAGCCCATGCTATTGAAGAGAGACTTTGAAGCTTGGTTGTTCGCCGAAATAATAGCTGATGCTTCTATTGCTCCCTGACGTTTCCCGTATTGTAACATCTTATCCATAAGAGTAGTAGCAACTTTTTGACGCCTATTATTAGAATCGACTCTGATACCCTCGATCCAAAGATGTGCCTTGTCTGGACCTAAGACTGCATGTGATAATGCTATTGGTTCTCCACGAGCTGAAGAATTGTTGATATGAATACTGGCCTTTTCCCTGTTACTTGGTAAATGATTATTTCTGTTTCCCTTTACTGCCACAAATAGCTTTCCGTTAGGCTCACGGTACCAGTTATCAAAGACTCTGTCAATATAATCTCCCCAACTAAAAGTATTTGTGCAAAACCGAAGAATAGAGTCCCTGTCAGATCTTTTGGCCCGCCTAACCTTCAACTTGATTTCATAAAGGCTTGCCAAAAAAGACTACCACGCTAGAGTAACGAGTGGCGACAAAGGACGGGATTGTTTTTTGGGATGTCATAATTAGGCCGTCTTCACGCCTTTAGGCTTTTAGAGGATGTATCAAGATCCGCAAATATTAGAGAAGCCCAAGGCTTCAAAATCTCAAAATCTAATTTGGCTAGTTCTACATCCGCCTGTCCTAACAGATTCGTTCCATCCTCCGGATAATCGGCTAGTACAACGATTCTTGCAATACCCACACTAATAGCCATTTTGCTACATTCTATACAGGGTCCATGAGTGGAATACATTGTCGCCCCTCTTGTACTTCCAGCATTACCAAATAGCGCACACTGCATTATAGCGTTAGCTTCTGCATGAGTACATAAACATCTCTCGAGTTTTTCACCTGTCTTAATATCTCCATTTATTCTTGCAGCACACCTAGGACATCCACCCTCAAAACAATTCTTAATTCCCGAAGGAGTTCCATTATAGCCGGTCGCTATCTGTCTATTATTTTTTACGATTACTGCACCTATATGTCTAGAAATACAATTTGATCTAAGTTTTGCTATCTCTGCTTGAAGCATGAAGTACGTATCCCAATCTGGCCTTTGCATCCATCCAGTTTATGATATCGAGAAATATGAACTATTTTGAAACGCTAAATCGCTCCTATCCAGAGAATGAGTTAATAAACTGTCATGCCTACAAGACTTGGAAAGCTTGTCATTCATCAAGTACCGTTTATTAAGATTAAAGAAAGTAACAACGTATAGAGTATATTTTATTATTAAATACCTCTTTTTTCTTTATATAAGAATTAGGGTAAGATTAGGATTTTAAGCAAACACGCTGTTTAGAGAGAAAGGCTACTAAAAGCTAAGCTCAATCTTAATAACAATGGATGCTATTATTCGTCGGTTAGTAAGAGGTAAGAATTGCCAAGAATGGAATACGACCATCAAAAAGTATGTATCGATTGTGGCAAACTATTTGATCCTATATCTCAGATGAATAATGATGGGGGTAATGTCTCTTATGTACCTGTTTGTAAGGATTGTACTGCACTATTAAGAAAGAGATTCTGGAACTCGATGAAAATAGGGATAAAGCAAGGGACAGTAGATGATCAAGATAATCAGAGTAAGGATAAGCAGAGTGATAAATGATCTGTCAGAGAAAATCTAACATTGTTCTTTGTTCAGGTTCTTTCCTCCTTTGAGTACTAAATAAATTGGATACCTTTATTCCAATCTTTCTAACAGCTAAATCATTTACACTTGTATGGGTATTCTTTTCATATCTTAAAGAAAACCTCTCAAGTAAACCTTCAATTACATTTCGTATGCTCTCCTGTTTATTTTGATAGCTTGAAAATGACGTTTCCCTAGTTTCTATCGAGAAATCTGATCTAACGATTTTAACCCCGACAGTTCTGAATTCGTATCCCTTTCCATTAACTTTATTATAGACTTCTTCGACTAACTCATTAAGATACTTTAGTAACCTTTCTCTATTCTTTGTATGTGGATATATTGTTTGCTCAGTACTAATTGATATATTATCTTCTCTTGGGATGACAACATCCGAGTCAGATCCGTTTGCTACTTGCCACATCCAAAGACCATGTTTTCTGCCAAATCTTTTTATCAGTTTCTGAGCATCCTGTCTAGCAAGTTGTCCTATGGTTTCGATTCTGAATTCTTCTCCTAAAACACGGCGGGTTTTAGTACCTATGCCAGATATTGCGTCTACATCCAAGTTCTCGAGGAACTTTGACAATTCATCAGGTGGAACTATAGTAAGCCCATCAGGCTTTTGAAAATCTGAAGCAATCTTCGCTACGGATTTTGTATTAGCTACTCCTACAGATGTTAAAAGCCCACACTGCTCTCTTAGCACTTTTTTTATTTGTATCGCATAATCTTTGACCGTAAGAGATGGATTAGATTTGATTTTAAGTGTACAGTCCATGTATGCTTCGTCTATACTAGACTGCTCCAATGAGTCTGCATACTCTTCTAATACTCTCATCACTTTGTCTGAAATTTCTTTATAGTATGGCATATCGACTGGATTCAGGATAAGGTCCGGGTACAATTCTTTGGCCCTTGAGAGGGATATGGCTGATCTGATCCCAAACCTCCTGGCTTCATAAGAACAAGACGCTACTGCGCCTTTAGATATGTGCTCTTTTTTTTGGTCAGTCATAATTACAGCGTGAGGCTTTCCTACCAAATGGGGATCTCGCAGCTCCTCGCAAGATGGAAAAAACGCGTTTAAGTCAACGCACAAGATTATTCTGCCGACCCATTGAATAGGGCCGTACTTTATTTGAGGTATAGAAAGCAAGTTGAGGACCTTGTTCACTTGGGGAGGGTTATCAACAACAATAATCGCAATACCAGGAAGTTTTTCACTATCGACTCCTTCCTGTTTTCCAGATTTCTGTCTTAGTGCTATGTCTCCTTCGTTTACCTTATCGATCCATTTTCCTTCATTTTCATTTATTCGCAAATAAATAAAATCGGCAGTTACTGTAGGATAATAATTTCGTCTACCGCCAATAATATCAGTCCAGACTAATGCCGCGTTGTGATTCTTCATGATTTGATAGGTCGCGTCCTGATACCACGAATAATGATCAAACTCTAAGGCTACCGGATAGCCATAATAATCGAAGATGTTCAAAAGATCTTCCAGCCATTCCCTGCCATCTCTGAGTGTTAATGCAGTTTGATGAACCCTTATCGCGAGAATCCTTTTCGCCAATGGAAAGAATCTATCTAAAAAATTGTCAATCTCGTCTGTTTTGTTGGTAGAACTAATGGGTAACTTGAGTGTAAAGCGAAAATCAGTGGGAGTATCTTCCAACCATTTCTCTACCGCCTTTCTAGTGGGCATAACACAGGAGGATTGGTTAGCCCTAGTGTAATCCTGACCGCTATCGATGTCGTAACCATAGTCCGAGCTAGGGACGTTATACCTCAGTTGCATCCAATTTTTCTGCTTAATCGGAAATTTATCAAGATCTACTTCTACAACATTAAATACTCGAGAATAATAAGCAAGATACCCATTTGGCTTAAGGATGCTGGGATAGAAATCAGTCCACGATGACACCCAACCTGAACAGCCAACGTAGTATTTCAAGGTCTTTATCTTACCGCCCTCCATGAAGAGATGTATATAGTACATCAAAACTATTATCTAATAAGATTCTGTCGTTATTAGGAGGTAAGAATGAACTACGCTACTCCTGTGCAGAAAATACCAAACTGAACAGTATAATAACGATACCCATCAATAGCTAGATGTATATGGCCCATAGCTACTTTACAAAATCATTTCTGCCAAAAGTCAATACTTTAGCTTTGAGTATCTTCTTGGTTTTGGCATTTCTGCCACTGTCACAATTCGTCTACGCACAGCAGAAAATACCTGGTGTTGTAGCATCTATAGGCAAAGGAGAGCCCGCGATTAAAGATCCAAATCTGATAGTAGAAACAATAGCCACAGGCCTCACGTTGCCAACTACAATGGCTTTTGCCGGACCAGATGATATATTAGTTTTAGAGAAGAACAATGGAACAGTTCAAAGAATTATTAATGGACAAATGTTAGACGAACCGATACTCCGTGTTAATGTTTCCTCCGAGGTTGAGAGAGGCATGCTAGGAATTGCCATTTCAAAGGATAATCAGACCGGGAAATCTTATGTATTTTTGTATTTCATAGAATCAGAAGGAAGAGACCCTGTTGCCAGTCGTCTTTACAGATATGAACTAACAAATGAGAAACTAGTCAATCCTAAACTACTGCTAGAACTTCCTGCGGTACCAGGCCCTCGTCACAACGCAGGTAATATTATGATTGGACCTGACAACAATCTGTATGTATCCGTAGGTGACCTAGATGGACACACTACTACAGCTCAAAATGTAAACGACCTAAGTCCCCCTGATGGAAGCAGTGCGATTTTGAGGATAACTCAAGATGGTCAAGTTGTAGGGGACGGAGTTCTTGGGGGTGGCGGAATAATCAAGAAATACTATGCCTATGGCATAAGAAACACTTTTGGAATGGATTTTGATCCCGTATCTGGAAAATTATGGGATACGGAGAATGGCCCGTCATACGGTGATGAGATCAATCTTGTTGAGCCTGGATTTAATAGTGGGTGGCTGCAGGTTCAGGGCATGGCTCCTGCAGATTTTAGTACCGAGGAATTAGTGAACTTCCAAGGGAACGGCAATTACAGCGATCCAGAATTTGTATGGACTGACACGGTAGGTCCTACGGCTATAAAATTCCTAAACTCGGATAGGTTGGGAGCGCAGTACGAAAACGATATCTTTGTATCCGATATTACTCAAGGGAACATATACCACTTTGATCTAACCAGTAATAGAACAAACCTGATACTTGAGGGTCTTCTTGCTGATAAGATATCAGATAATTCAACAGAGAATGAAAACATAATTTTTGGGGATGGTTTTGGTGGGATTTCTGATCTTGAGGTAGGGCCCTATGATGGTTATCTATATGTAGTTTCGCTTGGACATGGTAACATATATAGGATAGTTACCAATGAAGTCAGCTAGCGTAGGAGTTTGCCTTTGCAGGCGACATAAAATTAGTATATAAAATAGAGAGTGAATACAAAATGGAGAAATGCAGAACCACTTCTGGGTAGGTTCATTTTGTCGTTGCAATTTAAATGGGAGAGAATACTTTCCAGGAGGAACTGTAGCGGCGTCAGACATTATAACAATAGTTAATGATTTGGGAAATAGAATCCCTGACAAATCATGGATGCTTTATTTGCTTGAAATTTTTAATATACAGAATGCTTCCAGCGAATTAAATTTGATATGTCAATTTGACGATCAAAATTATTTTGAAGCTATTTTTCAGGGAAGGAACCAATACCGCTTTAGACACGTTATACCTATGATAAACCATGCATACCAGCGTCAGATTATAATGAACCAAGCAGATGGTCTAATCAGCTATCTCTTAACTGATAAGATGACAAATCAATCCGAGATATTTGATCTAGCGATAGCTAGTAATAGGTTTCACAAGAGATCAAACTTCGACTTTGAGGCATCTAATCACTTTACAGGTATAGAATGGTGGAATAGAATAGGAGACTATCCATATCCAATAAGATATAATGTAGAAATATCGCAGCTTCTTTACGGATTCAGTGACGATACATCATCTGACCCCAGTTCTATAATATTTAGGGCCTATGATGCTTTAATACCCAATAGTGATGGAATAGTGAAGGAATATCCAATAACTTTTGTCAACCCCAGAATAAATGAAGGTGATGGCTGTATCTGTTATGGTATAGTGGATGGCGTCTGCATAAATGGAATAAGGTTTAAAGCATAACTAGGCGGAAAAAAGATGATATATTCGCAATTCATTTACAGTTCTTAGAACTCTACAATATTCCTTGAATGCATTCCAATCAATCTAGTTATCCGTGTTATTCTCTTTCCTGTCTAATATGAAAAATAAATAGTTTATTATATTATGATGCTTGGAGCTACTCGGCTACAGCAGTTAAGGGTCAATGGTTCTATTGTAAAGTCAAGGCTTCAACCTTTTTCATCCCAACTCTGCATTTATTTTATTTACAAGATCTCTTACTTCCGCTGGCTTTGATATAAAGCAATCAACTTTCAGTCCTTGTTCCCTTAGAGCTAGGTAGTTTATTTGGTGACGGCTCATAAAACAAACTTTGATTCTCCTGTCCAAATTTCTGATTTGATTGTGAAAATCAAACCCGTCCATATTTGGCAAACCAACTCCCGTTAAAACCAGATCATATAGGTCCGCTATGAAATTTGCAATTGCCGTCAAAGGATCAGTATATGTATCAACTATGAATCCATCTTTTTGGAGAGCTAACGAAAAAGCCTGGGCCTTATCAACATCGGAGTCTATGAATAGTATCCTTCCTTTGTATTTGCTAACTTCTGAAGTTGCTACCGATGTCGATGCTAATGTCATCTGCTATATACATCCCTCAAATCCAGTTCAGTCCTTATTCTTCCTATCAAGTACTCTAATGAGACTGGTTTTTTAATGAAAAAGCCGAAGCTAACAGAGGGATATATTTCTTTTAATGCTTCATAGTTTACCTCAGCTACCGACAAAAAACATATCTTTGGATCGGGGTCCAGACTCATGATCTTCGCGCCGAGTTCAAAACCGTTCATATTAGGCATTTCAACATCAAGCAGTAGTAAGTCATAGAAGTGTGGTTTGAACTCCGATAACGCTTGTAGAGGTATATTATGCGTATCTACCTGAAAAAATATTTTATTAGTGGGATTGTTATTTTCCAATTCTAAGGTGCTCTTAATTGTTCGAGTAGTCTCTTTATCATCATCAACAACCAGAATGGTTTTGGTCTTTCTAATATTGTCTGTGACCTGTCCTTTTCCTATATCTCTAACATTATTGGGTTGGACTAGCGTTGCATTTTTTCTATCAGAAGCAGGTATAAAATTATCGTGCTTAATGTAGCCGTCACGGTCATGGTAACTCAATAGATCTACGATGTATTCTACCATATTACGTTACATCTCATCAACAGACATATGGGATGAACGAAACTGTTGGTTTAGTTTGAGTGCTTCGTTGTGCAACTCTAAAGCCTCATTTCCGAATGCTTGAATTCCATATTGTTCCCCTCTATTACATGTAACTTCAACAAGACAGTACTCAATGCCATTTTCCAAGTGGGATATTTCACGAGATAGTTTAGTTATTTGGCAGCCCAACGCGTGACCTTCTCCTTGGAGCGGTTGAAATAGCTGACGTAATGCATGAATGCTGCTGCGGTATGAGGTCATTGCCTAGCAAATCCTATCGTTTTATGTATCAAGCCAATTTCCTTTCGACCGACAGTCCCGCCGTTGTATGGCGCCCAAGTTGGAACACCCTTTACAATCCAGGGAAACAATTCATAGTTTTTTACCATGCTAACATATGGAGATCAAAAGTAGATTAACTCTCTTGATCATCGCTGTAAATAACTATAGATAGTTTTGAAGTAGTCAGCACCAATTATGAGAAATTAGGATCAAGCTCTCCGTTACGACCGAGAGAAACTGATGCTTTTCACTACTCTCCCTATGAGGGGGGTAAAGGCTACGGTTGGCTTAGCAGTAACCTAGCATAGTCAAATCAATCGCCTACAACCCCTCTTCATTAATCATTGGCAATATTTTGTTCACAATAATGTTTTCGTGGTCAGCTTCTACGTCGAACGACGCCATAAGGATAGGATATTCATTACTCTCCAACGGTATTGTTACCCTTTTTATCTTCTGATACAACGTAAAGGAGTATATCGGTTTGCCAAGTTTTAATTCAAACTCCTTTCTAGTGTTCATCCTCAAGACAGATTCTATCGCAAACATTTCTATTTCCTTTGGTGTTAATAATGGTACCAAGCCGCCTCGGTAGCGTGATATAATTTGGCTGCCCATCTTGTTGGAGATGCCTACGTATCGGATAAAGTTATCAGCCTCTATTATTCTACTGCAAAGACTGTCTAGATGTTGCTCGGCTTCACCCATTAACTATACTAATAGTTAGATCGTGATATATCAGTTTGCGGAGTAGTTGCGGATAATAGTTCGCGAAGTAGTCTCGACTAGACGGTAACTCGGCTATGCTATTTCGATTATGATTCTTGGTGCTGGTACTACTAAGAGGTCTAAAGGCTTAAAAATGGAAAAGGCGGTTACATTATTCGATAATGAACATATCTCACACGTTTCAAGTACCCTTACTTATTTATGATGATAAATGCTCTTCCTGCACAAAATTCGCCAGGCTCGCAAAGACTCTTTCTAGAGGAAGGATTCGTGTAATCGGACACTATTCAAGAGAGGCCATGGAAGCTAAGAAACTCATTTTTCCTTCGGATTATGATCCAACCAACATGTTTTGGTTTGTTGCCCGGGATAGAGCTTATGGTGCCAGGTTAGGTTTGGCACAAGTTGCAAAAGAGATCATAATAGGGCTGCTTAAACGAGAGGTCTCAACAAATGATGAAAACGATAGCAATGACATCGTTATCGACAACCAATCTCTAGGCTGTCAATATAGACCTCAAATGAGTTCATGCAGATCCGCCAGAAATACCTTAGGGCGTATAGTTGATTTGATAAGAAATACCGGAGAATTCCGATTTCAACCCTAACAAACTTGCGAAGAGCCAAGCAAACGGGCATGTTAATGTCTACATTCCCTTAGTTAGCTATCTAGATTTTCTTAGTTAGCTATCAACGTATTAATTCAGGTCTGACCAGTGCAGGGAACTCGAAGAATGGTGCATAATTGCATAAATATGAGACTCTACGTAATTTGGATATATGTTAGGGGATTACCTGGGAGAACTAAAAGGCAAGATCACAGGTAGAAGAATTCTAGATGTAACAAATGGTCCGAACTTAGAGGTCAACGTAACTAGAGAAGGCAAACTAAAAGGAGTGGAAGTTTCCGAGATGCTTACGTACTCCACTAGTCGGAATTCAGACGGGTCATGGTACGGACACGGCCAGGGAGTAATAACGACGAAAGATGGAAGTGATACTGCAACCTTTACAGGTGCAGGGATTGGTCATTTTACGGGGCCTGCAAGAGTTAGATACGCTGGTTCGATGTTCTTTGGGACATCTGGAAAAGGGAAGGTTGCATTTCTCAATAATTCCGTGGTTTTATTTGAGATAGAAATAAACCTTGAAACTTTAGATGATAATATAAAATTCTGGGAGTGGAAGTAGCTAGCTAAATAAGTCAACAGCACCAAAAGTCTCTGGAGATGGACTAGGTGCAGTAGCGTTACGCTATCCACAATAACAAGAGGTGGGTCCATTGTACCAAGAACCAGGATTAAAGAAGACGGATTCTAAAGGAGTGAAGCTAGTAGCTAGTAGGGAAGATCTCGTCAAAGCTGTGAATGACCTTCGTTTGCTTTGCTAGATGGGTTGTAGATAAGTTTCGACCGCAAAGAATTGCTTGCATTCCAGAGTCTTGAGCTGCTTCTACTTCCTTTACGGCATCTGAGACAAACACGAAATCACGTGGTTCACGTAAGAGAAAATCTGCAATTTTCCTATAGCTATTGATCTCCGTCTTAGGCCCTACACTTGTATCGAAGAAGGCCGTAATCTGGCGCGTCAGATCCCCCGAACTAATACTTCGGAAGAGGAGCTGCTGTGCAAGAACACTACCGGATGAATAGATGCAGATCTCTCGGTTCTGCCGCCGCCATCGGTCGAAGGCTGGAGGAACATCCCGATATACCTGTCCATGTAATTCCCCGCTGGCATATCCGTCTTGCCAAATCTTTCCTTGCAGAGATTTAAGGGCAGTAAACTTACTGTCTTTGGCGGTCAACCATAGGCAGTATTCAACGCATGAACGCAACATAGCTTCTTCGTCTCCGTCCACCCAGTGAGAAGGTTTCAACCCTTGTTGCTCATCGGTGCGATGCTGAAGTTGCAAATGTCGGATCAGCGACTTAATATCTGGTTCCCTCAAGTGTTGCCGAAGGAAAGGCTCCAACTTTCGAATGGCATACGGAAACAACGTTTGATAGACGAACTCGACAGGCGTTGTCGTACCTTCGATATCAAGCAGAATGGTACTGATTCTAGATTCAGGAGGGGTAGGTGTCGACACGAGCTACCTTGCTGCCGTCCGTGGAGGAATATAGCTGGGACCCCAACAGACTGGTTCGTATTTTTGATCAATAGAGCTGCGTGAGTAGTGCGGGGTCCAGCCTGATACATCTTGGAACAAACGTATGGCACGGATCCGTCTATCACCGCAAAGATTGAACCAATGAAGCACCCCACGGGGAACTCGGATCAAGTCACCTGCCTGAACCTCGACCGCTACAATGGGCCCGTTATGTGGATGAATGTGGAATAATCCTCGACCTTCTAGGATGTACCGGACCTCGTCTTCATCGTGACAATGTTCAATATTGAACTTTGAGAGCATATAATCTAGCCCTGGCGTGTCTGTGTTTACGTCAATGACATCCGCAGTCTGATATCCGCCGCGGCTTTTAAGTACGTTAATCTGTTTTGAGTATGCAACTAGAATATCTTCGACTGGTGCGTCTGGAGGAAGGTCAGCGGGCAAAGGATTCCAGCGTTCGTAATCAATGCCTATTTCCCCTAGAAAGTCTCGAATCTTTTCGTAGTCATGCAATAACCGTTTTTCATCGGGGATGTGAAGGATGGCCATAAGCATCACTGACTGCGTACCATGGAGGATCGAACAAGTGCCTCCATCAGAAATTCTAGGATTTCAAGATGTCGTTTGGCTTCTTGTATGTCATCACCCCAAGTATAATGACCATGCCCACGCAGAAGAAACCCGTGAACGTCAGGATTACTACGTAGAATTGCAGAAACCCTTTGAGAGAGCTCAATCATATCCTCAGAATTCTCCAAAATTGGCAGCCACTCACAGTACTGGTGGGTTCGAACACCCTTAAGCCCCTTTAGCATTTCGTAGCCCTCAATGGAGACACCGCCACTGGAAGCATGAGTGCTAGAAATAACCGTGCTCCACATCGAGTGCGTATGCAAAACCGCTCCTGCATTCATGCAGCGGGCGATCGTGAGATGCAGTAATGCTTCAGCAGATGGTACTCCTTTACCACTAACTACATTAGCAAAGCCGTCGATCTCCAGAAATTGTGCCGGATTTAGGCCATTCTTGTCTATTCCAGTGGAGGTGATAGCTAGACGCAACGGTTCCCGCGAAATCACTGCGCTAAAATTACCGCTGGTGCCCAGGACCCAACCCCGTGCGTAGAAGTCTCTGCCGCATTCAGCTAACTCAGCTGCCATGCGAGAGAAATTGAGGCTATTCAAACCGGAATGGTAAACATTTGTCAAATATCTTACTAATCATGGAAAAGGATACCAGATAAATTTTTCCATGATTAGAAAGTTCCTCCTGACTTTTCCATGATTAAATCTAGGCCTTTCTGGAGCATACGTGAACACTGTCATAGGATTCTTGTTAGACTGACTCTCTTCAGACCTGGCAGTTGTAAATGATGACAATCTTTGCTTTCTTCCTTCTATTATGGCAAGGTGGGCCTAAATAAAGGGACAAGATTGACGCGGGCTCTAACGAAGGTGTTGTGATTGTATTATTTGTGGAAGCGGTTGTGTTGATAATAGGAGTCACTAGCACAGAAGCTGATTTCACCAAGTGAGTATTTTCACCCTCTTTTCCGATCAATTCTGCCGTGCTTCTGGAGGTGGCACTCACCACTCCAGCCAATTCAAAGGGTGGGGTTAATGTCCAACCTTCGTTTCCCGGTGAAATTATGTTAAAAACAGCTTCTATCCATTTATAACCGTAGGAATCGGGTATACAAAATTTACAACTTCGTCCCTTTTGCAATACTCCAAGATTAATTCGCTTGAAACGCGGATGATAGGAAGGGCAAACGGTAACCATCGCAACGATAGACAATTTCTAGCTTTGCAATGATTATATACCGAGCGGATATCGTTTAAAAAACCAATACAGCAAAACATTGGATAAGGAACCAATAACGAAGGTTCTAGTATTATATCAATACCGGCGACACCTATTGAGTTAAGTCCCAAGGAAAGAAAGATATGCCGTGTTACAGCTCCATTTATGCCCAAGGAGTGAGACGGTATTTTTATTCCTAACCTATCCCAGGTTTAGATGGTTCTCAGAAACAAACCTTCTAAAATAATATGTATGATCATTCCGGGGCTTAATTCTAAGGGCATTATCAAAACAAGAATTTGCTTTCTCATCCTCACGTAATAGATAATGCACAAGACCTTTGTGGTTCCATGCATAACTATAGGTCTGATCAATTTTTATTGCCTGTTCAAAGCATCCTAATGCTTTATTATAGTTATTCTATGAAAATGCACCTACACCTTTCCTTATCTGAATATCTATCTCACGCAAGGTATATAGTTGAATTCTATGATTGTCCGAGTCAACGATAAAAATTCGATAAAGGCAAAGGAAATAGGATCATGTAAAGAAACAAATTACGATCCTAATCCTAACAAGAATCCTTTCTACATTGACTTAAGAAAATAAGTTGGGAATCGATCTGCTCCCCGGAAATCCGGAATTGCAACCCACCACTCACGACCGACACCAATCGTACAGGCTCCTACGTTATTGGATCTAGGGAATACTTAAGCTAGTTGAGATTAGTAAGATAACCATCAGCTCTTAATTTATCCTGATGAGCATTAATATATCTCCATATTATGTCAGCCTTGCCGGATTGAAAGTCCCATGGAGCAACTAATACCAAATCATTATCCCTAATCCACATTCTTCTCTTGATTTTACCACGAATACGACATGTTCTCACCTTGCCATCAATGCACTTCACTATAATATTATCTCCTCCTACCAGTTTGATGACACGACCAAATAGTTCACCCTGCTGGGGTAATACTAACTCTTTAAGATGGGATTCACTTAATACCTTTCTTTTACCTATTTCTAAAACCTACCGATATAGAATATGCAATATTAACTTAAAAGACTATGCTACTATTATTCGTAATTTGTTGTTTGGATTGAACTTTTCTTCAAGGGTCAGGTACACACGATATCAAATCGCGTCAAATCTGACATTGTATGTACTACCATTCAACCTATCAGAGATAGTTCTATAAAGCAATTTTTGAATTGTAATACAAGATCATTATTACTCATCTGATGTTGATTTTTGAGTTGAGAAATTACTGGATAATGGTATCGCAGCTACTATGCTA
>CAYTQD010000007.1:0-732 GCA_964439995.1 uncultured Nitrososphaeraceae archaeon
ATTGTCATTGAGTTCAGATATATTATAGTTACTTCTCTCTTTTACCAGTTCAAGCTGGATAACATATTCCGCAATTTTCCCGCAAATATTACACCTGTATGAGCCTTCAGCTGAAGTCTGAGGATGAGCGTATTTGTCGTTATAAGATCCTCCCTTTTCCACAATCGAGCAAACACCATGCTCTCTTAAAAGAGTTTGTAAATCAATTGTTAGTAGAGTTTGAGGATTTTTCCGAGAGCTAATGCTCGATCTATATCATCGCGCTCCATTCGATTACTGATGTGCTTGTCATTAAGATAAATCAAATCTACCAACTTGTGCTGATCAATTTTTACGCAAGTATCGTATTGATATCCTCTATTCCTGTTGTTAGAGAATATCGGATGGCTCCCTATTGAATTTTTGAAGGCACATGTGCTCCGCGTACTTTCAAGAGACGTCACATTTCCACCACCTATTGAGAGCTCGATTGCTGTTTTTTTGCCGACAAAATCGTCGTATGTTACTTCGATAATGTTGGGGGAAGCATCAATATCTCTACCAGTGTCATTAGCATAATTCAAAAGGGCTTTTATGGCTTGCACTACCCTAGGTTTTATCGTGTCGTTATCTCTGGATTCCCGAGATATTCTCATAAACTCAGAAACTGGCACATCCATAATATTTTCCCTTAATCTAAGGCTTGGGTACACAGTTGTGATCGTATGATCTATGGCTTTTCCATCTATTGTC
>CAYTQD010000007.1:742-36223 GCA_964439995.1 uncultured Nitrososphaeraceae archaeon
GGTACATCAAATTTATCATGGATCTAATATTTCTAAGATCTGGGAACTCGTCATACAAGATTTTTATTTTAGCAAGAAGATCGTCTTGTTCCAACTGGCTGATACCAATTTGAGAACTCAGGTATTCTAAGATTATATCTCCAATCTCGTCGAGTGTATTCGACCCAGCGAGATCAATCTTGTAATTCGCTTTATCAAGCCTGTCAAACAATGAAGGATTGGTATTCCGTACTTCTTCGTAAGCCGATGGCGTTAAAATTAGCAAAAGCAAAGTATAAGGCAAATGTGCGTTTATCAGAGCCTTTAGAATATCCATAGAGTGCTTGTCCGAATCAACCTCATCAATCTCAATAACACTAATTTTATTCAAGAACATGTGGTTAAGTTTTGCGAGAGAATTAAGATTAGCAATAATTTCTTCTAGGCTATTTACCTCATTTAGACTAGCCATGAATCTATTGCTCAAAATTAAATGAATTAGAGAGATTTCTGGACTAGAGAATTGGCCCGACAAGACCTCATGAAGAGTTTTCTCATCATGACTAATCTTATTTTCCAATATCAGTCGCATCTTATTTTCTAAGCTGCATGATCTCATCTTGTCCCAGATGCCATATCTAAAAATCTTTTTTGCGTTCCTATAGTCATTTCCTTCCGCTTTTTCTTTTAAATGATTCAATATGGCATACCTAAGATCATCGATATTCAGTTTATGAAACCCTTTCATCACTCCCTTGTAAAAGTTATCCGTTGTTCTAGGATGGAGTTGGGATAGATCGGTGAAGGAAATAACGGCCTTATCTGACAACTCCCCGCAATTTCTAAGATGAAGAGCCAAGTGGGTCTTACCTGAGCCTACGTCGTGGATTACCGTGACAAGACGAAACTGCCCCGAGCCATAATTTCCTTTTATCTTCTCTCTCATGTCATCCACACAGGATACTACGGATAATTTCGACTTCTTGTGCCTTTTTCCTCCTAAGAGAACGATCTCTGACTCTGCAGGAGTAGGAACACTAGGATATGGATTTTTAGATAGATTATACGGATACATTAGATGCACCTAACAAAACCGTGAAGTATACCCCTAACCATGATTCCCTCGACACCCCCAGAAGAGAGCTCATATGAGTCATATTCCTTGTTTGTAATTTCTTCCACTTGGGAGTAGAATTCTTCACGCCCTAGATTGTATTTTGTCTCCATTTCCTCTCTAATTCTTGTTAACGGCACCCAACCCGTAGAACTTGAATGTTTTCTCAAAGCAAAATCAAACTCCTGTTTGAACGTGTCCTTATCAAGAGGTGCCTGAATCATTCCATAACTAGCGTCGGTAATTACAGCCGAGTCCTTCCTAGTAGTATTCTTAGCTACTAAAATCTTAGTTTCTTCAATTTTGTTATACAGTAGCCTAAACTTAGGATCAGTTGTTAATAAGAATCCCAAATAGTTTTCCGTTTTCCAGAGGTAGTATGATGTGCCCTTCCTATCCATCACTATGTCTCCGTTCCTTATCATTAACTCAATTGCCTCTTCAAAAGACGCATTTTGAAATTCTTTCTTTAATTCGGTCTTTCTTACTCCGTCTCTCCCTCCCCGAGAAACCCTCTGCATTATCTCATTAATAGACACAAGATAAAGGATTTTAATTTCTATTTAAAAACCAAAGTCAACTCTATATTACATTAGAACCAAAAAACTAGCCCTTAGGATATACTTATTAATCTCTAGGTGAGGGTATGGGCGGGATGATGAACCACCTTTCTGATGTCTGATGAAAGCACTAGGGTAACTGACCATTATCATAAGGTCACAGTAGTACGTCATAGTTTTGCATCTAGGAGAGTTCAGTTTCCCTAATTCTTTTTTTGTTCCGCCTAATCAGATTATAGGCTAATAATACTAGCCCCACCCAGACGCCAGCAAAAACGATGTTACTGAGACTACCATAGATGTATGGTTGCGCTTCCATTAGATTCATTTCAATTATCCTAGTTGATGCATGTATGTCTTCGAGGGCAGTATTGTAGTCTGCAGTATGAGGCTCTACGTTTGAAATAGCGATCGCTCTAGCCTGCATCGCACTTATTTCCTGATAAATGAGTCTGAAATCAGTCCTAGCATTAGGAAACGTCCAGACTGGGTTGCCCTCTGAAGGTATCAGTTCCTTTACCTGACTCAGATATTCTGAAATCAAATGTGGTGTCTGCGCAGACTGGGCACGAGACAAATAACCAGCGGCTTTTTCTAACGGATAGACCGAATTCTGATAACCATAGATAACGCTGATAATTCCACTGGATAGCAGTGCTATGAAGGATATAAGGAGAGCTTTTGAGCGAATCACTTGCCAAACCTTTCTCATGTCTAAATGAAATCTTGAAGACATAATCCCATCCAGTCGACGCGAAGCTACATTGTATTCCAAGCTATTTATAGTTCCCGCCGCCGAGGATGTCGCCTCCCGGTTCTGAGAGATTTCAAGTGAGCTCTTGGCCGAGGGTTTGGTCCTACCACGAGAATCAAGAAGACTCAAACATGTCACGTATACAAGTCCTGTCGTTTGTATTGTTACTATAGGAAGAAATAAGATGTTACCTGAAAAGATGCAGATAAAAACAGTTAAGCAACCGTAAAGTGAGAAGAAAATTTCTAGTAGGGTTGTTCTGGTAAATGGTAAAACGTAATCTTTATGTTTCCAACTATCACTTTTTACCTCTATGCCAAACTTTGGGGTTCTCAGATATTCATTTTTCTTGCTAAATATGGCATCGAAAATAGCAACTGTGTTATTAACAGAAATGCCCGCCGCGAAGAGAAGCAAGATCCAATATTGCTTCGCCTTTGACACCCACCGAGTCGGCCAAAGCCTTCTTAATATTAATACGTAGGTCAGAGGGCCTAGCAAGATATAAAAGATAAGTGCAAGATAAGGTGACCAGGGAATGCGGTAGGTAATGAATTCTAGGTTCAACATAATCGGAAAAATGATGAATTGTGCGAGAAACAGAGGATACACGATATGTCTTGTGAGATGAATAAAAGCTTGAAATTTTGTATCTGCTGGTATTTTCTTGCAGAGTAGCAATTCCCCTAGTAGTTTTATAGCTAGCTGGGTTGTACCTTTTGCCCACCTGAATTGTTGCCTCTTAGCAGCATTCATTTGGACCGGGAGCTCGGCTGAAACTACTATATCTGCATCGAAGAGCAATTTCCAGCCCCTCATCTGTGCCCTATAGCTTAGATCCATGTCCTCTACCAATGTTCCTGCCTGCCAGCCCCCAGAATCTTTTATACACTTTGCTCGCCACACCCCAGCAGTTCCGTTAAAGTTCATGAACAGGTGAGTTAAACTCTTGGCGCTCTGTTCCACAAGAAAATGTAGGTCAAGCGAGAGAGCCTGAGCTTCAGTTAAAGTGGAATAACTCTCGTTGATATGGTCCCATCTACACTGCACCAATCCAATTCTCGGATCCGAGAAATATTTGAGAGACTTTTTCAGGAACTCGGGTGGCGGAATAAAATCAGCATCAAAGATTGCAATAAAGTCACCTCTTGCATAAAGCGTGCCCATGCGGAGAGCGCCAGCCTTGAATCCTGATCTGTTGTTTCTAGTCAGGTAGTGGATGTTGAAGCCCTTCAGTTTATAGATTTTGACTCTCTCTGCTATAATGTGTCTAGAATCGTCATCAGAATCATCAAGGACTTGTATTTCTAATCTCTCTTGGGGATAATCCATTTTACATACGGCATCGATAAGTCGGCAGGCGACATATTTTTCGTTATATATCGGGAGTTGAATAGTAACATGAGGGAGTGAGGTCAGACCAGAATTCTCGGTAGCAATCCTTTTCTTGCGCGACAGATAATATATCAGAAGATAGAAGTTAAGGCTATAGAGAGTTAGCACCCAAGCTAGAAAAAGGAATATTGTAAACAGGAGGGGGGCAAGCCCTGTTGACAAGGTCTACATTCTCTCCGGAAAGCTAGCTAAACGCAACAATATACATCATGAGAAGTAATGCATAATCCAAGGCATGAAGCTGGGCAAGTAATTCCTTCGTACTAACTAGGGTAACTGAATCACTATCGCCTAGAGAGTTAGGGATGGAAGAACAAAGATATTCTGTAACGAGCAATACCATTTATTTTCCGAATCGACCATTTATCAATTTTTTGGATTTCTTCTGATTCTAAATCAGGTAATCGCTCGCCGGCATCACTAGACCGCTATTAGCTAGGACAGGTTCCATCATTACAGCTGCTATAGATTTGTCCAATTGACAACATAGATTGAATTTTTCCTAGCTTTTACTGTTAAACCTCTGCTATAACAACTTCAGATGATGCGTCACCCTATCTATCAACTCAGCAGGGCCTGGCCCTATCCCAATACAGGTTATTGTGCCCGGTGGGATCTGCGTAAGTCCCATGTCTTGAACGCTAACTGCCGGAAGTCCAACAGTTCGAGCGTGGTTCTCCAACTCAATTAGCTCTTCTAGATTCTCCACTTTTACCACAACTTTTGCTTGTCCCGTTTTGAACCAGATATCATACCAGTCATTCCTAATGGAAAGTGATTTCTTCGCACCTGAAACTGCCGCATGGGCCACTTGAGCAGCTAACTTACCTCTTCCCATTGTGATATCTTTTCTAACCGCAATCACCTGCTTTACTTCCAAGCGATTCTGGCATAATTTATTAACCTAATAAAAAGCATATGTAATCAGCTTATGAGTGGCGGTTACGATGTTGTAGTTGGGGGGGGTAGCGTCTCAGGACTACTTGCCGCAAGAGAAATTGCTTCCAGAGGGCACTCAGTCCTAGTTGTTGAGGAGGACTCTGAAATAGGAACACCAGAACATTGTGGTGGATTGGTCAGTATAGATGCGATTGGCAGACTGGGGATCCTCCCTAGAAGCAACGTTGTGCAAAATCGAATCAAGGTTGCTAGGATACATTCTCCTTTAAGACATTTTGAAATAGAGCCGCTGAATCAGAAAGTGGTAGTCCTTGAACGGCGCGAGTTTGACAAACTGCTGGCTTTGCAAGCTGCTAAATTAGGAGTAGAGATAAGAACAAGGTGTTCCATTCAGTCCGCCAGATACATAGCCGATTCTTTTCACATTTCAACGACCGATGGTATGTTTAAGTCTCGATATTTTGTAGATGCACGAGGCATTGGCTCGTTGGTACGGAACGACCGGTCTGGGGTGCTGCCGGCGGCGCAATACGAGGTCTACGCATCTTGGATACAAAAAGAAACAGTAATAGTGGAATTTGACAGCGTCAAGTACCCAGGATTTTTTGCCTGGATTATTCCTACGGGAGAAGGAAGCGGTAAAGTCGGAGTGGCAGGCAAATCGATCAACACGGCGCGCACGCTCATGTCCTATTTGGAAAGCAAGGGCAGTCGCTTTTCTCTGATTAGGAAAATTTTCGCTCCAATCTGGGTGAAAGGTCCAATTGAGAGTTTTGTTGATGGGAAAACCGTAGTAGTTGGAGACGCTGCAGGCCAAACTAAGCCAACGACTGCTGGCGGGATCTACACATGCGGACTGGCAGGAATATTAGCAGGGCGGGCCGTTTCTAATGCAATAGAAAGTGGGATAGTTGAATCATTGGCAGATTATCAGGCCAATTGGACTAGAATTTTCGGCAGAGAGTTTCGAAGTATGGTTCTATTTAGAAAACTCTTTGAACGACTGGACAATAAGGCTCTTGATCTCATATTTTCCAACATCAATTTGAAAACCATAGATCCTGTGGCAAAGACAGGAGATTTCGATTTTCATGCGATTTCCATAAGAAAAATTCTGAGCGTCTCCGGCATGCAGATCGTCAAAACGCTGATAAGTAATGAATCTAGAAGGCTATTGTAGCAAGCAAGGTATAAATTCCTAAATCTAGTCAAGATTTGTCTATGTCCAAACCACTAGTCCTGCCAGTTTGTACGTCGTGTGCAAGAGCTATCATGCCTAATGATCAATGTGTTAAGTTTTACTGTCCGAGCTGCGGTTATGTGGTTATATGGCGATGCGAAAGTTGCCGAGACTTTTCTAGACATTATAAATGCATAGGGTGTGGATTTGAAGGTCCGTAATATGGCGAAACTTATTGCTAGGATAAAGATATTCCCCTCAGAGGCCTCATCGGACATAGAAAGTATCGTCACAGCATTAAGGAGCACTAGCGGGTTGGTTATGAAGCAATCCGTTAAAGAACCTATCGCATTTGGAATCTTTTCAATAGTAGCTGATTTCGTCATAGGTGATGCGCAAGGAGAAATGGATAGGATAGAGGATTTAATCAAGAACATTGAAGGAGTGGGCGAGATAGAAGTTGTTCTGGTAAGCAGGCAATTTGTGAGCTTGAAGTGATGACTATAATGAAGTTAGGCTTTCATCGATAACCAAGGGATAATCTGTATTGAAAAGGTCTCGTCGAAGCAAAGGCGAGCCATACCAATATATGTTGTACTTTAACCTACTGTTGTTATGTCACGGGTGGTGGACGCGTGAAGTATCCTTTACGCAATCTAGTTTACGAAAAGATTAAAGAGTCGGAGAATCTTACTGATTTAGAACTTCTAAACGGCTTAACAAAGATGGGGCTTGAGCTTGGTGAGTCCGACCTTTCAAAGACACTGATGGATTTAGAAATCTATGGCTTGATAAGAGTATCCTGGGTTACAAAAGAGAGGAAAAGAATAGAACTGAGACCAGCTATCGCGACCTAGATCTAACGCCTGCTCTTAGATTCTGTAATAGAATAGGGCGTCAAAGGCTAACGCAACGAATACTATCACGAGATAAGGGGCAGTCACCTTGTACGCTTTCCACGCAAAGTCGGGAGTTGGTTTCTTTGTTAACATGTAGTGATATAGTAACATAACAGATCCGGCTATTGCCGCTGTTAAAGTATATACTAATCCAAGTCCAAAAAAATAGAGCGCAATAGAATACGGTAGAAGGACAGCCGTATTCATAAAAATGTAGAATGCTGTTTTTTCATTTCCAACTAAAACAGGAAGCATAGGAATCCTAGCGCTAGCATATTCATCCCTTGACCTTATTGCCAGACACCAAAAATGTGGAGGGGTCCACATAAACACCAACCAGCCAACCAGAAAACCGGTAACGTCTATAGAACCAGTGGTTGAGGCCCAGCCGGCCATAGATGCTGCGCTACCCGCAAATCCTCCTATTACAATGTTCAAGGGAGTGCTACGTTTGAGCCAAATAGTATAAACGACTACATAAAATGTAACTCCTATGAAAATCATCGCTGAAGTGTACGGGTTGATGAGAAACCACGACAAACCAATTGCCAAACAGCACATCCCAGCTCCGTATATGAAGACTTTGTTAGTAGTAATTCTGAGAGACGGAATTGGCCGCCGTGAGGTCCTTTCCATAATTCTATCGATATCTCTATCATAATAATGATTAAGCGCGCTAGCTCCCATAGATGCCATTGCACCGGTCAAGGAGAGGAAGATTAAATTCCATACAGGGACGTCCCAACCTATATGCGGTGTAGCATCAAACCTTGTGGCTGCTAACGCCGAAGCAATAGCAGTTACTAGTAACACTACGACTATTCTAGGCTTTGAAACTTCGATGTATGGCTTTATATTCAATACTAGGTACCTTAAGTGGCACTGTAGTAAACTACCATTTAACTTATTCGAAGGACTAACGTGTTGCTAAAATGACTAACCCCATATTATCTGGTAACGATTCTAGAAAGGATTAATTATGTGCTACCATGTCAGAAAATTTGTCGCATGACAGATTGGGATTTGCTAACTCCAGGAATTGGTCTTTCTTCGCTTGGGATCGCCACGGTCGGAATTTCGCTGGCAGGAATAGCAAAAACTTTCCTTGAGGGTATGCATGCTGTGGGTCTACTTACCCTGTTTATTGGGATGATTTTTCTCGCATCAGGTTTATTTAAGGACGGCTTTCCTTCGAGTGCGAAGGCTAAGTCTGCCACTTTTATTACCTTAGGATTTCTGGTCACCTTTGGCTTTGCTGCAGCTATCACCGTAAGTGCTCAGGTTCCTAGCCTCTTTGTTTACATAGGTCTGATTATGGTAATTTCAATCCCATCGGCTGTACTTGCAGTAGCATCGTATAAAAGAACACCTTACATCAAGGCTTTGGCAATAATATTTATTGGTTCTGCTGTCATTGGAGGATTTTCTTTTTACGTCTTTGGGCTTGTAACCCCGAAGGTGAATCCCGAATTAAGTGAAGAGGTAAACGAGACTACCGCGGCAGGAAATTTGACGAACACACAGTCAATCGAGAGGAGTCCTGCCAATATCCTTATGTTCATTGGCCAGTTGATGGAACGAGGATAGTTCCAGCTCTTCTAAGAGGAGTGCATTGGGATACGTACTGGCCTAAAGTCAGACAACTTTTATGCAGCTTCTGTGCTATGAACACTCTTGTCAAGAATTCTAAGCATCCGGCCCGATACGCTAAGTAAGCTGGCTAGGTTTGCAAACGATGCTCTCCCACTGGAGTCTTGTGCACTCCTCCTTGGAAAAGAACACCAAACAGCCGATATGGTTTATGAGGTCATTCCATTAGCAAATTATGATCAATCCAAATACTCGTTCAGTATTCATCCAGACGATCTTTTCTACGCTTACCAATATGCTAATCGATTAGGATTAAGTGTTGTAGGAATATTTCACTCGCATCCATCCTTACCCATACCCTCACAAAGGGACTATAAGTTTATGGAATTGAATCCCATTGTTTGGTTGATATATTCGACCTTGAATCATGAGTATTCTGCTTTTTTGCACTCAGGAAAGATAACTGAAGTTCAGATAGTTCTAATCAAGGGCTAAGCCGTTCGACAGCTCTAGGGAACAGTACAACTTCTCTAACATTTTGACAATTGGTTAGCACCATTAACAATCTATCGAATCCAAGTCCCCATCCGGCATGGGGAGGGATACCCCAATCAAATGCCTTCAAATGTTCTGAGAAATCCTTTGGTCTGAGGCCTTTTTCCTGGAGTCTGACCTCCAAGCGGTCCTTTTCGTGCAATCTGGATCCTCCTGACGCAAGTTCCAGATATCCATACTGAAGATCAAATGACTCGGATACCTCCGAATCTTTATTCTTTTCTCGAATATAAAATGGCTTTAATTTTGTTGGCCAATCGGTTATAAAGTAAAACCCCCTATATTTTTCACCTATGATTCGTAATGACGAATCCGTCAGATCGGCTCCGAATTCTATCTTCTCATCACTATTCGATAAATGCTGCAAGCATTGCTTGTAGGTAACCCTCCTGATAGGCTCAACCAGCTTGTTAACTAGGAAGTTATTGTCTTGGGAGACAAGTGTATTTATTTTATCAGACACCTCTTCTACGACATTTATCATAAGCTGTTCTAGAAAGTCCATTGAATATACATAATCTACAAATGCGGCTTCGGTATCAACGCTGGTAAATTCCGAGAGATGCCTTGTGGTGTGGGATTTCTCTGCTCTAAAGTACGGCCCTATTTCGAAAACTCGATCGAGAGCAGCAGTTAATTGTTCCTTGTAAAGCTGTGGGCTTTGCGCCAGATATGCTTTCTTTTTAAAATAGTCAACTCTAAATAAATCTGCCCCTCCTTCGCTTGCTGTTCCTATAATTTTTGGGGTGTTAACCTCTAGATACCCGCTTGCCGATAAAACTTCTCTAATCGATGAAAGTGCAAGACCTCTCACTTTGAAAATTGTGCTAACAGCGGGGTTCCTTAAATCGAGGGCTCGGGAATCAATACGTTTGTCCATAGATGAAGTCATCCTTCCCGTGGCATCTATAGGTAGAGGATAATTCGCTCTTGAACAAACATAAAGGTCCTGGATTTTAACCTCGAAAGGAAAATCTCTAGCTTCGCTTCTCCCCAAGACGCCGCTAACTAGGATAGAACTCTGTCGAGGAATTCCCTTTGCAATATTTACACTATCCCCTCTAGCTATTGCCTGTACGGCTCCTGAAGTGTCTCTTACAATGATAAAGACTATACGTCCTATGTCCCGAACATCTTCTACCCAGCCAGCTACCGTCACTATACTACCTATCAGAGATTGATTTAATTGAGACATATAGTGAGACCTGCGTTTAAGATCTCGCATGTTCTATCTATTTTTTGTATTCCACGAGTAACTCGATGTCTTTAAGTGTCTTCGCTATCTTTTGAATCTTTGGAACGTTGTTGAGTGAGTTTGATATTTTTTTTATTTCTAGTGTGACTCTTGTCAACTTTTTACCGTCTGGTAACCACACGGAGTTTATAGAAAGTACTCTGTTGGGATAAAGAAGATTTTCTATAAATCTTCGCTCAGAAGAATCTGATTCCACAAACCAAACTCTAGTGCTGAAGAGAGTTTCGACCCCAGTACGTATTTCCTTATTAGATCTAATGACGAAAAGGTCAGATCCTTTTAACACAAGAACAAAGTCGTCCTCTACCTTAAAAGCTGTCACCAAGCTAAATTTATCGACCTCTGAATGCCGCTGTGATAATTTTGTCAAGACCACCGATGCATAAACTTCATCCTTTGTCAGGTCGTTAGATCTAAGTCTATCTTCGCATCTTCCACACAGAACGCCGGTTTTTGCGTCAAATGAACATATAGGAGTTTTCAACGCTATCACATTTTGATAGGACTGGACTAATATACGCTGTCATTTAACTTGTTAGACAAGCAAATGATACCAAAGATAAAGTCTTACAGATCATGATGTGTAGTTATCATTAAGTACGTACTACGAATATATAATATTGCATGAAAAAGAACCAGCCAAAATTGTCGGTAATAAACCTGAGTGTGCATTATCATGATACCCGCAACAGAGTAGTAAAGGCCGTGAATGGAGTCAACTTCGAAATTAAGGAAAATGAGTCAATGGGAATAGCTGGTGAATCGGCATCTGGCAAAAGCACGCTGGGATCTGCACTAATGCGAAACTTAGAGTCTACAGCGGAGATAACAAGCGGATCGGTATTGTTGGACGACCTGGATATTATCAAGCTTGACGACATGGAATTTAGTAAAGAGGTTAGATGGAAGAAAATCTCAATGATCTTTCAGGGCGCAATGAATACTCTCGATCCCGTTTTCACAATAGGGAATCAAATGCGAGAAATCCTGATGAGCCATGGCGTAGAAAGCGATTTGGAGGACAGAATCTTTGTATCTCTAGATGAAGTCGGACTCGATAGAACTACTGCTAGTATGTACCCCCACGAGCTTAGTGGGGGTATGAAGCAGAGAGTTGTAATAGCTATGTCGCTCTTATTAAATCCTGATATATTAATTGCTGATGAGCCAACTACAGCATTAGATGTCCTTGTCCAGGCGCAAATAATAAAACTCCTAAAATCTGTTAAGAAGAAGAAAGGTGTCACAGTCATAATTATTAGCCACGATATAGGTGTGATCTCTAAATTAGCTGACAAAGTAGGGATAATGTATTCGGGTGAAATCGTTGAACTTGCTAGCATAGAAGAGATACTTGAAAGTCCTAAGCATCCTTATACTCAAATATTGATTTCCTCAATACCAAAGCTTAATTCGGGCGTACCTGCTGATACCCTTAAGGGAGAGCCTCCAGATCTTTCAAGTCTACCTGATGGATGTAACTTTATGGCCCGTTGTCCCTATGCTATGGAGAAATGCAGAGATAAGCCTCCAGCTTTGAAGACGGCTACTGGTTTTGTACTCTGTTGGTTACATGAATGACTCCAATTAATGTAGTGGCTGAAGGCAAGACACTGGAAGAGATTTATCTCCAAATTCGAACATTGCAGAAGAGAAGTGCAGCGTGTTCCGTTTATATAGTTGCTTGTAGATATGACTTTAATAGGCTAGAACTGCTTGAGTAGGCAACGGAATTCGAACATTGACGTAGCATTGATCCGAGAGGATTTTCCGATACTAAGACGAATTTTAAAAGGTAATAAGAGGCTAGTGTATTTGGACAATGCTGCAACTACCCAAAAACCATTAGTTGTTATTGATGCTATCTCTGATTATTACAAGAACTATAATTCTAACGTTCACCGGGGCGTACATCAACTCGCAGAGGAAGCAACGTTAGAATACGAGTCTACAAGAGAAAAGGTTAAAAAATTCATAAACGCTCGATCGCTCGACGAAATTATTTTTACACGAAATACTACTGAATCGATCAACCTTGTAGCATACTCCTGGGCTACTGAGAATATTGGTAGTGGTGATTGCATAATACTGACAGAGCTTGAGCATCACAGTAATATAGTTCCGTGGCAAATTCTGGCTCAAAAAAGGAATTGCAAGCTAGAGTATGTAACTGTAGACGAAGATGGTTATCTGGATCTTGCCTTCTACGAAGAGCTATTGAATCGGAATAGAGCTAAACTTGTCTCAATAAGTCAGATGTCAAATGTTCTCGGAACTATTTCACCAATAAATAGAATTATAAAGATGGCCCATGAAAAGGGTGCCGCCGTTCTTGTTGACGGAGCGCAATCAGTGCCTCATTTCAAGGTAGATGTTCAGGAAATGGATTGTGAATTTATGGCCTTCTCTGCTCACAAGATGCTGGGTCCAACCGGAGTAGGGGTGCTGTATGTAAAAAAGGAGATATTGGGGGGGATGAGCCCATTCTTAAGCGGCGGGGACATGATTAAGGAAGTAGATAAATACTACACTTCCTATAATGAGCTACCTTTCAAGTTCGAAGCCGGTACACCAAATATCGCAGATATTGTAGGCTTTGGAGCATCCATAGATTATCTTAATCGAATAGGTATGTCTACTATTAGAACACACGAGCTTAGCCTTGTGGATTATGCTATGAAGAGGATGAAAGATATTCAGGATATAACGATCTATGGCCCATCGCAGTCCTCAGCTCGTGGGGGGGTCATAGCATTTAACGTCGGCTCTATACATCCACATGATTTGGCTACTATCATGGATGATCGAGGCATTGCGATTCGGTCCGGTCACCATTGTGCTCAAGTATTGATGCGAAAGCTTGATGTTTCTGCTACTTCGAGGGTAAGTTTTTATATTTATAATAGCAAAGAGGAAATAGACTTATTTGTACAGGCCATCTGCGACGCACGGAGACTGTTCAAGATATGAGTGATGACATTTATCGAGAAATTATATTAGATCATTATAGAAATCCACGGAATAAGGGAAAACTACCAGGAGCTGACATTAGCGCTCATGATAGCAATCCTCTCTGTGGTGATGAGATAGATATCCATATGAAAATACAGGAAGATAAGATAACCGATGTTAAATTCGAAGGCAGGGGATGTGCCATAAGCCAAGCTAGTGCATCAATGCTTACCGAAATGGTTATCAACAAGCCGATCACGTCCATAAGGGACATAGCTAAGGCAGATATCCTTGAAAACATAGGGCTTACAAACCTCGGTCCTGCTAGAATAAAGTGCGCTTTATTGGCGCTTAAAGTCATGAAGGTGGGAATGGTAAAGTATTTTGCTGACTCCGAGGATCCAGAGTCAGCAAGAATACTTCAAAATGATTCTAAATCCCTTTAATTGATTGTAAAAGTAAAGTCCCGGCGGAACGGTATTTAAGATTAAACAATATCATGTCTTCTATTGTCAAGTAGATCCGTGTATATTGGTTGGGCTGAAGTTCGGTCCCGACGCGTCTACTTGTTGGTATCTATATTAGTGGCTCTTTCTATATTGGTGGCCGTAGGAACAACCTCACTTCCTGATGACCTAGTGTCATCTGCTATTATAGTTATTCATGGAAGGACCGGTTTAGACATGCTCGTGATCAGTCTGTCATTTCTAGGGGACACTTCAACATTATTGCTCCTCGCAGTAGCACTTACAATTATAAAGCGAACTCGAAGGGCTGGAGTAGTCTTTCTCACTTGTATTTTAATATTAGTAATTTTATCTATGTATATCAAGATGCTTGTTGGCCGAGATACTCCGTCAATAAACTCACCTAGCGTTACTGCCCTAGATCCGCTCATAGAAGAAGAAACTATTTCCCCCCTAGCTAATAACCTGTCGTATCCAGCCAGCCAAATCGCAATCGTAACATGCTTTGCGTATATAGTTGAATTGAAATTTCTTAATAAGTCGAGGTTCGCACCTTACCTAATGTTCTCATACGTGTTCTTAATGGCGTTTTCGAGATTGTATCTACTGCAATACTACCTCACTGATATTATTGGGGGTTTTCTTCTCGGTTTGGTAATCGGGATAGTGATGAGCAGTATCATGCGATTGAGAACATAAGAGTAGCATTATTCTCTGTGTCCAAATAGAGGACGGTTTGTTAGCTAAGCCAATAGTAATCTCCTCGAATGATACAAATTGTTGTTCGAGATCGTCAGGTCTTGATAAGATTAAATAATTTGTTTGGTTCATCATTTGTCAGATTGCAATCAGCACTAAGAAAGGTCGGTGATTGTGTGATTAGACACTCTGACGCTTCCGATCTTCCTTCAGTGGTAGAGATAAACGCCGTTTCTCTTCCTGAACACTATTCAGATTATTTCTTCGAATCGATATTGAAAGAATTGCCAGAATCCTTCATTGTTGCCGAAACAAACCAAAAAGTTGTAGGATATATAATGTGCAAGATTGAATTTGGTTTTTCGAATTTTCGCAGGTTAGGCTTTGTAAAAAAGGGTCACGTAGTCTCAGTGGCTGTTCTGCAAGAACATCGAGGGAAGGGTGTAGGTAGATCACTGTTGGTGGAAGCAATGAATGGTCTAGCAAGCAGAAAGACTGACGAAATATATTTGGAGGTTAGAGTTAGTAATGACCTTGCTATAAGAATGTATCAGAGCATCGGCTTTCTTATAAAATCAAGGTTACATTCATACTACCGTGACGGAGAGGATGCATTCCTCATGGCCTTTGAATTCGGTCAGTGAGAATGAAACCCCGCGGCAAAGCAAGCAGGGCTACAGGGCTATCAATACTGGCTCTTTCGATATTCCTGTTCTTGGTTTATTCATATTTTTTGCTCTCTTCTCAATGGGGACTGTTCATCATGCAAATTACTGTACTTGTAGCCGTAGCCGCCTTAGCGGCGGTCATGGCTTGGATTGGATTTACAATGGCTAGGGCACAAGAAACATGACCTGGGATTTTATCGACTAGCAACTAATACATCTGAAACGGTTTGATAGTACCTTGGCCCAACTTCTCTTACAACCCGAGTCATATTTACAATGTGGTAATACTGTCGGAACGCCTCCGTTACCTGTAATTTCCCCTCAGTAATTGCTTCCTTCTTGTTAAGAGCTCTGACATTCATAAAATAGTGAACAACCCCCCCGTCAGCTCTAACGCATGCAATTCCTGCTTGGACAAATTCCTTAGCTTTCTCGGGAAGGGGCATCAATACGCGATGTGAAAGTCCGAGCAACTTGCTGCTTGCGACATACCTCGCATCACCACAAATTGGATAGACTCGATCCTGAACTCCATTTAGCCTAGAGTTTATAAGACACAACACACTTGCTATCGGGTTAGAATCGATACTAAATATTCTTGAGCTGGGATTCCGTTTAGCTATCAGTATTGAAAAGGTACCAACCCCTGCAAACATATTCGTTATAAGCTCACCGTCGCGTACACTTTGAGCTATCCTAAGCCTCTCAGTAGCCAAGCGTGGCGAAAAATATACCTCCCTAATATCTACTTTAAACCGACACCCATGTTCGTGATACTCGGTAAGCGTTCGGTTGGCACCCGCGAGCAACTCCAGCTTTCGAAGCCTGAATTCCCCTTCAACAGATGAAGTCTGCATAAATACGCTTTTGGCAGACCTCGTACAATCAAGCAGCCGTTTGCCGATAGCATACTTCTTGTGTAATAGTGAGTCAGGTATTTTCACTACTATAATATCGCCTATAACATCATATGAAGACATTACCGTACGTCGCTCTCCTTGTTCCAATATGTCACCAAGTAATGCCTTCAATCGGTTAGGCATGCCCGGACTGCTCTATTTTTCTAGATAGTAGTATCGACCAGACTCTTTCTGTAGTCTGTCTAGTCTTCCACCTTCTTTGTTAATACGCGGCCTCCCAGAGGTTTCGTCCCTTCTATAGGTTATGGAAAGAGTCTCAAGGAATTCATTCATAGCTTTTTCCTTTTTTACCGGTTGACCTGCGAGACCGGTTAGCCCGGGCTCACCATGGAAAGAGACTAGGGAATCTGATAGTAGGTCCAGCAGTTGGATGTCATGGTCAATGACAACTGCAGCTTTTCCTCTACCTCTAACAAATCGGTGCAAGAACTTTGCAAGTGCGACCCTGTCTTCAATGTCAAGGAAAGCGGAGGGTTCATCTAGTGCGTACAGATCCGCTTCCCGAAGTAGACAAGAGGAAACAGCCACTTTCTGTAGTTCTCCTCCGCTAAGATTCCTTACAGTTTTTTCGTAAAGTCTCTTAACTCCAAGCGGTAAAATTATCTCTTGCTCAACAGGAGAACCTTCTATAAAACTCTGATGTGCTGTTGAAAGTAGGGAGATGACGCTTGAGTCGTACTCGTTATTTAGATATTGAGGCTTATACGAAACTGTAGCTCCATGTATAATATGTCCCTCGTCGGGTCTATCTACTCCCGCTAGGATCTTCATAAAGGTCGTTTTACCAAGTGCATTAGCACCTAGGACTCCCACAATTTCGCCTTTCCTTATACGACCAGCTGATACCGCAAGAGAAAATGAAGAGAATGATTTTCTGAGATCTGAATATTCAGCCATAATTTCTTCGGGAATTTGTTCATCACCTGAGCCGCTTATGTCAAAAGTATAGCTCTTATCCCGAAATCTTATGTTTTCAGAGTGAAGAAAGCCCTCAAGAAAACTATTAATTCCAAGCTTAGTGCCAAGTAGCGTTGAAACAATTCCGTACGCACCGGGTTCGCCATATAGAACATGAATATAATCTGATAGATAGTCTAATAACCCTATATCGTGCTCCACTACCATTACACTTCGTCCTTTAGTAGCGAGATTACGGATGACTCTAGCAACTGCAAGCCTCTGATAAACGTCATTGTATGACGATGGTTCATCAAAAAAATAATAATCTGCATCCTTTACTGCAGCTACTGCAACGGCCAGCCTTTGCAGTTCACCACCACTGAGTTCAGTAAGATTTCTATTGAGGGAACGTTTCAATCCCAATTGCGAAATTATGGCATCCGATTCACTCCCTTCGTCATATTTATCGAGGAGCTGTTTAGCTGTGCCTTTAAATGCCTTAGGAATCATGGATACCATTTGTGGTTTGATAGACGCGCGAATGGTACCGCTTAGGATCTTTTCGAAATGAGGTTTTAGTTCTGTACCTTGGAATCCCTCAATGATTTCTTCGGAAGATAACTCTCTATTGTATTTACCAAAGTTCGGAATGATATTGCCAGACAGAATATTAACTATGGTCGATTTGCCAATTCCATTCTTACCAAGTAATCCTACTACCGAGCCTTTTTTAGGTGTAGGAAGACGATACAATCGAAATGAGTTGATTCCAAATTGATGCATTTTGTCGTCACCAAGTTCCTTTGCAAGATTTACTATCACTATGGCATCAAATGGACATTTCTTGACACATATTCCACATCCTGTGCATAATTCTTCCGATATAACTGCTTTCCCATCAGCCTCTCTTTGTATTATACATTCTCCGCCAGTTTTATTTACAGGGCAGTAGATTATGCATTCCAAGCCGCATTTGCGTGGCTGACACAGGTCCTCATCAAGAACCGCGACTCTGTGTGTCTTCTCTAGATTCTGAACCAATCTTAGACAGTTTCACCGATAATACGTTATATAGCTTATGTGTTACCATGTATTAACTGATGGCTGACTAAAGACGCATGTATTCACACTTCGACAAGATTAAAATGGCTCCTTTGTTGAGTGTTTTTTAGCCGGTCATAGAGGCAGGGTGCGACCCGGACCCATTCCGAACCCGGAAGTCAAACCTGCTATCGCTGTTGTGTTACTGACCTGCGTGAGCGGTCGGGAGACGGCAGTGCCGGCGTATAAAGTCAAACTAACAGTTATGAGCTGTTATTTCTGCTCTTCAGCTAGGAATCTTATTATAGTGCGCAACCCAAAACCCGTAGCCCCCTTTGGGTTATAGGCCTTATCCAATGTCCCCTCCTGCGTCCAAGCTGTTCCAGCAATATCTAGGTGAACCCAGGGAACTTTATCCGTGAAATTCGAAAGAAATGCCGCAGCCGTTATTGCTCCCGCTGCCCTCCCACCTACATTCTTGACGTCTGCAAATTGACTCTTTATCTGATCATGAAACTCGTCCCAAAGAGGTAGCTCCCACATCTTTTCTCCTGTTTCTTCGGACAACACTTTCAACCGGGTCTTAATCTTATCGTCTGTACCCAACATTGCCGCCACGTTAGCACCTAGGGCGATGATACTTGCTCCAGTCAGTGTCGCCAGATCCATTATCAGCCTAGGCCTATAGGTTTTTACACCGTAAGCTATCGCGTCAGCAAGAATTATCCTACCTTCAGCATCAGTATTTAAAACTTCTACTGTCATACCGTTATACATTCTTATTATATCACCTGGTCGGTAAGAACTACTAGAAGGCATATTCTCTACACAGGGTACAATGCCCACCACCCTTATCGGAAGGTTAAGGTCACTAACCGCCCTCATGATGCCTAGAACTGTGCCACCCCCACATTTATCAAACTTCATTTCATCCATCCTTTCTCCAGGTTTCAGGGAAATTCCTCCTGTATCAAACGTAACTGCCTTTCCTACCAACAAATATGGCCTCTCAACAGAGGGTGGACCTTCATGTTCAAGAATAAGCATTTTAGGAATATTGCTGCTCCCTTTCCCTACCGATAGTATTCCATTCAATCCTAGAGATTCCATCTGATCTTGCTCAATAATCGTTGCCTTCAGGCCGCGAGGACCCGCCATGGCTAATCCATGAGTTACCATCTGGGCTGGAGAGCAGTCATTGGGTGGTAGATTACCTAGGTCACGAGCGAAATTTACCGCTTCAGTAATGGCTTTAACTTTTACAATCTTTGCATGCAGCTTTTCAGTATTTGCTCTCTCAATCTTACTAACAAGCAATTTAACTCTCTTAATCTCACTGTTATCTACCTCCGAGCCACTTTTGTACTTATCAAAGTTGTACAGAGCTAAGAAAATTCCCTCAGCGATTGCTTCAAGATCACCTTCGTCAGAATCCATAAAGGATAAAATGGAGAAATTTTGTTCGTTCATCTCTTTTGACTTCAAAGCAGACCTTCCTGCCATAATTCTGGCAGATTCCCTTGTGAACTTTTGTTTTTCGCCAAGTCCCATTAATAGGATTCTTTTTGTTCTGGTATTACCTATTAGCGGTAACAACAAACTTGTTCCAATTTTTCCCGTAAATCCCTTTCCTGAAATTAGCTCTTCTAAAGCCTTTTCGGCCTGAGAATCTAGAAATGTGGAATATCGTTTGTATTCCTTATCTTCAAAGATCCCAATGACTAGGAGGCGTGTTGGGGTTCGGTCAAACTCTGGACTCTCGACGACGATTTCGACCATATTAGACGTAAGTTACTGAGGTTAATGAACTATTGTCATATCTCTTTCCTAGAGCTTGAGATATATCTTTTTAAGTTGGATAATACAAAATTTTTTGTAATGATTTGCTATATGCACATGCACAATTTTATTGGTGCAATATCTTGAAATGAGCCTTAGGATGCGGTACTTGAATCTAAGGAGTAAAATCAAGCATATACGAATGTTAGCAATTATAGGAATCGCTGAAGCTGGTTCAGGACACCCTGGAGCCTCCTTCTCTGCTGCTGAGATAATGGGTTCCCTTTATTTTAGGATGATGAAACACAATCCTCGCTCCCCTGAATGGCCCGAGAGAGATTACTTCGTAAATTCCAAGGCGCACTCTGCTCCAGGATACTATGCAACGCTCTCCATTGCCGGCTATTTTCCTACATATGAGATGAACTCCTTACGCAAGCTTGGTTCACGTCTTCAGGGGCACCCCGTCCGTTATAGCTTATATCAAAAGGATCAAAGCGTACCGGGGATAGAGTACTCTGGTGGGTCTGAGGGAATAGGACTTTCAATTGCAGTTGGTATCGCTTTAGCTAGCAAAATGGATGGAATAAGGAACCGTGTCTACGTTTTAGTGGGAGATGGAGAGTCTAACGAAGGGCAGGTTTGGGAAGCAGCTATGGCCGCGTCGAAGTTCAGATTAGACAACATTACGGTAATCATGGATAGGAACCGAATACAGCAAGACGGTTTTACTGAAGATATAATGCCGCTGGATCCTGTAAGGGATAAGTGGGCTGCCTTCAACTGGAATATAGAGGAGATTAAGGGTCACAATGTAGAAGAGATAATAGACGCACTTAATAAAACGAGCCAAGTTAAAGATAGACCTAGTATAATTATCGCAAACACGATAAAAGGTTATGGAATCAAGCATATGAATAACAGTCCTCAATGGCACGGGAAGGCTCCTCCAAGAAAACATACCCCCTTGCTGTTAGAAGAACTTGAAAACGAGTGTTTGATAGCCCCGTCTATCATAGCAGGTGAGCCAGGGAACTATGAAGATAAGATAAGAAAAGCAGAGCGTGGGGGAGCAGACATGATACACATCGATATTATGGATGGAAAATTCGTGAACAATACTACCCTAGATGCAGAGACTTTAAAGAAATTAAGACATGTTTCGAGCCTACCATTCGATGCTCATCTTATGATCGAAAAGCCCATAAGGCATATTGACGAGTTTATAGATGCACGATGTGACGTAATCACAGTCCATGCCGAAACATGCAGTGAAGAAGAATTCGTTGAAATAGCAGAAAAACTGCTTCAAAATGGCATAAGCCCAGGGTTAGCGATTAATCCGCCCACAGAATTGCCTCCATGGTTCTACTTTCATTTAGAAAAAGTTGATGTAGTTATACTGATGTCTGTAAATCCTGGCTTTCCTGGACAACAATTTTTGCCAGGAATGGTACGAAAGATGGATCTATTAAACAGGAAGCTTAAAGATCATGGATTTAAGGGGTACATTGAAGCAGATGGTGGTATCGATTCAAGGACACTTCAACAAGTCTATGAGGCAGGCGCTAAAATTTTTGTGGCTGGCAATGCCGTCTACGGCAGTTCTGATATAAATGGTGCGATAATACAGTTGAAGCATAAGGCTAACGTTGCTTTAGAAAAGAGATTACTTTCTAAATCAACCAGCTTGGACATAAGACGAGATTGGATTAAGGCACGCCGACACATATTAATCCCACTAGCAAATGAGCTTGGAATAGAAGAGGAATTAAATGCAATTAAGTAAACTGAAAAAGACAGCGGACATGAGAGGAGCATATGGGGAGGCATTGGCAGAATTGGGAGAAGAAATTCCGAATCTAGTATGTGTCGGTGCAGATACAACAGAGTCTCTAAAAACTAAAAAATTTGGCGATAGATACCCTGATAGGCTGTTCAATCTTGGAATAGCCGAAGCTAATCTCGTATCCGTAGCGGCTGGTCTTGCGATTGCGGGCAAACTAGTGTTTGCAAGTACCTACGCGGCCTTCCTGCCGGGTAGATGCCTAGACCAGATTCGCAACGCAATATGTTATCCTAATTTGAATGTAAAATTGGTTGTTTCCCACGCAGGCTTAACCGTTGGAGCCGATGGTGCGTCCCACCAGCAAACTGAGGACTTTTCTGTTATGAGATCAATACCAAATATGAAAGTTGTTGCCCCTGGAGACGCTGTAACGGTAAAATATCTTACGAAGCTAGTTGCGCATTCTGAGGGCCCATTTTATATGAGACTAGCTAGGCCTTCAAACGATATAATATATTCGGATGAAAACACGGAATTTACTATAGGCAAAGGGAACTTGTTAATGGATGGTAACGACGCTACGATAATCTGCTGTGGGTTGATGGTACAAAGATCGATTGAGGCAGCAAAGCTATTGAAGGATAATGAAGGTATTTCGTGCCAAGTTATAGACATGTTCTCTATAAAGCCTATAGACCACAACATGATTGTTGGTGCTGCAAAGCGTACCGGCGCCATAGTTACTGCAGAAGAACACAATATTATTGGTGGGTTAGGTTCCGCAGTATCCGAGTCCTGCAGTGAACGGTACCCTGTTCCAGTGAAGAGGATTGGAGTTAGGGATACTTTTGGAGAATCTGCAAGGGATGATGAAATAGAAAAACTATTAGTTAAGTATGGTCTGGCCTCAGCTGACATAGCGAAGGCGGTGGTCGACACGAGGAAAAGTTTAAAATGAAGATTTTCTTGGATAGTGCGAACATTGAAAGTATAAAGAGATTCAATGATATGGGTGTTCTTGACGGTGTAACAACGAATCCGACTCTCCTATCAAAAGAGAAAGGAGATCCCAGACTAATAATGAACGAAATTGTAAGAATCATAGACGGCCCAGTAAGCCTGGAGGTTATAGGTACCGATTATGAAGAAATGATGGACGAGGCCCACAGTCTAAAAAAATACGGACAAAATGTGGTTGTGAAGGTTCCTATGACCCCGGCTGGATTAAAGGCCGTCAAAGGGCTCAAACGAGACGGAATACCAACTAATGTGACACTTGTCTTCTCTAGTAACCAAGCAATACTAGCAGCAAAGGCAGGTGCATCGTACATTAGTCCTTTCATAGGCAGACTCGATGATAGTGGCCAAGACGGTATTAATATTATCAGAGAGATAACACAGATCTACAACAACTACAAATTTGAAACGGAAATTCTAGTAGCTAGTGTCCGACATCCTCTCCATGTAATCGAGGCAGGCAAGTGCGGCGCCGACATAGTTACCCTTCCCCCAGATATACTACAAAAAATGCTTATGCACCCGCTAACCGATAAGGGCCTGAGCAGCTTTATCTCAGATTGGAGTAAAGTGAGAGATATGAACCCCGACCTAGTTTTCTAGTACTGCATCAATTTGATTACTTTCTTTGGAATATCCTCAAGCTTGCTAACTGCCAAGCTTTTCTCATATTCGAGGTACTGCAAATTTTGACTAATGTTGACTGCGGCCTTCACTGTTCTTCCAAGGCCTAGTGCTGCCATCCGTATACCTGTCCTACGGTACATAAGGACCATCCGCCTCACGGCATCATAGTCAGAAGGTTCGCCATCCGTGAGAGTCGCAACGATATCTGGCCTGAATGCTTTTAACATAGGTTCTAACAAGGCATAGATCTCGGCCAAAGGAGTACCTCCTAAAGCCTTGACTTGTGCTAGCCTTCGTGCATATATTCTCGTCCAATATGCATTCGGAGGTTTTATGATCCAGCATCTGACTTGTCCGGAATCTGTACTAAAAGCGTACACGCCAAATCTTATTTTCAGAAATTGTAAAGCTTCACAAAGTGCTACAGTGGCGCGTTTGTAGTCCAGCTCAGATTCTTCTATGCTACTTGAATGATCCAAGATAACGGCAACTTTAGACCTAAATGACAGCTTGAAATCAGTAATAAAGGTCTTTGAAAGCTTCTCTACAAAAATGTCGGAGTCGAATTCCTCTCCACTTTCCTCGTGTCTTTCTATCCAACCAGTCTTCCAGTGCTTAAATTTTGCTTTAGTCTTCTGAATTAGGTCAAGGTTGTAGATCTGACTTTCATCAGAGTCTATATCTTTTGGGACGCTTAATCCAAGGTTTTCAGTTCCTTCATATCCCTTATTCTGACTCCGTTTACTTTCTTTGACCAGGGCATTGAACTCTGACATAACTTCATGCCCTTCGATGATCTCTTTTGACTTTTTCTCCGTATGTGCCTGATCTAGATGTCTTTGTTTGACGAATTTTTCGATCTCTGCGAGCAGGCCTTTATTATCTACAGATCTGCCAAAGCCGACCCTGCTGGCTGGAGAAATGATGGGAAATGAGGCCAATGAATCCAGCTCTAGAACCCGTAGTAGCTCGGGTATGCGTCGTTCAATCGAGTCTGTGTCTTGATTGTTGGCTAAAGCATCATCCAAGATCTTTTTAGCCAGTTCTGCTCCTCTCTGCACCCTGTAAATTTCATTACCAAACAGTTCGCCCTTCAATGAATCAGTTAAGAAATACTGAGAAAATGCTTCCGCAATTTTATGCTTCCCATACAGCGAATTCAAGAGTGGTTTTGATTGCCAGGAAATCCCTTCGCTAAATACGATTTCTTTTTCCATTCCTTTCCAAGACCTCAGACCTAGAATTTCTGATCTCTTGGTCTCAAGGGTGTTTAACAGAAATCCGAAAATGTGGTCATAGCTCATTACTTTAGTGCAATATTTTAGTCTCATGGCCTCGTACCATAGCATCACACGCCACTGTCTATATCTTTGAAAGTCAGTTCCAAGAAAGTGATCTGGCCCTGGCATTGTTATCTTACCTCGATCGGGTCTAGTAATTGGCACTTTTTGGTTCCTTATAGCTACTTGAGCATTCGAGTTGTCACTCCATCTTCTGGCCAAGAAAGTCGCTATATCTAGAAGAACTTCGTTGCGCAAGAATAAGGGTAAAATATTAATCACCAAAGATTGACGTTATCATATCCATGACCTTTTGGAATTCGACTTCCCCCCACTGATCATACGTATTTGCAAAAACAATTTCGGCCCCTCTCTTGGCAGTAATATCAGTGTTTAGAAGTTTTGTAAAGGCTATGGTCTCCCTTAAACTAGGGCTGTAATAAAGCTCCTCTACCGCAGCCGCGTCTCTTAGACTCCGCGCAAGCTTGATACCTCGTTTTACGTCATCTAGTTTTGAATCTTGGATATGGCTAACGTGTTTCTTTATAATATCCAGCTCCACATTTTCTGGAGGGTATTCTAGTCTAATTCGAACAGGGAATCTACTCAATAATTGGGGTGGGAGTTCCTTAGTACCAACGTGAGAAAGAGGATTTATTGTAGCTACTACGGACCAGTCTTCCCTAGCGGTAATCACCTGGCCATCCGCCTCCTTGAGTACTAGTTGTCTCCTATCGTCCAGAGCTTCATCCAATCTAAGCAATACATCTGCTTCTGCTGCATTTAGCTCGTCAAGATAGAGTAGGCCTCCATTCCGCATTGATTTCACTAAAATGCCCTCCACAAAACTAATCTCGCCTTTGTCCAAAGTCTTGCTTCCGATTAGATGTGACTCCCTTGTTCGTAAGCTAAAATTTACTGATTGCAATTCTTTATTCGCAATGGAGGCGAATTGCCGCACGAGTGAAGTCTTGCCCGTACCCTTCGGTCCTATTATAATGGTGAATAGGCCTGTATTATAGGCTCTTGTCAACACATCCAAAGAATTGTTCCAGTCAAGGTATGTCTCTGCCATATTGCATACTACTTGTTGGATACCCATAGTAATAAAAGCCAATACAAGCAAAGGTAGGTTTCCGGCATTTCTAAGATCTTACGGTGGCGCGCCTGTTTTTGAGGTAATCAGTTAACAATACTTTGTCAATATTTCCTGGATTTATGTAATATGACTTACCTCTTACGGCCTTTTCCATTTGATTAACATAAGTAAGTAATGAATCTTCCTCACTTATCATTAATGTGTCAATTTGTATATTGTTCTTTCGACATTTCTTCGCCTCGATTATGGTCCTCTTACCAATATATTCGTCAACTTGCCGATAGCGATAGCATAGGTACACAGGTTTTCCAAAATGAACATCCAATTCTAGACTCTGACCGTAATTAACTCTCTGAATGTTATCTATGTCAGGGCTATAAAAATGTGAATACGGTCGAAGAGAAATTAGATCGTCGTAATCCTTTCTATTATCTATAAAGCAAGCACTCGGATGCCCATCAGTAATCAACACTATACGTTTATTTGAGGAGCCATCCCTGGTTAAGATTTTTGAACTCAATCTAAGTGCAGACTGATAGTTCGTGTAATGCATAAAGTCCCCTCCTGGCTCAAAGGTTCTAAGGTAGGGGATATCATAGGGGGACACCTGTGAGGCTAAAGCTCCAAATCCTACCACATAGATCGAGTCAGAAGGAAAGAATCTCGTGTTAAAAATGAAGAGGCTCCAAAGAGCTTTTTTTGCCGCCTCTATTCTGCTCAGGTCACCATACATTGATGAGTATCGCATAGTGGAGCTAAGATCGATACAGTACACTACAGAAATTCTTACATCATGGCTCATCTCATACTCTTCGAAGTCATCGATACTGATCTGTAACGGAAGTTGAACCTGTTGGTTTCCTTTTGCATTTCTTTGGAGAGCATTTAACATTGATTTTGGAACATTCATCATTCTAAAATCGTTACCGTAATCAAACTTCTTGGTCGAATCTAGCACTACCGAGCCCACGCCTTCAACCAAGGTTTCATGTAATCCATATTCTCCAGATGTCAAGCGGTCCATAATATCCATTAAGATTTTCCTTCCGATAGAGGAAAAGCCTTTACGTGTAAGCCATTTCTGGGAATCTTTTAGGTAACCCCTTTCGATCAGCTCCGTAACTATTGAGGCACCTGAAACCTTGATATTTGAGATAGGTCCTATGGTCGGAATGTGATTCTGTGGCTGTGATGGAGTTAAGCTTTCATCTGCAACGGAATATTTTCCTGGAAGTTCTATATTCTCCAGGTTCTGAGCTAGTTCCCGAAGATCTGGTGTACGTTCCCTCAAAATTTCTCTTCCCACCAGCTTTAGATATCTGTCCAACTCTTCCTTTTTGATGCTAGCCCTAGGTTGTACGTTCCTGCGGATAGAATTGTCCCGGGCGCTGCTAGCGAGAAGGTATCGGATCTCATCCAACATATTATTTCTGCTTTTACAGCTATATTGGTTTTGCAGAATATCCATTCAGCTTCTTTTCTAGTAATGGGGGATCTATCCATCTAAGACCCTCTAGCACTAATTCGATTACAGATGCTCCAAGCTCTCCGTTCGTATCTTCAGTTACTTGTACTCGGCTAACATCGATCTCGTACGGTTCGGAGATTTCAGCAAACTCCCGACTTTCCTGTTTTACTTTTTCTAGCGTTTGGCCTACTAAACCTCTTAAAGCCGGAAACTCACTGAGCTGAGACGCGTAACCCATTTTTTCATTTTGACCCTGGCCTAAACTATTCTGCGAAACAATAAATGATTTATTGCCTTCAAAATCTTCCTTAATTCTTGTAATAAGATCGGCGGGGAGATGTTGCACATAAGCTGTTGAAACTTCCTTAATGGCATTTTCTATTATTGATTCTAATATCCTATTTCTATTTTGGCGATTGTCATCCATTTCAGACAATTCAAATTTACTGGCCTGACGAATGCAACCTAGATCGCAAAACCTTGGTACTGGCTTTATATTGTTTTGTAATGCCCTTGTTCGTTCGGCTTCGGAGCTCAAGATCTCCATCGAATGGATTGCCATTCTCACACTTATACCCTTACTATGTTCTATTTCAGGATGTTCTCTGGCTAGTTGCGTTATCCGAGCTATAGTCCTTACAATAAATATAGGAAGAAAAACTAAACTTTTTCGGCTTATGCGCGACTCCTGAACTATGATTAGCATTTCGTCGATGGCATTGGTAGGATAATGAGTATCTACATGGCTCCTTAGCCTATCAAATAGCGGTTCTATAATTTTTCCCGAGTGTGTGTAATCTACAGGATTTGCAGTTGCCACAAGCTTAACATTCGGTCTAAATACAACGGGGTATGGACCAGTTGTGAATTTTCCTTCTTGCAAAACGCTTAGAAGAGCGACTTGTTTGCGAGAATCAAGTACAGGGAGTTCGTCAATGCAAAGGACGCCATGCCTCACTTGCAATATCTGTCCTGGTGAATAAGATTCAATACTGTAAAGTTCAACCCCCTTCTTTGCGATCTTAATTGCATCTATCTGCCCCACAAGATCCTTCACAGATATATCTGGTGTGGCAAGCACGTAACGATATCGATCCGATCCTTCCTTCCAGTCGATTCTCGTTTCCAATCTGTTATTTCTGATTGTATCTTCACATTCTGGTGACACAACGAATTCTGGAGAGCTGCGTTCAGGATCTGTATCGTTCAGAAGACTGATCATATCTTCCTTAGGTATTGTTGTAGGTATATCATTCGTTGTGCTTCCGCGAACAACAGGTATTGGAGATAGAAGATTATTAGCGATAGACTCAGCTAGCTTAGTCTTGGCCTGTCCTATCTGTCCAACAAAGAGAATTTCATGACCTGATAGAATTGCCCTATTGATAGCAGGAATAACGTATTCCTTATAGCCTATAATCCCCTTGTAAATCTCCTTTCCGAGCTTCATTTTAAGCACAAGATTTCCGCGTAATTGCTCCTCGACAGATGCGTGCTTGTAATTAATTTCAAGGAGTTGGCCCAGTGTTTTAATGTCTTTGTAATCTAGCGGAACACCAGGGATTAACTCGTCATATTTAGGAGACATTTCGTACGAATTGGTAACCATCCGCTCGAACGCTAGCGTCGTCATTGGTCATCGGACTTTCCGGTACATCACGCATTTAAGCATTGCACGGTTCAAAGGTCAAAAAACCTGATAATGCTCTCAGCTAGGTATAGTTTTTATGGCGGAATATAGATGCCATAAAACAGTCAATTGTCAGTAACCGAGTACAAGCATATTATAAGAATTGCTGGTAAAGATATTGAAGGTAGCAAAAAAATTGTCGTAGCCCTAAGTGAAATACGGGGGGTGGGCTACAACCTTGCACAGGTAATACTTCAGTCCCTTAACGTTAATCCTAGCCTAAGAATAGGATTTTTGACAGACAAAGAAATAACCGAATTAGAAACAGCAATTAGGAATCCTTCGCACACAGGAATACCAAGTTGGTACCTTAATCGGCGTAAGGACATGGATACTGGAAGGAATAGCCATCTCATAACGTCCGAATTGGAATTCACTGTTTCGGGCGATATCGAGAGAGAAAAGTCGGTAATGAGCTGGAGGGGATATCGACATATGTTCGGGCTCAGGGTTAGAGGGCAATGCACAAGAACTACTGGAAGACGTGGTGGAGCAGTAGGCGTCAAAAAGACAGGAAAAGCTTTTCCGACTGCGGCTACGACCCAGCCTAAGCAGCCGGTATCGGAAACAGCACAACCTAAGCCAGCTGAGGATGCTCAGTCTTCACCAGGCACATAAAGAGGATATGAAGTGCATTGGGTGATCCACGTAAACCAAAAAAAACTTTTCACAGACCTCGCAGAATCTGGACAGCGGACCAGCTTAATGCTGAACTATACCTTTTAGGCACATACGGATTAAGAAATAAAGGTGAGCTATGGAAAGCCCAATCGAAAATTGCACGAATTAGAAACCAAGCAAGGGAATTATTAGCTGTACCTACAGACATGAGGCGGGAAAAAGAGATCAAGTTGCTCGGTTTTCTTAATAGATTTGCGCTTGTGGAACAATCAGCAACCCTTGACGATGTACTAAATCTAAAAATTGAAAACATACTCGAAAGAAGGCTTCAAACGCTGGTTATGAGAAAGATTGGCTCCAAGTCAGCTACTCAAGCAAGACAATTAGTCTCCCACTGCCATGTCTCCATAGGGGGTCGTACAGTAAATTTGCCTGGGTACCTAGTTAGAAGGAACGAGGAGCCCAATATCCTCATTGATCAGAATATCATAGTATCCAGACCTGGGCCTGACTAACAGCTCTATCGAGTAAGATTTCGGTATCTATTATTACCCGATCGAAATATCTACACGCTGGTGGTAACGTTGTTTTATTCTGTTTGAGAGTGTTAAATCTAAAGAGATAGCAAATTACAGGATTTATGTTGGTTTAACTCTTCGATAAATCTTTTAAGACAGAAAGGCCGATATAATTACCGTGTGCTCAATTATTGGGTACAAAGGAAAGTCATCTGCGGCTCCGTTGCTTGTTGAAAGCTTGCGCAAGATGGAGTATAGGGGCTACGACAGTGTGGGAATAGCCACGCTGAATAATGGAAATATTCTTGTCAAAAAGGGTGTGGGAAATGTGGCACAGGTTAGCAAGTCACTTGGTTTTCAGATGATGCCGGGACAGGTAGGGATAGGTCATACCCGATGGGCTACGCACGGCGGAATTACTGATGTTAATGCTCATCCACATGAAGCATGTACAACTGAAATTGCAGTGGTTCATAATGGAATAATCGAAAATTATAATGAGTTAATGAAAGAGCTGCAAGCCTCCGGACACAATTTTAAAAGCGAAACAGACAGCGAGGTTATAGCCCACCTTCTCGAAGAGTCACTTTCTGAAGTGCAGGATAAAGTAGAGGCAACTGTAAAAGTTTGTGGAAAGTTGGAAGGATCGTATGCCTTTGTTGCTATCTTTGGCGATGGGTCAGTCTGTGGAAGCAGATGCGATGAACCTCTCATCATAGGATTGCCTCGCGACGGATATTTCATCTCAAGTGATGTTCTAGGATTTCTTCAATACACCGACAAGGCAGTTTTCTTGGAAAACAGAGATATCGCCTTCATTACTGGAGAGAAGCTTCATTTGTATGATTCAAGTGGATACACTGTTAGACGTTGTGTCACTCAGGTTGCTTGGGAATTAGGAGCAGCAGACAAAGGTGCATATGCACACCATACCTTGAAGGAGATTCACGAACAGAGGAAGAGCATATTGCAAGGTATGAACCAAAATGAAGCAGACCTGAGCAGATTTTGCAATATCCTACTCAATGCCAAGAATATCTATATAACTGGAAGTGGAACAAGTTATCACTCGGCATTACTAGCTAAGCACGTTTTGGCCAAGCAAGCAAAGATGCGCGCAGAACCAGTAATTTCTAGCGAATTTCAGTACGTTCTAGATTTCATCGACCGCGATAGTGTGGTATTGGCTATATCTCAGAGCGGTGAAACTGCAGATGTATTAAATTCAGTAAAATACGCCAAGCAAGCAGGGGCGAAGGTTCTTTCCATTGTTAACATCAGTACATCTTCTCTGGCGCGGATAAGTGATTCGTTCCTCACGGTTAATTGTGGTCCTGAGGTAGGGGTAGCTGCTACGAAAAGTTTTACTGGACAGCTTTCTGTCATTTACTCGATCACAGATAGACTATGCAGTGGTTCTATTGGGTTTGTGAATAAAAAACAAGCTATAGCATCGGCAATAGAATCCGTTTTAGCTATGGAAGAACAGGCCGACAGAATCGCTGACTTGCTAAAAGATCTTCGTGATGTATACATCCTAGGTAAGTCTCTGCACTATCCGATTGCACTGGAAGGTGCATTAAAGATTAAGGAATTAACATATATACACGCAGAAGGAATTGCGGCCGGAGAATTAAAGCATGGGCCGCTTGCATTGATCGATGGTAATAGTATTGTCATCGTTATCAATCCGAGTGACGTTACGTTTAAGGATGTGCTGTCTAACGTTCATGAAATTAAATCAAGAGGGGCGAAGATTATTGGGATCTCCGATAAATCAGAAAGTGTCTATGATCAATACATTAAGCTACCCGTAGTTGATGACATACTGTATCCTATTGTCGAGATCATCCCTCTCCAACTCTTAGCATATTACCTTGCACTTAAGAAAAATGCTGACCCCGACTACCCACGTAACCTTGCAAAATCAGTCACAGTAAAATGAGCCTAAATTTCGAAATGGCTGGCGGCTTTATGAGGTAACTAATGCAATGAATTCCTCTCGGCTGCGAGATTGAAGGACTGGGTTGTTTTTCTTCTCTTTAGCTATAGTTGACCATGGGGATGAGCCATAATTATGGCCGGGATAGACAATGAGTTCTTCATCTAACAGATAGATCTTATTATACAAACTATTATACATCTCATTGGCATCTCCACCTGTAAGGTCTACCCTTCCACATCCTCCCACAAATAAGGTATCCCCCGTGAGTACAAACTCGTCATTTACCAGCAAACAAATACTTTCCTTGGAATGTCCTGGTGTGTGCAGTACGGTGATCTCAACATTTCCTAATTTGATCTTCTCGCCATCAGAAACAGGTACGTTCCCCTTTAGGCTTGACCGTTCATGTTGCAATATTGGTATACCAGTTCGGGATACAATTTGTTCATTCCCAATGACATGATCGAAATGACTGTGCGTATTGATTATCATTTTAGCATGCCATTTGTTTTTTCTCAGAATTGTGTATACCTTTTCTAAGTCCCAAGAAGGATCTACGATAGCTGCCGCTTTATTGTCATCGTCAGCTATAATGTAGCTAAAGTTAGCCATAGGCCCAACTTGAAGTTGTTCCACTTTAGTTAGCATTTCACGTAGCCGATGTAAGGGTCAATGGTATATAATCGTAGATGAGTCTTCTGGCAACTTCTTGACCTGTATATGGCCCTACTTCTAAACTTAAACTACTACGTAGAACCGAGAAGGATAGATAGATAATCCCTACGATGGCTTAGATCTTTCAGAAGGGCAGAACTAAGTCTGAGTATTTTACTGACAGAGGGTTAGGAGTTATGGTTGGCTAGAGACACTACAAGAGTATTCATGGAGGTATTCTGATTCCGATAACTCCTTCTTCAGCATCAGGCGGAATTCCAATTCGTTTGACATGAACACTGCCAGTATATTCCTTGGCAAGATTTAGTCCTGCTTTCATTCTATGAAGGGTTACAGTAGCATTGGCCTTGACGCATTTGTTAGATGGCCTTCCAGAATTAGGATCAAGTCCCGACGGAATATCAATGGCTAGCACGTACCCTTTGGATCGATTAATATAATCAATTGTAGAGGAATATGGTTCCCTAATGTTCCCCTTAACTCCAGTACCCAACAAGCCATCAAGAATGATATCAGCGACATTAATTTCAGATCCTATAACTAGACCTAAATCAATCTGCCAATGGTCCCCCATTGTAATTCTCTTTACTGATTTCATTTTGCTAATAATTCTCCAGTTTATCCTCGCCTCCTCAGTACGAATTTCCCTTGGTGTTGTCAATAGGACAACTGTAATGTCAGCAATACAGCTTGCAGCCAAGTGTCGACAGGCAACTAAAGCGTCACCGCCATTATTTCCGCTCCCGCACATCGCGACAATTTTTTTATGTTTTAATTCACCGTCAAATCGATGAAGAATAAACTCTGCGATTCCATTGCCTGCGTTCTCCATCATTAACAATCTCTTCATACCAAGCAACCGGTGGCTATTCTCTTCTATCTTGTACATTTGCTCCGATGTAATAGGTTCATCTTTCATCTTATATCGTCAATCTGGATTGAGGTTAAAATACTTATTATAGTGGGGTTCTTTTACAGCTGTCATATAGCAAGACAATAAATTCTTAGGGATCTAGTATAATCATAATCGCATGTTAATGGACAGATTACAGGATTCATTACAAACAATAAGCCAAGAGCTCAAGGAAACTGAGGAAAGAAGAGAGAGGATTCTCAAAGGAACAAGGGACATCGTTTCATTGTGTAGCAAATCGGTAGTAGACATACACCACGGGATGAAAAATGATGCAAAAGAAAAATTGATGCAGGCTAATTCAATGCTCGCGGAATTCCGTAACTATTCAATAGGAGACTTGCAAAAATATCTAATGGTACCAGAACAGGAATATGTAGAAGCATCTATATTAATGTCAATAGCAGAAAATTCTGAAGTTCCTGGGGTAAAAGATCTTAATGTGTCAGGTCCAGCCTACACCATGGGGTCGCTAGATTGCATAGGAGAAATCAAGCGAATGGTGTATGACAAAGTTAGAAGGGGCATGGCTGAAGAAGCGAAGGGGCTGTTCGATTTTGTGGAGCAGCTCTACGTTTCTGTTTACCCCTTCGCTATTTATGACAACCTTGTTAGTGGTCTTAGAAGGAAGTTAGATGTGGCAAAGATGATAATTGAAGACGTACGAATACTACTAACTGAAGAATCAAGAAGAGAAAGCATGATAAAGGCCATTCAGCAGCTTGAAAGGCAGCTCTCTGAAAGATCATCGTCTTAGTCAAGGTTTTAGCACTTATTGAAACCTTGAATATGCCTGAGCAAGGTAGTCAAGTAACACCTGATGCCATTTTTCAAAGGCTGGTGGTTCAGAGGGATACTCTCTGTAATGTTCGATGAGCTTTCTATTCATGTTCGCCGTGTACCTAAGGCTCTCGGCTAAACGTCTATTAAACGAACCTCTAACAAACATGGACATCTTGTCAAGTGAACTAAATTCTGGATGTTGTCCATCTGTTATACTATCAACATCCATCTTCGACAAAAAATGCTTCATTCCATAGTTGATGTCTTCGTTGCTGAGTGTTTGCAGCATCCTGCGAAAAACTTCAAGTCCTGCCGTCTTGTATCCATACGCATTCATGTAATGAACGTTGTATTTCCATAATCCTACTTGTGTGGTATCATTTGCTTCTATGGCCTCCACAGCATCCTGCCCAGCTATTGTTGCAGCTATTATTGCAGGTCCGATCCCACCTGCATCAAGTGGCTTTGGCATCCATGCTGAATCACCCACAAGCATGAATCCATTTGCCACCAGGCAGTCATTCTGCCTTCTGACCGAGACCTGCCAAGTACCCCAGGTATTTCCATCGTCTATTTGTTCTCTGGAGATTGTGGGATTAGATATGACTGGATTATTACTGACGTAGTCGTCGATAAGTCTCTTGACATCTTTACGGATTCCAGCCTCAGTATTGAGCCGGTCTAATGCCTTCTGCTGTACACCTAGACCAATGTTCACTTTGTGCTCTCCCTTTGGAAAAACCCATGCATAGCCTCCCGGAGCTATCTTTTGATCCAAGTGTATAATGCAATATCGTGGATCAAAATATGTCTTATCCTCTGAAGACTTGTCGAAGTTGTAGATATACCTGCCAGTCGCCTCGAGATCAAGCCTGTCGATTCTCTTCTGAATATACGACTTTATAGGAAGGTTAGTTCTTAGAACTGAGGTGACTCCACTTGCATCTACGACCAACTTAGATGTTTTCTTGAAGATTTCACCTGTGAACAAATCTTGTCCCTCGACACCGACTACATTACTATCCTCTACTAATACTGAGCGGAGTGCGATATTACCTAGTACTTCGATACCTAATTTCTGAGCATCACTCAGCTGTTTCTGTGGCAGCATCTTCCGGTTAAGTAAATAACCTTCTCCATCAAATGTTACCATGGCTTCATGATTTGGTGAATATGCTATCACACCCTTTACCGCGTGTTCAATCTCTGGCGGTCCCCATCTGATACCTATTCGCTCAGTCATGTAGTCTACTGATTTCTTTCCGACCGCATCACCACAGATCCAGCCTGTCATCGTTTTTCTGCCCAAAATAGGGATAGGATTTCTGTCTAGCACAAGAACTCGTAGGGCCTGGCCTGAATAATGGGCCGCCGAAGAGGCTACGATTAGACCTGCTAACCCGCCGCCGGCAACAATGAGATCGTAATCGCGCTTGTTCAAACAAACAT
>CAYTQD010000008.1:0-33262 GCA_964439995.1 uncultured Nitrososphaeraceae archaeon
TTCGGGAGTCATTGATGATATACCTTGGATCTCTTCATCATCTAGTTCAGCTATGTACGCTGTGGCAAGTACATCCGTCGTATTATACCCTCGTTCTTTCCTTAGTTGTTGCAGATTCCTAGCAAGATCCCTCATAAGTCCCATAGCGATTAACTCTTTGTCACGTTTTGCTTCGATGAAGACCAACATGTCATCTTTTTCTGCCATAGCGTATCCTTCTGCTGAATCATATGATAGCTCTAAATCATCTAATCTCAACTCGAGCGTTAACCCGTCGTCATATGGAAGCGAGTATCCTCCAGATGAGTCTAAGGTTCTTAAAAGCTGACACTTATCTATTTTCTCAAATGACCGTAGCACATTTTCTAAATCATTCCTTGCCTTTATCCCTACTTTTTTCTTTGATAACTTGATTATAGGTTTTATGGGAGCCTCGTTATCTGATAGGCTTAAGAGCTTGTGTAATTTAGAGTCGTTCTCATATCGAATCAAATTACAGTTTTGGACATTTATCTGGATCTTTAACATCTCTAATATTGATTCGGAGTTGAATAGATTAGCCCCACTAGAACAAACCCAGACGTTTTTTATTGGCCATCTCCGCTTCAGTCTCGCTTTCATTCTTGCAGCGTTTGAAAGCGACACTAATTCTCTTGATTTCTCAAATGAGATCTCTACTTGCTTGTTAACAAATTTTTCGTCATAAGTTGGCCAATCTTCGAGTATAATACTTTTCTTGCTCGGAAAACAAGCTAGGTAGAGATATTCCGAAATGTAAGGGGAAAAAGGATGAAGCATCAAGTCTACCTCCTTTAGAACGTGAGCCAGGATGGCGTAGATGGCTAGCCTACGATTCAAGGTCTTCCTACTATCGTCCCAAATCTCGTTTCTTGTTGCTGGTACGTACGTCTGGCTCAAAATATTTATGATAAATTCCTCAATTGATTTAGCAGCTTCATGGAATCTGCATTTATCGAACGAAGTACTAACTTCAGCAACAACTGATTGAAGCTTTGACAATAGCCATATTTCTGGTATTGAAAGTAAGTTATTCCTGATAGCCCATTGGAGACTGTCGCTTCTTAGGTTAAATTTATCGAATTTGCTATTCTGGTCAAAATAGATATGCAAGTAGTATAGTGTACTCATTATCTGGTACGTACGTGTATTCATTTCTGCTAGGCTAAAATTTAGCGACTCTATGGGGGAAGATTTCCACATGAAATAAAATCGAACCAAGTCTACAGCATTTTCATTGAGTAGGCTGTAGGCATCAATAACATTCCCTAAACTCTTGCTCATCTTATTTCCTTTTTCGTCGAGCACATGCCCCTGAAAAAGAAACGATCTAAATGGTGCTGTCGGTCTTCCTGTAAGGATTATATTTTGCATAAGCAACGTGTAGGCCCACCCTCTTGTCTGATCGATTCCTTCAGTCATGAACGCAGCAGGAATAAGTCTCACATACTCCTTATCTTCTAGAGAGGCATATGGAGCAGCGCCGCTATTATGCCAGGTATCGAGAACAAAGGGTTCCCTTTTCATATTGTAGCCGCATTTCTCGCATCTTATCTTAACCCTGTCAATTTGTGGTCGATGCAGTTCAAACTCTGGTCCATCTGGGAGCGACTCTGCATTTTTTATTATCTCATATCGAGAAAATAGGCCGAGCTTATGGTTACATGCGGGGCAGGACCATATCGGGAGTGGTGTACCCCAAATTCGTTCTCTGGAGATACACCAAGGCACCTTCTCCTTTATCATCTCTAAATATCTGTTTCTTGGGGGGTCAAAAAAATACTCTACTTTGAGAGCAGCAATTATTGGTTTATTCTTCAGCCTCTCTATCATATAAAAAAACTCTCGTCTAGCAAGCCAGACAACCTTATGATGTGAGCGCCAGCAAGTTGGGTACGGATGTTTTACAATCCCATGTCTTACGTAAGCGCCAACTTGTTTCATTGCGTCAATTACCTTTCCGTCGGCATCTCTTACAAATAACCCCTGGAATTCTCCTGCTTCGTCAGTAAAAATAACTCTATCATCAATCGGTATAAATACGGGGATGTTTCTTCGTTCGGCAACTTGAAAGTCGTCCTGTCCGTTAGCTGGTGAGAGATGAACTATACCGCTACCTGTAGTTACGTCTACAAACTCCTCTCCCACTACCATATGGATTTTCGCTTTTCTGGCAAGATTATCAAGTCCAGGGATCGCCGACAATAGGGGGTGTAGGTAACGCAATCCTTCAAGATCCTTTCCTTTTTTAACCTCGACCATCGAATACTCAATAATCTCCAGCTCCTTCATCAAATCTTCTAACCTATACTGACTAACAAACCACTCCTCTTGCCCAACTCTTAGTCTTACGTAGTTTTGAAGCGGATTTACGGCAACCATCTCGTCTGTTATAACAGTGAATGGCATAGTGGTCCAGATTATCAGGTACGCGTTGTCATCTAACAGCTTCACTTTATAGTAAAACGACGGATCCTCAACTATCTGATAGCCTTGATTAACTTCAGCGTTGCTCAAGGAGGTCTGGCATGAAGGACAATACGCCACAACCCTAAACCATTCTCTGAGAAGCTGCTTTTTCCATGCTTTTTCAAGATACTTCCACTCCCTTTCTATATATTTATCGTGAAAAGTCCAATAAGCATCACCGTAGTCAAATGACATTCCTAGAAGTCTATCAACGAGGATCCATCTCTCATAATACTTTCTAATTATCTTCTTGCAGGCTGCTACAATTTTTTCTAACCCAACTCTCTTAATGTTGTCTATCTTGTTGCCGGTGAGTCCAAGCTCCTTCTCAGCCTGCAGTTCAACAGGTAGACCCTGGGAATCCCAGCCAGCTCTGAATAGCACGTTTCTCTTCTGGAGCACATTATAACGATACCACAGGTCCTTGATTATGCGGCCACGCAGGTGACCTGCATGAGGTTCACCATTCAATGTCGGGGGACCATCGATGTAGACTATCAAACCGCCTTTCCCCTTAACCTCATTTTCAATGAGAAACTTGGTATCTATGGTATATAGGTAGCTTCTTACTTCGTTTTCCACAGACTTGGCAACAAATTTGCCAGAGAGTTCCATCTAAGAAAAAGGCAGGCCCAGACCACTGTTTATATTTTTGCCGGGCAATAGGAATATATTCTAATTAATTGGCATGAAATTGATTTGAAATCATTAGATTCTATAGAGGCCGGAACAAATCCTCCCAAGTCAATTAATGTGGTTGTTGAGATCCCAATGGGCAGCAGCATAAAGTATGAATATGATCCAACGATAGGACACTTATTAGTTGACCGGAAATTATACACGGCAATGTTTTACCCATTCAATTATGGATTCATACCGAAGACGCTGGAAATGGACGGAGACCCTGTCGATGCACTCATTTTGGGTCAAGACCCGGTCGTGCCGTTATCAATAGTGAGGTCGCGACCAATTGGTGTCTTACTGACAGAGGATGAAGAAGGTCAAGATTCAAAGATAATTGCAGCTCCAGAACCAAAACTAGATCCCGCGTTTTCAAAAATCGACGACGTTAAAGACATTCCAAGATACATTCAGAATCAGATTATGCATTTCTTTGAACACTACAAAGAATTGGAGGAAGGTAAGTTTGTGAAAGTTAAGGGCTGGGAAGGGGCACAGTTGGCAACTCACAAAATAGCCGAGTCTATCCAAAGGTATAAAGAGAAAAACCTATACTCATAGAAGGTAGAAGATTACAAGCTAAAAAGGATTGGATTATACCTTATTATCATCCTGAGTGTCAGGATGTATATCTAATACAGTCGAACCTACTTCTATACTACTCAAGTAACGCCGTGTTACAAGGCCTTGTATTGATCACTCCACCTCATATAGGCTCGAATCATCTCAGTACTGATACTTGGCTTCCTTACCTTGAATATTTCCTTCAAGTCAGCCATTGTGATTGCTCTTGGGTTCGAAGTTGTTTCTAACGCTTTTCCACTTTCGAATAACTCATCGACCACCTTCAATTGAGCAGCTTGACAAATGTCCTTGATGTCGCTTGCGCTGTAACCTTCTGCCGCCTTAGCCAAATCTTCACATTTGAAACCCTTATCCTTCTTCAAAGGCTTTGTATATTGATTAAATAAATTTATTCGTGATGAGCTATCCGGGAGAGTAACATATATCCGCTTTTGAAACCTTCTTAAAAATCCAGCTTCCAATGTCCAAGGCTTATTGGTAGCTCCTATTACGTACAGAAACGATTCCTTAGATTTTCTGTTAATTCCATCCATTTCGGTGAGAAACTGATTCTTCACCCTTATTTCACCCCCCACTTCGCTGTTTCGTGCTCCCAACAACGAATCTATTTCATCGATGAAGAGAAGAACCGGAACATTTTCAGTTTCATATAGCCTTCTTGCCGTAACAAAAAGTTTTGATACATTTTTTTCTGCTTCACCTAACCATTTGCTCATCATTGCTGAGGCGTCGACATTAACAAAATAACCAGCGATCTCAGCGGCTGCTGCTGCTCCCAATAACGTCTTGCCACAGCCTGGTGGACCGTAAAGTAATATTCCTCTCGGCCAACCTAAAGGGAAAAGGTCAGGTCGTTTTGTTGGATAAACTATTGATTCTTTAATCGCTCGCTTTGCGTCCTCGAGTCCTACAACTTCATTCCACGACACATCAGGTCTATCCTTTAATAAAAGATCGTTGAAATCTGTTTTGCGCGACTCAGTGACAGTGGAGCGATCATTTTGTCTGTCCGGGGGTTCATTGTGGTTCTTTATTTCCACGCTTTTTTTCTCCTTTGCGTGTTCTAAATTTGAAGCACATATCTCTTGAGATGTCTCATCACCTATGCTAGGAGTCATTTGCAGGGCCTTGATCCTGTTTTGATAGGTGCTGGCTCGTTCCATGTATATCCGATTTAATTTATAATCGGGATACACCTGAACCAATTTAACGAGGGCCTCAATTGCCCTCTGATATGATTGTATGGCCATTCCACGGGATCCCACAGAATCTAGTCGAATTGCCTCAGCAGCATATTTACTTGCACTGTTCTCTAACTCCTGCGGGGCTAGGCTCATAAATACGGACTGATTAGAGTCAGATTACGGTTTGAATTACTATGATGTAAATCTATATTGTTTAAGAAACAAAATAAATTGCACAAAAGTTAGTTATGCTTCAATCCCCAATCCAGTAGTTATACTAGAAGAGATTTCTCGCTATCGCTAGCATTAATTGAGGAAGGCTTCGTAGCTGACCAGTTTCAAGAACTATTCAATCAGGTCAAAATCTTTTAATGAGCAAGGTAGCTGTTCTATGATGTCTGTTGCTAGCATGTGTAGTCCTACCCTATTAAATGCTGAGGATGCTGCTATCCCATTGAAATAGACTCCAAGGATACATGCCTCGAAGGGATTCATTTTGCTCAGGAAGCCAGCTGCCAGCCCTGACAATACATCGCCAGTTCCCCCTACTGTCATTGCGGGGGTAGTTCTCTTAATAATAGCCATCTTATCACTACCACAAATTAAGTTAAGAGGTCCCTTCAGGACTATAGTTATCTGGTATTTCTTGCACATTTTCTGGATATTCACAGCTTGTTCGGCCTCGACCTTTCCAGCATCCTCTCCAAAGATTCTCTTGTATTCTCCCGGATGCGGAGTAACTATCGTTTCCGTTCCAGTTATATCATCTAGAATATCTGGGATAAGAGCGGCAGCATCTAACAATATTCGCGTACCAATTTGCCTCAACCCTTTTACTAGCGATACTAATGCTTCAGGTTTGGCAATCGTCATTCCCATTCCGACAGCAGCGGAGTTGGGCCTTTTTGGAAGCATGGAGGTTAACCTTCGTGCAGAACCTATTGTCAACTTGTCATCTGCCAGAGGAAGCACTATCGCGTTTGGGGACATGGCTCTTGCCGACATAACATTTGACCTTGGAATAGCAGTATAGACTAGATCAGTACCGGCTCTCATAGCTGCAAGAGATGAAAGTATTGGTGCACCATGATATATCCTACTCCCTCCCACAATTAGAACGATCCCATTATCGCCTTTCTTGGATCCGGTCGACCGGGGAATAATGAGACTTCTTATGAGACTAGGAGTTACTTTGATTACCTCTGACAACTAAAGTCCCCTCCTAACTTGAATTCTCCAACTCGAACCCCTCTATTACAGTGTTAAGTTTGAATTCGACCGTACCTCCCAGACTCTCTAAAGTGGTAGTTTTAGTAAGACTCAGCAGCTTATTCAATTTGTTTTATCCTCTTGAATCTTCGCTTTAACTTATTGCCACATACTTGACACTCGGTCATATTGGGGCCATAACCTTTTCCACAAGTCCGACAGAATAAACTCCATTTCCGAGTATCTTTAATACCCTTTCCTAAATGTATTATTGAAATTCCAAGTAATTTGGCAGTATTTTCGACGGCAAAGTCATCAGATATCAAAGTTTTATTTAGCTGATAAGCTAGTGCAAGTGCAGATATGTCAGCGTTTGAAAGCTTAGAAGAATCACCCGACTTCAATGTGACATAATACACTGCGTTAGCATATTTTTCTTCTGGGTCTACTATTCTTAGGTTGCCTGTTTCTACAAGAATCTCCATTAAGGAATACGACCTCTTTAGATGCTGTACTTCTTGAAATACGAGCGACGTGGTGTAGCATTTTGCAAAGGCCAAGTAAGTAAGTCCCTGGTAAAATGCATTTGCATCTAGTACAAGTTCATGTAAATCCAAGCTTTTCAAGTTGCCTAGCCCCCTTTTTTTTCATTCTCAGGAAACACGCATCTATTGGAAATCGGGAAATTGTCACCTTCTGTCCGGCTGAAATCTTGTAGGTTTCCTGTCCATCAACTGTTAAGATGGTGTCATGCGAACCTGTTATTTGAACGACTTCTACTGGTAAGACAAGAAAGGGTAATCTGTTAATCGATGCGAGGGGACTGACCAGAATGCTACTGAGACCTTCATGCAAAACAGGTCCGCCGATAGAAAACGAATGACCCGTAGATCCCGTTGGAGTAGAGATAATAATGCCGTCCATTTTCTCCTCTACCTTATCTCCCATAATTGTGATTGATAACAAAGGGGTTCTTGTAAGGCTAACTCTAGTCAGTAAGACGTCGTTTAACGCGGGTACTGTCTTAAGGCCCTCTATGGACGCTTGTATGCGCATCCGACAGTCGTAAAAATGATTACCCGGAAGTAGTGATTCCATAATGTAATCGAGAGAGCCACTTTTAAATTCGGAAAGTACCCCCTTGTGACCTCCGATATTGATGCTTAAAACAGGAATATGAAACGGTGGAATTTTAAAAGCCTTGAGAGTCGTTCCGTCGCCGCCAATTGCGATGATAAGGTCGAGCTTGAGATCATTAATCGATTCGGGACTGACAGACTTCATTTTGTCATCTCGTAAAGGTAGAATTGCAAAAACATTCATACTTTTTTGTACTAATAACTCACTGACATTCTTTGCTGTTTGATAAGCTTCGTCGCTATTAACCTTGGTCACTAAGGCGACATTTTGAATAACATTGGGCATTGTTTGGGTTAAACCTTTATAACATTAGTATTTAGTTATGGCATTTAATATATCATAACTGTTGATAGATAGTCTAATATGAAATCATTGTGATTCAACTGCAAGAATACTAATATTATCACTTTGCCACCAAGGTAGGCAAAGTCCTCAATCTGAACCACCAAGATATGATACGCGTTATTCCTCTTGGTAACGCAGACGTGCCCTGCCTACCAACTAATAACTCCACGTCAAATAGAGCATTTGATACAACCACTGGAATTGGACTAGAAGTTGACGAAGTCATTCACTAAAGGATTTCGATGGTCGGCTACTCCTGCCGGTAAGAGACTACCCGTTCCTGTAACCAGCCAAAACCCTTGTCCCTAAATAGCTTTGACCGGCTGTGGATAGATTAAATAGCTTTGAACTTTAACAATAATAATTTTGGGGCCGATAGCTCAGCTTGGTGGAGCGTTCGACTGATAATCGAAAGGTCAAGGGTTCAACTCCCTTTCGGCCCATGTCAATCTTGTCAGTCAATTGACAGTGATACAATATTTGTCGATAGATACAAAATAGAATACGATATTCAAATGCTTTTGCTATATTTCCTAGATATTAGAATTTCTTGTTTTACGACTGTATTTTATGACTGCTTTGAAAACTCGAGTTAAATTATAAAGTCAGGGACGGACCTGGAAACCCTATTATTATTCGTTGTTTCGATCTAATATCTTAAGTATGTCTGTAACAGGACCAACCATGACCTTAGCTCTTGACGTTGATTCTGTTTTGGCAGATACAATGATCGCTTGGACAAAGGAGTATAATATCAGAACCGGTAGTTGTATATCAAAGTCTGAAATTACCTCTTGGGATATTTCCAGAATTCTACCTATTACACCTTCTAGTATTTCCGACTTGTTTGATTACATCTGGAAACATAGGTGGGTTGAAATTCCGCCTACAGGTATAAGACTGGGGGAGGTTACTAGAAATATCCATCGAAAAGGGTATAGAATATCTATTCTGACAAAAATAGAAAGAGCGACAGTACCATTCGTTGTAAAGTGGCTAGACCTCTACGATATATTTTCGGATGACTTGGTATGCGTGTACAATGACACCCCCAAATCAGATTACTCTTTTGACATAATAGTTGATGATGCACCAAGTAATTTGATAGACTTGGTTCCTCCGAAGATCGGCATACTTTTCGACCAGCCTTGGAACAAGTGTTTCCGCTGGCCAATAAGGGTGGGTTCAGTAACTGAACTAGAGCTACTTTTATGACTATTATCTCCCGGAAATGATACTAATCTTTAGGAGGGTTATGAGCAATATATTTACCGCATTTGGTAGGTACATTCTCTTTGAGGTCAGTTATTTTTTCTCGAAAGAATACATGACTAATCAGTGATCTCAGCCTGACAATGCTATCGCTGTCCTTCGCGGAGAGGTAAATCATATATGCACCTGATTGGCTCGTCTGCAAACTGTGGAATTTATCTTCCAAGTCAGAACCATCGATTAAGTCAATTTTATTAATGACAACAATTACTTTGCTCATCTGAACATTTAGTTCAGTTAAAACCTGGATTGAGGTTGCTACCTTCCTCTTCATGTCTTCTATAGATTCAGCAGCATCCACGATTAGCAAGACTAGATCAGAGTACACTAACTCATTCAAAGTAGATTTGAAAGCATCGATCATATAGTGAGGGAGTTTGCTAATGAATCCAACAGTATCTGATAGTAGCATTTTTTCAGGGCCGAGGTTGACCGCCCTTGTCAGGGTAGATAACGTCGTAAAAAGACCTTGACCCACACTTTTTGATTCGCCAGTGAGAGCGTTAAACAAAGTCGTCTTTCCGGCGGAGGTATACCCAGCTATTGAAACTGTTCTTAATCCTGATTTAAGTCGTTGACCCCTATGAATTTCCTTTCTAAACTCTTCTTTGAGCAGCTTTGCTTTGAGAATTCTAGCCCTTTTTCTGATGTCAAGATAATACACGTCGGCGTTGTACTTTCCCATACCAAAGAATCCTGGTTGCTCGCCAGCTTTTGCTAGCCTAACCTTTTCCCTTGCCCTTATCATGTCGTAACTAAGTTGGGCCAGCTTAATCTGGATCTTAGATTCAGCAGTGCTTGCTCTTCTTTCGAAGATATTCAGAATCAACTGCTCCCTGTCAATTACTTCCACTCCACACAGGCTTGCCAAGTTATATTGCTGAACAGTTTTTAATGTCTCGTCAATTATAATCGCGTCGCATCGCATCTGTTTCGAAAGATCTTTTAGCTGTTCTGCCTTACCACTGCCAATGCCAAATTTGGATCTTATAAAATGTTTTTGCGTAATTATACTTAGAGTATTAAATCCAGCTGCTTCTGCTAGCGAAATGGCTTCCTTTATTATATGCCTTTTAGGATAAGTTACAACTATCGCATTTCGATATCCCAACATCTACGTATGAAACTCCAGGCCGAATAATCGTGTAACATAGAACTCCTCTCTGTACCTTCAATCCTTTACAGGTTTATATAATCATATACATCAAAAATTTTTACTGAGGAAGGAGCCTTCCAGAAGATACCTATATTAGTAATTAGAGTATATAATGTGTCTGTTCTTTTATGTCAAAAAAGATTCGTGTCGCGATCGCGGGGGTAGGAAATTGTGCCTCCGCTCTTATTCAAGGTACTGAATTCTATACTAAAAATAAGAACGATTCTATAGGTTTAACTGCTTACAACCTAGGTGGCCTAGAACCGGGGGACATCGAGTTTGTAGCAGCCTTCGACGTCGTTGATTCTAAGGTAAAAAGAGATTTATCGGAAGCAATATTTGCTCCGCCTAACAACACTAATAGAATATCCACTGTTGATAAGCTAGATGTTAAAGTAGAGAAAGCAGAGGTGTTAGATGGAGTTGGGAGACACTTCGGGGAAAAGGTTAGAATATCAGCAGAACCTGCGGTTGACGTAGCAGAGGTCCTGAAGGAATCTAAGTCTGATGTCCTCTTGAATTATTTGCCAGTGGGTAGTAGACTAGCCACCCAGCATTATGCCAATAAATGTCTCGAAACGGGGGTAGGATTCATAAATGCGATTCCTGTGTTTATCGCTTCTACACCGAAGTGGCAACAGGCATTCCATGGAAGGAACACGGCCTGTGCTGGAGATGATGTCATGAGTCAGCTCGGCGCAACTGTAGTGCATAAGACATTGGTGAAGCTTTTTGTAGACAGAGGTATAAAGGTCGACCAAACTTATCAACTCAATATAGGAGGAGATATGGACTTTTATAATATGCTAGATGAGGAAAGACTGGAAGACAAGAGAATAAGTAAGACTAGCGCAGTCGAGGCGATGGCACCTTATAAGGTACCTATGAGAATAGGACCGTCAGACTATGTAGGTTTTTTGCGCAACGACAAGGTTTGTTATGTATGTGTGGAAGGTAAATCTTTCGGGAATATTCCTATCCAGCTTGATCTTAAGCTACATGTGGTTGATGCATATAACAGCGCTGGTGTCATGATTGATGCGATTAGAGGAATGAAACTAGCCATCGACCGGGGAGTCACAGGACCTGTTGAAAGCATTTCTGCATACTGCTTTAAGCACCCGCCGGTACAACTGCCTTACACACAGGCAAGAGAAAATTTCATAGAGTTCGTAAATGGAAAAATAGACCGATAGAAATTTTTTCCAATAGGGTCAACTTGAGGTAATTCTTCGGCCTTAACTACCAACCTACCATTCGCTTACGCATGGACTTTGATCCTCATCCTGCGATCATACCGCAGTCAGTTTGCCCGTCAATTGCCATGCGTGAAACTGCTGATACTGCTCGCAAATTAATTTCTTCTGATCCTAATATGACACCTGTTTGCATCGACTAGAAGTTGAGTCCCTGTTTTTATAATTGATGTGGGATCTGATATTTGGCCGCTTATTACTACCGCTGGAATGTCAGATATAGCGCACGCAGAAGCAGTAATAATGTCGATAACACCCGTACATACTACTGCCGTGGGAGCACGTCCCCTTTTTTTCAAGGAGTACAATGTGTAGGCCCCAACACTACTCCCAACCGCGTTCGGAAAAACTAAAACCTTAGATTTTATCGACTTCCTGTATAGCTCGTGCTCTAGATCATGAATCACTCCTGTTTTAGCGTCTAGCATAGTCAGAAAATTAATCGGCTGTCTAGTGACAAGTGATTGACCAATCCCTAAGCCTCCTACGATTTTTCTACATTTGATGATAAAATCCAAGTTCTGCGCACACCTACTACTTGCTAGCATAGTCTTTGATTATAGTTCTCAAATCCTTAAGGCATACCGCTACCTTGTTCCAATGATTCAAGTAGTATGCAGCTTTAATGCTATTCGTTATGGCAGAATCAGTTTCTTTCTTGCTAATTAATGGAGTAAAACAACTACAAGAATCACAGATAAATCTGCATCCAGCTTTAGACAATTTATTCAGAACCAAACTGTGGGACGCACTAACATATACTGCTCTGGGGCAAAAGATCATACAGTGTTTTTGAAATATTCTTCCATCTACCAAATTGGCAAGATAGGAAAGATCACTCATTCCAAGCTGAGGGCTACCAAGGACTATAATATCGCCGTCTTCGGCAGTACTGAGTTCATCTTTTACAGACTTAGCATCTCTGGGTTCATAAGAGATCCGTTCCTTTCCCTCACTTTGGTTTAGTGTGAACATGCCGCATGAACCAGACGTTCCTAATGCTGCTGAGAGAGATTTCGCTCTTAGTAGGTCCGGTTTGGAGTCGCACTCGAAGTTAACGCAGCTGTTGTTGTTCACCTTACCTGCGAAGTAACCCATCAATCCCCAATCCAGCTCTGTCTTGAGTGAAAAAGATGATTTAATCGAAAATCTTGCTACTCTTTCTTCCTTTTTCAAGAGGTTAGAGTAGGGTGCCTTACCAGTCACCGAACTCGCTAAAGCACTAATTGCGCTCTCCTTATTTGTAAAGAGATCGAGGACAGAATTTGAGAAAATTGCTGCGTTGCTTTCGGCAAAACTTACAGTCGAGTTCTTTGGCACTGAGAAAAGTTCGTACGGTATGCAAGAAAACGAAGTATCTACACCCATTAATTTATACGAATTAACTATGCTCATTTGTTTAGTTAGAAAATTTTTTGAAAGTCTAGTCGGTTGCCTTCTGTCAAAGCCCATTGGATTAATGGTAGTTCTCACTTTAACTCTAGCTTCCTTGCTAAATTTTTCTAGGAACATGACACCTGCATCGCCTATAGTATTATAATTGACTCCAGAAAGATGGGCCCATTTTATGTTTGCAAGTCTCTCGGCTCCCATAGCTTCTCCGATCGCTATCAGCACTTTGTAAGCCGTAGCTATGGGTTGTCCGTATTCACCTTTCGATCCCTTTTCTTCTTCTCTTGTAAGATACAATCTTGTAGTACAAGTTCCGTTCTTACTTTATAAGTACCTATGATATCTGTCGGCCCGCTTAATATGGTTCTGAAGTTGGAGAAGTTGGTCGGGAAAATAATGAATAAATATTGTTTCTTCTCGCTACTATTAAATGGAATGTGCAGTTTATGATACCTACGTGAGAAGAAAAGATGGCAAGGTGATGCATTTTGATGTGGTAGTTGAAGCCTATACACCATACGAAAAAGCAATAGAATACGGGAAGAAATATCTCGCGAGTGTGGGTCAGGAAGGCCAGAAGATGACACAAGAAGAGTGTCAGTTTTGTCATGTGCAGGAGGCGCCTCCCATGGTGAAACAAGACATCGAGTCTAGGGGATACTATATCCAGAGAATGGAAGGGTGTCCATAGAGATTCTTTATTTTTTTTGTGTTTACTATTATTACACTACAACACAGACAACAATTTCTGTACAATGTTGGATCTGATACATAGGGACTTGGAATCCTTATCTATTAATAGCTTAATTGTATGTGTAGAATAGGGGATGAGGAAGAAACAATGCTGCTCCAGACTGAGTTAGAAGCGATGAAGAACTCGCGACGAACTGACCCAATGTTTATATTACAAGGTTCTTGTTACCCCATACTAAATATACCATTGTGTATTATAGGAAGAGTAAAGTATATTGGAAATTGAATACGACTATCCTCTCTTCAGACCTCCTTCTGAAGCTAATTCATTAATATTACAGGCTACTGTTGGTTGCTCTTTTAATAAGTGTTCATTTTGTAATATGTACAGAACAAAGGAATATCAAGAAAGACCGTGGGCAGCAATTAAGTCGGAGGTAGATCTTGCCGCCAATGCCTGTCCCGAAATAACTAGAGTATTTTTAGCGGATGGAGATGCTCTAAACCTGCCGACTCATAAGCTGATTAGGATTATCGAGTATCTATATGTTAATTTTTCCAAGTTAGAACGGGTTTCCTGTTATGCTATGCCCAAGAATTTGGTCCAAAAAAATGACAATGATCTATGGAGGCTTAGACGTGCAGGGCTAGGAATGTTTTATCTGGGAATTGAAACTGGGAACGATACTATATTAAAGAAAGTCACAAAAGGAGCCACAGGCAACGGAATCCTGCAAGCGTGTCAAAAAGCCCGAGCTCACAAATATATCCTGTCCTGTATGATTATTCTAGGTATTGGCGGAAGGACATACACAAGGCAACATATTGACGACACAGCTAGGCTTGTGAGCCTTGTGTCCCCAGATTACCTTGCGGCTTTGAACCTTCAGCTTGAAGAAGGCGTATATGAAGAGTTCATGCGAAAGTTTGGTGAACCATTCATCACTTTATCTGATTATGAAGTTCTCGACGAGTTAGAGCGTCTAGTATCACAAATAAATCCACAACAGCCAATAATATTTAGAGCAAATCATGCTTCCAATGTTTATTCCCTAGGAGGGACATTGCCCAATGACCGAAAGGAGTTATTGTCCCTAATTGAAGGGCTTAAGGAACGTCCCGAACTTCTGAAGCCAAAAATCCTTCGTAGATTCTGACCCGCAAAGTGCATACAATAAATCTAAACAGATGGGATTATGTCATATACTATTTACCGAAATAGTTGGTAGGTGCTTCCTAACAACACCTACATAACAACACGCTACCCTACTTAACTCTGACCAACTAGTAACGTTTTAAAGTGCTTCTTCCAGACTAAAGGTACATATTGTATTCAAATCGCGGAATAAATGTTGTGTATTCACAGAGTGCAGCTCCACAACTACAGGACACTTTCTTGATTTGTGGTCTCCCCGGCAGTGGTTTCGTTGGCAAACTTGCAGTAGACCATCTAATACAAGAACTGAAAGCCAAACACCTAGCCGATATCTATTCAACCTCATTTCCTCCTCAGATCCTTATAAGGACTAACGGAACGGCTGACCTCATAAAAAACACTATTTACTATGTTGAAGATACTAGACCTGATCCTATTTCCTTATTGCTGCTGACAGGCGATTCCCAACCTGCTAATCCTGATTCTGAATATCTTCTGGCACAGGAAATTTTGGATATCGCGGCTAAATTTAGCCCTCGACAGGTCTTCACCCTTGCTGCGTATATCACCGGAGTTTTTATCGACAAGCCCAGGGTATTCGGCACAGCAACCGATGTAGATACTGTAAGGACATTTCAGGAAAGGGGAGTCCTAACTATGGATGGTGGCAGCATAACAGGCATGAATGGAATTATTATCGGAATCGCTAAGATGCGTGGATTGAAAGGCGTATGTCTGCTCGGAGAAACGTCAGGCTATGTAGTGGATGCAAAGTCATCCAAGTCTCTGCTAGAAACATTACTTTCTATAATTGGAGTGAAGGTCGATATGGGGAATCTGGAGAAGCGAGCGAAAGACACAGAAGCCCTCATACAAACTATCGAACAACAAGTATCTGGTAGGACAGGAAGAATCTTAGAGGGGGATCAGTCTTCAACCCAAAGCAGGCCGCCGAATACAGGTTATATTAGTTAGTTATTATCTAGCTTACAACTTCAACTTTCCATACTTCCCAACATTCAAACTGGTTTCTCCTCGGAACTCTTGCGTATAACCATTTTCCACATAAACTTGGTCTCCCTCTTTTACCGTATTAAGCTGCTCATCCCATAATGAAAGTTTAATGCGTCCTGTTTCATCCGAAATTACTGCATCGGCAACCTGCGCCGTGCCGCCCGATTTCAGATTTACAGTTCTCGGTTCAGATATACTTTCGACTTTCCCTGATGTACTAATACCACGCATTCCTGGTTTTAATTCACTAATGTTCATTCTTGTGTTAATTTTGAATCGATGGAATAATAAGCTTCTGTAATCGCCTTACTACTATGAATACTGTGCCGCAAAGATGAAATTAAGGATTAGAATAAAAACTTCGAGGAGGGATAGCGAAGCCAGGTCAAACGCGCAGGACTCAAGATTAAGAGCGAGTTGTTCGACACAGCATATTTACTGCGTGATCCCGTCCTTTAGGGGTTCGTGGGTTCAAATCCCACTCCCTCCACTCAATGACTAATACTCGGCCTCAGACAAGGCACTGCCCTTAGATTTTCCATGTTTAAAAGAGGGACGAGAAATTCTTATGCCCTTAGCAGCAATAATGTTATAATATTCGGGTAATGAATATACAAAACCTATGTGAGTACAATCAGTATTCTCATCAAGGGAACAGTGTAACTCGTCATCTTTAAGAAATACTTCAGCGATCCTATTTCTCTTATTATCCTTTACAGTTATTCTATTTTGATCAACATCAATTTTCTCCATAAATGGAGCATGTCTGGAAAAAACCTCATATTTAATCATTGTTTCTTCCATCATGCGAGTGAGATATCCAGAAAAACTTGTTATTCCCTTAAGCTCCAAATCACTCCTTGTCCGTTCATAAGTACCAAAAAACCTGTTGTAAACATTGTCACTCACTGTAATAGACTTGAAACCAGCCCTAGGCATCTTATCAATTAGATTATCTCAGTGATATAAGAATTGCTGGAGAATCTAGCTCGGATTGACGCGTCTTGTCTTTGCTCTCCGTTCCTTCTCCTAATATAATATTATGACCATTCAGCAGTAGCAACAGAAGAATGAATAATAATTGTTCATTGCTACAAATGAATTTATATTGTCTAAGGATATAGAACAATCTGTTACTAATATGGTCTAAATTGCAGCCTATGGACTTGAGTTCCCAATCTAGGCTAGGTTATCACTTAGATATTCTGATTTCTAGAAAAACTACGTTAAAAAATGCAGTTACTGCTTTGCTAATGGCCCATAAGGAATGTCGTTGGATAATAAGGTTAGTGAGCACGGGGCTACCACAAATATGCGATGCGCAGAATGCAAGAGCGAATTGGTAATTTTTGATACTAATACCAATGAGCTGGTATGTAGTGCCTGTGGGTGTGTTGCCAGCGATAAATATTATGAAAACGAACACAACAGCACAATATCTAGACTTTCCGACTTTCAAGACAGATCAAGAACAGGAATGCCGGAATCCCTTACTATCCATCACAAAGGCTTATCTACACTAATAGGAGTTGGGGACATGGACGCCAGAGGAAAGGCTTTAGAGCCAGCTCAGAAAGTGAAGATTCAGAGGCTGCGGACATGGAATAATAGGTCCCAATTAAATGACTCTATATCTAGAAACCTCGAGAAAGCCTTAAAATTCCTAAATAATTTCGGTGACAAGTTGTATTTGAGCCAAGCTGTTCTGGAAAGCGCTGCTTATATCTACAGAAAGGCTGCAATGAAAAAGCTTGCTAAAGGCAGATCAACGCTGGGTCTTGTAGGTGCGGCTTTATACGCCGCTTGCCGAGAAACTGCGACCCCGAAAACCATATCAGATATTGCAAGTGTTTGTAACCTATCCAGTAAAGATATAATGTCGCACTATAAGTTGATAATTAGAGAACTCTCACTGCAAGTGCCTGTCCTACAAGGTCCTGACTATGTAACACTTATATCGAACAGACTGAATTTAAGCGAAAAAACTAAACGTGAAGGACTGAGAATATATTCTGAAGTACAACAGAACAGACTTTCTATAGGAAAAAACCCTAGGGCACTAGCGGGAGCTGTAATTTACTTGGCCTCACAATCATGCAACGAATTCCTTAGACAGGTGGAAATCTGCCAAGTGGCCGATATTTCGACGGTTTCCTTAAGAAAGCGCTGCAAGGAAATTAAGTCAACCATAATAGTTTAGCCTAAATCTTGATTACTCTTTGGGAGAGCTCTGTTGCATCAACTATTGACTCGAGGTCTTGCTTGGAGGCCAATAAGTATGAAGCTTGGAATTTAGGGTACGGTTCCTGGCAGGAGAACAAAGTCAATACAGAACCATCATGATCGACTCTAAATCCTTGGCATGGTTCATGCCCTCTTACTATGACTCTAGTGTTGGTAAGCCTTAACCACTTTCTTGAGATTTCGCCCCCAAAGTATCTGCCTATTCCTCGACTTGAATATTCCCAACCATCATCAGCTCGAATCGCCTGTCGTGGATCATTCCACAATATTTCTTCCATAATACTATTAAAAAGATAACTTCGATCTGCATTACTAATAGTTTCTCTAAAGTCATGGTCCAGGTTTCCTGTAGGTACCCCACCATGCACTAAAAAAAGGGAACCTTCGATGAGTGTTGCCAGAGTTAGCCAACGGAAAAAGGCTAAAATCTTTTTGTTATAAATTAGTTTTCCTTTGTCGTAACCATACCGTCTAATTACTTCTACTGGCAAGTCATGAGCTGGGAAAGGGAATTCAACAGGTGATTCATGATTACCACGCATTAAGATGACTGAGGCTGGGAATCTCGTTTTGAGACGGCTGATTACAAACATGACCCCGACTGAATTGATGCCTCTGTCAACGTAGTCACCTAAGAATATGAGCTTGTTAGCAGGCTCACTCAGAAAGACTTCGAAATTTAGGTCCATAAGTATACTTCGAAGAGAAGTCAGGTCTCCATGTATATCCCCCACTATTGCTAATCTCTGGGGTACTACAAGTTCAGCAAAACATTCCATAACCTTCCCTCCCACGAGCCCAGTTTCCCTCTCACTCCGCAGAACTTCAATTACGTTATCTAATGAGCGGATAAAATCATGGTCTTTCACTCCCTCAGAGGCATTAAGTAGATCTTCTACACTCAAGATTTGATATCAAAATAATAATTCTAATCTTAAATAGATTTAACTAGCAGTCAGCTCCTCTCCCATTTGGGGTGATGAATTTATTCCTTTTTCTCTGAACCCTAGGATGACTCATCATTGTCATCGTCAGGCTAAATAATATTTCTATTTAATATTGTGTCATTCACATTAAATGGAATATCTTATAACTATCAATGATATTAATGAAAAACAGAAGTTTCTACGAGGTAACTGCTGCTATTCTCAAATCTGCGGAAAGAGATGAAACTCGCACAAAGATCATGTACAAAGCCATGCTCAGCCATGAACAATGCAAAATTTACCTTGATTCTCTTTTACACAGTGGCCTAATAGACGGGTCTAGCTCTGGAAATAAAATGGTCTACCGGATCACGCAAAAAGGAGACAAATTCTTGTCCTACTACGACCAGATGAGAACACTCTTTCCTGTCGTCCTAGAAGAAAATTTTGGTTAGTACCATTTTCCTAGGTGAGTATCACATTAAATCATTAACTATACCGATGGAATTACCTTCAACACAGGGTAGCCAAGAGAGTTGTTGACTTCCAGTGCGAGGATAGGAGATAGAGGATATAGTATTCTTAAAAACAGACTGCCCTTGAGCACAGTTATCTTGAGAGCTACGTCAAAGTTCCCTGAATCCAATTGGATAGATTCATTTCTCCATGCTACTAATATTGTTAGATCGATATTCTGTCTTGCAAAGCTTAAATACTCCGTCTTCTTGCGGCAGTTAAGCTCTTGTAACCGAGTTAAGGACAAGATGTTAAGTAAGAACCTGTTTGTTTTGGGTTGACGTTCTTCAACCACACTTTTTAAATTGCCAAGTATACCAGCATCTTTAATATCAGCACTAGTGGAGAATTGCTCAGAGCTCTTTATCTGACCTCCTAACCAGAATAATTTGTGTTTGTCATGTTGTAGCATTGATAAGTATGATTTTAGATATAAATTCAAACTAACAGGGTCAACACTTTCTGGAGGTTCAAAGTAAACGACGTTCCCAGATTTCAGGAAGTTTAATATGATTCTGAAGAGAAATGCCATCGCCACCTCTATTCTAACAGCAGGTTCGATCTCGATAGCAGCTATTCCTCCCCTCGGAAAACCACCATTCAAGTTTGCGTCCAGTTCATTATAGCCGCTCTTGATAATCCTATGATCATGTAATATTAATACCTGACTCTTTTTTTTGTCGGTATGAAGAGAATTAATTAAATCTCGATTTATAATGAAGTTTTTAGGGTTGTACGTCTGAAAGCTTCGAAAATTACCCTTATCTAGCGTGAACAAATATGACGGCTTGCTTATTTTTATACCTCTAAGTTTCAGAAATGAAATTTCTCTCATCCTGACGTCTTCGTACACTACTTGCTCTAATTTCACTGCCCCGTCAACCACGAAATCTAGAGAGGCATCGACTGGATCCTCGTTTATGAATATGAGTTTCGCTCCTGCTCTTTCTCGCCATGTTTGAAGGACTCTTTCATTGTTGAGACGAGCTTCTCTATCCATAAATGAGGCTACTGCATCCCAACTGTCAATAACAATTAAAGGGGCTTTAACATCCATTAATTCGTTGGTGATTCTTTCGAAGAGAGATTCAGGTTCATCCAGTCTAGCGTCTTCAAAGTTCAACGGAACATCAGCTTCGCCCGTGGCTGACTTTGGTGTTATTTCCGTTTGGATATCCTTGAATTTTGAAATCCAGGGGTATGAAGCTAAGAGTTGTCTGGGAGAAACTCTTGTGCATATGTAGAAAAAATTGTCTTTAATATCTAAAGCTCGTAAAATTGTAAGACAAAGAGTAGTTTTTCCCGTGCCTGCAGCCCCTTTAATGACCAGAGAGTAACTGTCTTTCTTTACAAACTGCATAAGCTCAATCGGTATACTTCCTGAATTTTCAACTCGTTCCCGATATCTTCGCATTTACTTACCATCAATCAAGTATACAGTTACAGTAATAAGAGATTTGGATACATGATGGGAGATAATTGTCTTGAAAAAAATATTATACTTGAGCTAAAGGATAAAATTGTTGGCAGCTATTAATCCCAGAGCCTGAAGTGTTCTTTAATTCCAACTGCATCTAGCAACCCTTCTGCGTAACCAATACTCAGTATGGCCAATTCTGGTCTTCCTGTCCTCATGAATCTCACTGCATCTTCTATATAGTATTCAGTGTTCTCAACAATTTGATTGAGTCCGCTCCTCTCTCTGGGAGTGAATTTGTTGTCGATAGCAGTTCTTATCCTGACTATCGCCTTTTTTGCTTTCGGAACATATCTCTCTACCATATTGGCGGACTTGTTTTGAACGTACAATGTATTATCAGTTGGTTTATCAACATTTTTTGTAAGAGTAGTCAATGCGTCAACTTCTGTGAAATGAAGAGATCCGGTCACGATTACGGTATGAGGCCCTGACCCATAGTCTTGGCCTAATAATGTGCTAACTTTTCCTGATATCAAGTTCTGGTTCGATGAGCCAATTCTAGATACTATGATTGCAAAAGTCTCTCCGTGGCACACGTTGTTCTTAAGATCCTGCTCAGATTCTAATAGCGAGTTAAGCGCAGCTACTGGATCTAAAAAAAATACTCCCCCATTTGTATCGTTATATTCTGTCAGAATCATGGTATGATTGCCCATGATCAAATTATCAAAGATTGTATTATAGACACTTACCGCGGATTGAATTTCAGATGTTAATGTGACGGGTTTTCCGAACTTGTAAACATGAAGACCAGTCTCACCTATGACAGAGCTGATCCCTGAGGCAGCATGTATTACCTTAACCTCGATCAGATTTTTAACGACTCTAACGTAAAGATCTGCATGTGTGGTAGCGACTAGCGGATCGCCATAGGTTAAGAGGGCAACTTTGTTAACCCTTGCATTTGAAAGTATTTCGCGTCCATCTTCTAAGAACCACCTTTGGACTATCACAATATTTTTCTTTCTGTCATCGCCTATCAGATCCTCAAGCTCATTCAATTCATGATCAGATATTGAACTAGTATATCGTTCCACGTATACAATATCACAGTTCTTAAGGACTTCCAAGGAGTTGAGACCAATACCTCGAACACCGTGAATTCCTAACCCTATAATCCATAACATAGTGATTATAACTAAATCCAAAGATTATTATTCTTTGATTCTGATTCTCCCTAAGCTTGATATTATCTATTAATATCAGCATTTAATTTTGTGTGGCCTAAATGATGAAGCCTAGAAGTGTGGAACAATGCTCTGCTGAACACTTCAATACTAGAGATAAACTCTGGTATACTAATTCTTTCCTCTATAGTATGTGAAGAACGAGGGTCTCCGGGCCCGTATGTTACGACAGGTATTCTAAAGGCGTTGCCCAGGATGTTCATATCGCCAGTACCAGTCTTTCTCATGAGTATCGGTCGTTTCTTGCAGACATCAAGAATTGAAAGTGAGAGGGCTCTCACTAGTGGAGACGTATGATCTGCCTCAAACGGCTCGGTCATATCTTCTACTCTAAATGTTGCCCGCACATTGTTTTTTATCGCAACCTCTTTGATAACCGATGCCACTAAATCGTGTACCATCCTACTAGTATTTGTAGAGGGTATTCTAATATCTACGGTTATTCTGCATTTCTGAGGAGTTACGTTATGACTAGACCCCCCTGATATTTCAGTCAGGCTACAAGTAACCTTACTTGATCTTCCTCTATCTGCCTCCAGTTGCTCAATTCGTGACTGTATGGCTTGCCAAATGAAATATACCTCTTCAATGGAGTTCCTAGCGAGCCAGGGCGCACTGGCATGGGCACTCGACCCGACGTCGCAGGTAAGTCTAAATGCGAATCTGCCTTTGTAAGCTATTGTTATTTTGTTTATCCCACTAGGTTCTCCAAAAATTGCATAATCTATGGCAGGCCTCTTTCTCACAAGTTCTTTGATCCCAGTTGCATTTCCTTCTTCGTCTACGACCCCCGCGAAAATTATGGTGCCTCTTTGCTTGGGAAACTCTGACCCTGCAAGTAGCATCGATATAAGAGAGCCCTTTGCATCTGAAGCACCCCTGCCATATAGGTACCCACTGTCAATCCTAACTGGGACACGACCCGGAACAGTATCCATGTGTCCGCACAGTAAGATGACTGGAGGTCCGTTCCCCTTAGTAGCAATTACATTACCAGCATTATCGATATTAGCTTGTTCGAAGCCGAGTTCGTTAATCGATTTATCTTTTAATAGGCTGGCTAGCGAAGCTTCAGCCCTAGAGGGGGTATACTCCTCAAGTGATGTTCTCAATAATTCGATAGCATATGTGGGTGAGACCAATTTTGATAATATGGGATGCCTTATCCTCCTAGTTGGCAAGCATAATCCACAATCATACTGGGAATATCTATTCCAGTCACCCTTACTGTATTCTTAAATTCGGTTGTATTGTTCACCTCATGTACGAGTAAACCCTCCTTGTCGCTTTCCATAAGATCCACTCCCACAACTTTGCCGCCAACAGCCTTAGAGGCTCTTACGCATACATCCTCTAGCTCCTTTGTAATAGGACAAATCTCTGCTCGTCCTCCCAATGCCATATTTGTCTTCCATTCATCGCCTCCCGAATACCGGTAAATTGCCGCAACAACAGAGTCGCCGACAACAATAGCCCTTATATCTCTTGGTGGTCGATTCACAAACTCCTCAAAGTAATAAACACGATAGAGGGGGAACATGTGTTGCCTATCCTCAATCACCGCTTTAGCTGCGTCTTTGTCCTTCAAAAGAGCTATTAGCCTGCCCCAGCTACCAATCGTTGGTTTAATCACCACAGGATAGCCTAGGTTATCCAAACCTTTGAGAGCAGATTCTTCAGAGAATGCTGCAATAGACCTAGGTGTTTTAATGCTTCTTTTATGAAGATTCAGGTGACAGAATAGCTTATTACCGCAGAAGATGGCAGTAGTGAGCGGGTTAATTACGGAAGCACCTAAGCCCTCCAATATTGCAGTTGAATGGATGCTCTTGAAATAACTCACTGACCTCTGCATGACGGTCCTATGCGCGTAAACAGGGCCCTCTTGGTTCAAATTAACAAATAGATCCTTGCAATCTAGGAACTGACACTCTTGGACTCCTTTTCTCTTGCAGGCTTCATAAAGCGACTTTTCTTCCCATCGTATCGTGTCGTATAGAATGATGAGGGATCTAGACGGTAAAGGTGAAGAAGACACCTTAGTTCTATTGGCCCCAGTCTTCTCCCACAGCTTGGGCAGGTTTTAGAATAAAACCCTGATCCGAGTTCACCAACTCATAACTTGCTCCACAATCAGGACACGTTACGATTTCGCCCTCAACTGAATCGGCCGGCACTTTAATTTCCGCTTCACATTCTGTACACTTGACCAAGTTCGTTACTCCTTCCTACTAGTACCAGGCGGAGCATCGTTAAGTATCTTTCTTTCCAGCCGATCGTCCAGATATAATTCTAAGATATCGCCCATGCGAAGCTCTTTCATACCTCGAGCAAGGGTTAGAGCTTCGCGTTCATCAGTTTGTAGTCCTAATAACGACAACAAGTAGGCTGCGCCATTCTTTCCAGCCAGTTCTCCAAATACGATTTTGCGGCGGTTCCCAACCATTTTCGGTTCTAGGATTTCGTACGCCGATGGATTCCTTAATATTGCTGCAAGGTGAGTTCCTGCCTTGTGTTTGTAAGCACTATCGCCAACGATTGGCTTTGATTCCGGTATTCCTAGAGTTGTGTATTGCGAAACAGTTTTCGACAGATCTTTTAACATATGAAGTTTAAGATGATTCTTTGAATTATAAATCAGGGTTAGGGCAACCGCTGTTTCGGCCAGGGAAGGTATGCCTGTTCGTTCTCCGAATCCGTCTATTGTTGTATGGATCTGATTGGCGCCGGCTTCGCATCCTGCTAATCCATTGGCCAACGCCAATCCAACATCGTTATGACAGTGAACATCCAACGAAGTTTTAGAAGTATCTATGCTGTCGTGGACCATTTTAACAAGATTGAACATGCCTCTCGGACGCATGATGCCTACTGTATCAGGAATACTGAGCCTTTCGATCCCCCGTGTGTTCATTTCCTTACACATCTCTATCAAAAAGTTCGGTTCCGTTCTGCTCGCATCTTCCATAGTAAATCTTGCCTTTAATCCATGGGCTTTAATGTAATCTGCAATCTCCAGCGCTCTAGCCTTGGCCTCCTCCCTTCCTATCTTCAATTTTGCAGACAGGTGGATATCCGAAATTCCCATGTAGGTTGCTATCCATGTGGCACCACAACTTAATGCAATATCCACATCAGACTTTATGGCCCGAACGTGTGCAAGTATATCCGCCCTAAGTCCCTGTTTTATTATCTTTTTAGTGGATAATAGGTGGTCTTCTGAAATGACCGGGCTTATCTCAATCTGTTCAACACCAAACGAATCCAGCATCCACGCTATCTGTATTCTTTGTTTTGTTGTAAAGGAAACACCTGGATGCTGTTCTCCTTCGCGAAGCGTCGAGTCAAGAATTGTGATCGTTTTTCCATCTTTATCTGATTCATTATACTGGTGTGCGTAGTAATTTACGTCCTCTGATATCAGCGACATATTAATATAGCTTGCAGCTCATTTCAGACCAGTTATAAACCTTTTCGCATCAATCACGTAAAGGATGCAGGTATAAGTAACAAGTAGATCTGACTATCGTCGTTTTATAAAACTACTGATGCAATGTTTTTAATACAATTACAGTATTCGTGTCCGATACGCCCTCGATCTTACGTACGTCATCGATGGATCTATTGATTTCAGTGACTGACGAAGCGGTAATTATAGCTGCGATATCATATTGGCCTGTGATTTCGTATATCACCTCCATTCCTTTCAAATTCATTAGAGCTAAAGAAACTGCCGACGTATCTGCTGTGGATGTCACTGAGATTAAAGTGATGGCGCTTGTTTTGTTTGTGTTGTTCAGCTCAACTGTAAACCGTTTAATTGTTTTGTTATCGAGTAGATTCTTGACTCTTCTCCTGACCGCGGATTCTGATAGTCCAATTTGTTTGGCGATTTTGACGAACGGTATGCGCGAATCGGCTTGCAAAATGCGTATTATCTTCTCATCAATAGAATTCAGACCGCTAGACATTTCGTCGTTTCTCCTCCTCTGACAGGAGCTCATCCATTATCTCCAATGCTGCGCAGATAGTTCCTTTATCCATTACCAATGGAGGAAGCAATCTGATTATATTCTTGCCAGAGTACAACAACAATAAACCATGTTGTATGCCATCTAAAAGCAAATTTCGTACATCGAATCGTAGCTCCAAGGCCAACATCATACCTAATCCCCTGACATCTCGCACTATCCTGTGCTTCTCCTTTAACTTAAGCAGACCGTCCTTGAAGTAACCGCCAACGTTCGCGGCATTTTCAACCAGCCTATCCTCAGTTAATGCAACAACTGTTGCTGCACCTGCTGCGCACGCAAGCGGATTCCCACCAAACGTTGATGAATGTTCTCCTATTCTGAGAGCCTCCACTATCTCTGATTTACTTAACGTTAAGCCGATAGGAATCCCACCCGCTGCTCCTTTTGCCAAACACATTATATCAGGTAGTGTTTGCCAATGTGCTCCTGCCCACATTTTGCCAGTCCTCCCCAAGCCACTTTGAATTTCGTCAAAGATCAGAACAATTCCATGTTTCGTACATATTTCTCTTATATTTTGAAGCAGTCCCGGAGGAGGAAGAATTATGCCGGTCTCACCTTGGATGGGTTCTAAAATAACTGTTCCAGTACTATCATCTATAACTTCCTCGATGTTAGCATTATAGGGAAGAAACTTGACACCCTCCAACAGAGGCATGAATGATTTTCGGTACTTTTCACTGTAAGTCACAGAAAGTGCACCAAAAGTCTTGCCATGATACCCTCCATTCATAGAAATGATTCCAGGCTTACCGGTATACCGTCGAGAGAACTTTAATGCAGCTTCGACTGCTTCTGCTCCACTGTTGCTAAAGAATATCTTATTCAGTCCTTGAGGTGCAACAGCCGCCATCCTTCTGAGAAAATCCTCTCTGGTGTCGTTATAAAATGACATATGGCAAACTATGAGTTTTTCTGCCTGAAGCTTAATTGCTTCTACCACTCGTGGATTACAGTGACCTACTAGGGCTACGCCGTACCCACCCATACAATCAATATATTCTCTTCCTGAGGTATCCCACACTCTTGTCCCCTTTCCACGCTCTATTCTGACAGGGAATGTTTGATAAAGGTTTGAGATGTTTTGATCTTCGTTCATGTCTTGCCAATGACTGTACAATTGCTATGTGCGAGGGCAGAAGATACCGGATTGTTTACCATACCTGATCCGATAATGGCTTCATTGACTCCCATCTGAAGAGCTTCTGTGCATGCTAATACCTTCTTTTCCATACCGAATCCTACTTTAGGAATAATAGACCTTGCCTTATCTAAAGTCATATGCGTAACTAGACTTCCATCCAGGATTAAGCCCTTTACGTTCGTCAAGAAAATTACTTTATCAGCTCCAGTTCCAGCTGCAATATTCGCAGCTGCTCTGTCTCCATCAACATTCAAGAACTCAAATTCTTCGCTAATGGCTACAGGTGCAATCACTGGAATGAATCCATTTCCTGTCAATACGTTGAGCAGCGTAGAGTCCACTTTGTTTATCTTTCCCGTGAAGCCTCCTTCTATTATCATTTTCCTTCCCATTTCGTTTAGAATAATCAACTTCTTTTTACGGCTTGCAGTCAACAATCCACCATCTACCCCTGAAATCCCTACAGGCTGCACTCCGTGTTTCAATAACATTTTTACAATTTCCTTATTAATTTTGCCTGACATGACCATGGTATAAATCTCAGCGGTTTCCTTGTCAGTAATCCTGCTCTTTACTCCACCCGGAGAAACAACAAATTTCTGTTCTTTACCTAATCTCGCAGCTATTTCAGTAACTTCGTTCCCGCCTCCATGAACGAGTATCAATCTCTCTTTAGAAAACAGGTTGCTAATGTCCGGGATTGTGCTTGGACTGAGATCATTAAACACACTTCCACCTATCTTAACGACTATCATACCGGAGTTAGGGGTGTATAATTTAAGCCGTCCTTCTCATCGTATTGTGACATGAGGTTCATATTTTGTATAGCCGAGCCGGCAGCTCCTTTGAGCAGGTTATCAGAAGCTGAAAGTGCGATAATTCTATTGTTATCATCATCGATATCAAAGCCGAGATCACAGAAATTTGATCCAACTACAAATTTGGGGTCAGGGAATTTGTAAAGTCCTTTCTTGTCCCGTATGAGTCTTATGAATGGCTCATTTTTGTAGGAGCTTCTAAATATCTTCCATAAGTCGGTTTCTGAAACTTTTCGTGTCATAAAGGTATGATTAGTGGTAAGTATACCCCTGACTAAATTAACTGCATGGGGGCTCATACTTATCCTTATTTGCTTCCTAGCAACCAAAGTGAGTTCCTGCTCAATTTCACCTGTGTGCCTGTGTTTTCCAGGTTTGTATGGCCTTATGACACCATACCGCATGGCGTGATGAGTTCCGGCATTTGCTTGGGCACCAGCTCCCGAAGATCCAATCTTGCTGTCAACTACTATATGTTCAGTATCTACAAGACTGTTCTCAATTAAGGGTTTTATTGCTAGGAGGGAAGTAACAGCCATACAACCAGGACAGGATACAAGCTGGGATCTCTTGATCTCGGCCCTGTGTAATTCGGGAACCCCATATACAGACTTCGACAAGAGATCCGGAAAAGGGTGCTCCCAACCATACCATTTGATGTAGTCTTTCGGGTTCTTTAAACGAAAGTCAGCTGATAAATCAATAATCCTCATACCTCGCTCATACAAATCTTTCACCACTTTATTCGCCTTACCATGAGGAACCGAGGTAAAGACTAGATCACTTGAATTAGCTAACTTTTCTATATCCATTGGTGAAAAAGTCAGGTCTATGAAGCCTTTCAAGCTCGGATGTACTCTGTGAACGTACTCGCCAGCCCTTTGTCGGGACGTCACAATTGTCACCTCGACCTTGGGATGAGAAACAAGCAGACGCAATAGTTCACCACCTACATAGCCCGATGCCCCTACGACTCCAACTTTCATCCCCTAATTCCTTGTTCTTTGTTGCAGACTGCTACACCTTATGAATTTTATCATAAGGGATCGAATAAGTGCAGAACAATTCATAGATATTTTAATCCTTAGCCTACTTTCTTCCAATGTTAACGGTATAGTCCAATATGGCATCCGCAATGTCGACATCCGAGACTTTTTGCGCGCCCCTAAATTCAACGGTGTTGTTTACCTCATGCACCAACAGTCCTCGTCTTGCCTCTTCCATCAAATCCACCCCTAATATACCGCCCCCTACAGATTTCGCAGCCCTGAGGACAATATCTTCAAGCTCATTAGTAATATTTGCTTTTTCGACTTTTCCGCCCCTGGCCACGTTTGTTCTCCACTCGTTGTCAGCAGAATAGCGATAAATAGCTGTAACAACACTGTCACCTATTACAATGCAACGCAAGTCACGGGGAGGTCGGTCTACCAATTCTTGAACATAATAGATTCTCGAAAGCGCACTACCGCTTTCTTCTCTCACTTCTACCAACATATTAGCCGTTTCTTCATCTCTCACCGGAAAAACTCCTCTCCCCCATGATCCAACCACGGGTTTTAGAACAATAGGATATCCAATATTTTTCATTAAACACTTAGCTCCTTCTGAACTGAATGCAAAACAGGTTTTGGGTGTCGGTATGTGATACTTTGTAAGTTGCAAAGAAGTAATTAACTTATTTCCACAAATTTCACCAACTCTAGAATTATTTATCACTTTGAATCCGAGAAATTCAAGACAATTGGTAATATACAATCCTCTGAAGTTACTTATGCTCCTCTGTAATACAACATCTCCGATCTGAAGATCATCCATCTTGCTGGTTGTGCATATGGTGATATTTTTGGCATCTATTATTTGGACTCCTAAACCCTTTTTTATAGCCTTATCATACAGAGCTTTTTCTTCAAACCTCAGCCTGTCATAGATTATACAGATCTCTGCCATCTATTGGCCCCAATCTTCGCCTACCGATTCTGCGGGTCTTATTTCTATTTTTTCTTTCATCCTAGAAACAATTTCGAAATCTGTACCACAATCGGGGCAGGTTAGGATTTCCCCTACTGCAGCATCTTCAGGAGCCTTTAGTTCAGCACCACAGCTTTTACATTCCGTATTCAAATTTGCATCACTCGTCCGAAAGTAACTTCCCTGCTATGGCATTGGCCATTACCGTTTGTAATCCCCACATTTCAACAAAGCCTTTTGCCAGCGCCTGATCAAACGAGGAAGCCCTACTATACAGTGTGTCATCATTCCTATAAAGCGAATATTCAGATTCTCGTCCGGTAACACGTAGACTTCCGTTTTGCATTTTTAGTTTAACTTTTCCGTACACCCTTTTTTGTGTTTCATCTATAAACTTATCCAAATCGCCTCTGAGGGGATCGTGCCAAAGACCTGAATACACGAGCCAACTCCAGCATTCTTCAACTAAGGTCTTGAATCGGAGTTCATGGTTAGTTAGCACCATTTTTTCGAGATCCTTGTGTGACTCGATTATAGCTAGTGCTGCTGGTGCTTCATATACTTCCCTAGACTTTATACCAATGACTCTATCTTCTATATGATCGACTACGCCAACGCCAAACGAGCCTACTACCCGGGTCAAGTGTTCAATCAGATCAAATATATTCATTCTAATACCATCAACGGCCACGGGGATCCCATTCTGGAATTCTATTTCTATCTGGCCGATACTGTCGTTATCGAATGCCACAAATCTAAACACGTCATTTGGGGGTTCGCAATAGGCATTGTCCAAGCTACTGCCTTCAATAGAGCGGCCCCAGATATTTTGATCTATACTATACTTTCTTGCCTCCTCAGTGACTGCAATATTTTGTTCTTTTGCAAACTTTATCTCTAGGTCACGCGTTAGGTTCATGTCTCGTATAGGAGCAATTATTCTGAGTCTGGGATCCTGAGCACGTATAGAGAGATCAAACCGTACCTGGTCATTGCCCTTGCCTGTGCAACCATGCGCGACATTGGTGGCGGCTTCATTGTGAGCAACTTCAACAAGCTTGGACGCGATTAGGGGCCTAGCTAAAGCCGTGCCTAGAGGATATTTGTTTTGATATAGTCCGTTCGCCTTGATCGAGGGAATAATGAAGTTCCTCGCAAATTCTTCCTTTGCATCAAGATTTACGTGCTTAATAGACCCTATAGCAATAGCCTTTTTCTCGATTTCTCCAAGATCCTCGTTCTGCCCACAATCGATCGTCATGGTAACAACATCTAAATCGTGCAGAACTTGTAAGTATCTGATACATACACTGGTATCCAAGCCCCCTGAATATGAGAGGACGACTTTCTCTTTAGCCATATTATAGGCGCTTGATTTTACAACATTGGATTTATATCTTCTGGTTGCCTAACGTAAAATTCTATCACAGGTAACAGACTCGAATGCTAGTTCACGATTCTTTTGTAGATAGAAGGGAGATGCCCCCTTTTATGAATAGAAGGTAGACACCGATAGAATAAAGTGCTTCCTTGCACCTTACTATCACATCTGGTTAAATTTTCATGTATCACCGCTATACTCTCGATGAGGTAAAGCATAAAATAGTGACGATTTTGCAAGGTGACAGAGTGGGGTTGTCTGGTATTGAGATTGCTGAAAAGACTGGGATCAACCGGATGACAGTTACAAAGTATCTGAATATTTTACAAACTCTCGGACTAGTCAAGAGGAAGAAGGCAGGCGCAGTAAATATTTGGTATCTAGAATCAGGGATCACTGATCTGGAATTTCCTATTAATTATCTTGAAGTTCAACAAAACTTCATTACAGCAATTTTCGAGAATGATATCGAGAAATCTAACAGAATAATCATAAGTGCACTTAATTCCACTCCGGATAAACTGAGGATCTTAAGTGATGTCGTTCTACCTACTTTCTACACAATGAATGAATTATACGACAGGGGACGACTGGGAAAGACTGAACGGGTATCTCTGTTAAATATTCTTTCTGAGACAATTGACCTGATAAAGTTTAATTCTCAGGCGGAGTCTGCAATACACAACGCGCATGTTTTATTTGCATCCGGTTCAGAGGACGAAATTTTCCTGGCTAAAGCAGGAGCGCTCTGGCTTCGGATCCTAGGATGGGACTCATCATATCTAGGTAGTGTGGAACGGCATTTAGATCCCTTCTTCGACATAGATTTCCAACGGTACATGACGAAGGTTTGGAGCGATAAAAGAGGATTGATGGTGATCTGTATTATTTCTTCTCAGGAGAGTACACTGCGATTTCTTTCTCTTACCGCAAATACACTGAAAACAAAACTTAAAGGCGAAGTTTTTGTAGTACTTTTAACTTCAACCGAGCTCTCTGATGAGCGAGAACATATAAGTGCAGATGCAACGTTTATAGATATTCAAGCCCTAGTTGACTGGTGTGATAGAAGGCATGGACACTACAAATGATTCTATTTATTCGGTCCAAACTGAGCGACATATCAGCCAAGTTGGAAACAATTCAATATTCCTACGCCTTCATAATGCTTTTATTAGGACACCGCTCCACAATAAATATTTGGTAAATTTCTGTCCTGAATGTGGTGGCGAGTTAAAGTTTGATCCTGTTAGCAAGGACCTAATTTGCAAAAGCTGCGGCCTATTTGCTTCAAGAGAAAAACTCGATGAATTACGTGACAAGAGAAAGGACCAATTGAAAGATGCAAGAAAAACGTTACACGACGATTACCTTGATTGGTGGCAGATGTCTAAGAAGGAAAAAGTAAGGTAATCCTTCGAAATCGTGAAACTTACGAGATTATTCCTCCGCTAGCATCTCTTCAGATGGACCTAGATCGATAGTCTGTTCTTCTTTCGCAGTCCTTAATGCGCTCATAAGTACTATTTCAGCTATTCTGGGGGATCTTCTCACTTTATTTACTACAATATCTCTCATTTCATCTAGGGTTTGGGCTCTCAGCTTCAAGAGCAAATCAAATCTACCAAGCATTTCATGCAACTCTAAAATTTCGTCCACACCCAAGAGATATTTTGTAACCTCTGCTAAGTGTCCAGGTACTACATTCACTCCTATAAATGCGACATGATTGTAGCCCAGAAGGTCATTATCTATAGAAATAGTAAATTTGTTAATGATTCCCTCCTCAAATAGATGTTTGATTCTAAGATGTACCGTAGCATCTGAAATGCCTATTTGTTTAGCTATCTCAACGAAGGGTAAGGAAGAGTCTCTGCTCAATATGCGAATGATTTTCAAGCTGATTTCATCGAGTATAATAATGTCTTCAACCACGCATTGTATGCAGGTAGTATAAGTAACTCCATATTTTTAAAACTACTTCCTCTAAT
>CAYTQD010000009.1:0-21917 GCA_964439995.1 uncultured Nitrososphaeraceae archaeon
ATGCCTGTCATCACCAGGTAGTATAGCAGTTGTCTTAAGTAAGATCTAAATGTCTGATCGTAGAAGTCTAACCGCTTTCCGTTTACAGTGTCCTTTAGTTCTACTATTGTGTCTTTGCTATCGGTCATGACGTCTGGGTGAGCTACTATTCCATCCATTTCTATATTAGCCTGTGCTATACCAATATTCGCTAGCTGAGTGATTACAAATTCGCTCGATTCTCCCCTGACAAAATGATGTACCGTTTCGTCAGAAAGTATTTCTCTGTAAGGAAATTTCCTGGAGTAGTATTGCTTTCTAATACAAGCTGTTGGTATAATATCTGAAACATGTACTGTATTATCGACTCTTTTTCGATCTTCACATCTTGATCTCAGATTTCTCTGGAGTAGCTCTGTAAATTCCCTACTCCTCTTAATCATGATAGCCACTATAAATGCTACCTCTAATTAGCTCCATGCATTCAAATAGGAGACCTCCTTTTTATGCTTTAGATCGGACAGATTTCTTTGTCCCTCCCAGTTTAGTAGTAGCTTACCTCGCTAGATTCTCTTGGGGGCACAAAAATAGTACTACGATCTAGGTGCCTTCATTTTAAATGGCTTAAATCCTTTGATAGGCCGTGGCGAGGTATCAAACAATTGTGAATGAGAACGTCTGGCAAGGATTGTCAATAATCTCCTACCTGATTTCATTTTTCTTTGTTTGAGTTCAACATCTTTAACTGTATCCTTCGAATATTTCCCTACATTGGGTCCGAATTCCATTCCGAAAAGTACTATTTGCTTGGCCCCGAATTCCTCTGCCAAAAAAACACACCTATCGCCATCAGTGAATCCTCCAAAGTTATGGACATTTTCAGTAGGCATTACTTGTGTAGTGCCGATTAGACGGTGTAGTTTTGGAACTACCTTTTTGAGTAGATCAATATTATCTCCATGTGCATGTACGACTAATATGGCTCCGAGCTTTTCGGCTTTTCGCAAGAACGACAAATTTCCATCTAAATCAGTAACAACAATATCAGGTTTTATATTGTTGTCAATAAGCGCCTGCACTGCGCCATCTGCAACTAATTTTACATATTTTCGGTATTCGCGCTGCTTAAGATATCTGATATTCTTTTCTAGGCTTGGACCTGCACCTATTGCCATTACTTGCTTTCCATTTATCTTTCTCCGCAAAACTTTAGTATCGAGAACCTTACGTTTTATTAAACCAGAAAGCAACTTAGCTGCTTCTTGGTCTTTTTCTGTACTGTATCCAAATTGCTGTCTCACTTCTTGGTAGTAAGGAAACCAGTCTATGAATTTCACATCTTCTGATGCATAGAAGTTCTTAATAGACTGTGTGTTGAATATTTATTACTTGCCTAGAAAGTCTATATATGGTAAATGTCCCAAATGTAGGATGAAGGGTCGACTTGAGGTTGTTTCTGGCAATCCAGGCAAGGAGAAGTTTAAATGCAATCAATGTTACCACAAGTTTGGTATGGATGAGCTATGATAGTACGAATTCTTTTCATTGATGGTTCTTAAAGAGTGTGGTACTAAACACGATTTAAATTACTATCATCTCTAGCAGGTGGGAGGAGTTATGAGGCGGGGAACAGCGGCATAATTTTACGAACTGGTGTTTGTTGAGAAAGATGATATCTTTGTGCGATTTCTATTCTCATATTCAGCGATATATTGTTCATAATCTAATGTAATTTCTATTTCATCTAGACCTTCAAGTAAGATCCTTTTCTTTAACCCATCTACTTCAAAACTTATAACTCTTGAATTTTCGGAATCCCTGGCTACAATCTCCTGAGCAGATAAGTCAATTTCCAACTCTATGGTATCGACATTCTGAAATAAATGGTCTACCTCGTCTTGTGCTAGTCTAATCGGGAGTATTCCATTTTTGAAGCAATTGTTGTAAAAAATATCTGCAAAAGATGGTGCGATAATGGCCCGGAGACCATAATCACGAATAGCCCAAGCTGCATGTTCACGAGAACTCCCACTTCCAAAATTATCACGGGTAAGTAAAATCTGACGTCCGTTATATTGGACATTATTAAACACAAAATCTTTTTTCAGCTTACCCTCACTATTATATCTCCAATCATAGAAAAGGTATTTTCCGTAGTCAGTTTTATGAACATGCTTTAGAAACTGCTTTGGAATTATCTGGTCAGTATCTATATTTACCATATCTAATGGTATCACCTTGCTTTTAATTTTGCGAAAGGGCTCCATGTTCTCGAGATAAAATCAAAGCAACTCCCTTACATCTACAAAATGGCCTTCAACTGCAGCTGAGGCTGCCATAATAGGACTGCAGAGGTGTGTTCTACCTCCTGATCCTTGCCTGCCCTCGAAATTACGATTTGAAGTGCTTGCGCACCTTTCGCCTCGCGCTAGGATGTCTGGATTCATGCCGAGACACATACTGCACCCGGATTCTCGCCATTCAAAACCTGCATCCTTAAAGACTAAGTCTAATCCTAATTTTTCAGCGGCCAGCTTTACATATTGAGAACCAGGTACTACCATTGCCCGAACTTTTGATGATACTTTTCTTCCCTTGATAACGATGGATGCTTCGATTAGGTCCTCTAACCTGGAATTGGTACATGAGCCAATAAAAACACGATCAATAGGGATGTCAGTAATATGCGTGCCAGGACTAAGATCCATGTATTCTAAGGCGCGAATCGCGGCTTTTCTTTCGCTCTCGCTGGCTTTTGCATACTCCTCTGGGTGTGGAATAGCCTCAGTAACATCTATCGTCATGGCTGGATTGGTTCCCCACGTAACTTGTGGTGCGATTCTGCTAACATCTACATTGATGGATTTGTCAAAAATCGCATTCTTATTGGTCTTGAGATCGTTCTGCCAAAACTCGATCATATTTTGAAAGTCTTTATCCCTAGGAACGTATCTTCTACCCTCAATATAATCAAAAGTAGTTTGATCAGGGGAGATCAGTCCTGCTTTGGCTCCTGCTTCAATCGACATATTGCATATTGTCATCCTCTGTTCCATAGAAAGTTCAGATATAGTATTGCCACGATATTCGATAACGGTTCCAGTAGCACCCCCGGTTCCTATACCTCTAATGACTGAAAGTATGATGTCTTTAGCGGTGATTGCATGAGGGTTTTCCCTTACCCCATTAATATTTATTGCAAATGTCTTTGGCTTGTCTATCCACAAACACTGAGTAGCCAAGACGTGTTCTACTTCGGTAGTACCAATGCCAAACGCAAATGCACCAAATGCACCATGTGTAGATGTATGGCTATCTCCACATACAATAGTTGTTCCAGGAAGTGTGATACCTAATTGAGGTCCAATAATGTGCACAATGCCCTGGTCAGGGCTAGCAAGATCAAAAAGTGTAATACCAAATTCTCGACAGTTCTGTGCTAATGTCTGAATCTGCATGGAGGAGACTTCGTCTACAATCGGGAGAGATCTGTTGTCGGTAGGTACATTATGATCCATTGTGGCAAAAGTTAGATCTGGTCTCCTAACTTTTTTACCCCTGGACCGTAGTCCATTGAAGGCTTGGGGTGAAGTGACTTCATGAATGAGATGACGATCAATGTAGATTAACGATGGACCATTATCATGGGAATGAAGGTCTCCTTCAGTGTAGACAAGATGATTTTTCCAAATCGTATCAAAGGTTGACATCGACATTCATTCAGAGTCTCTAATAGCTAAAGAGAAATATAACTATATAGAGCCTTTAAGTCGACGACTAGAACCTATTAATTGATAATGCTTAAATTGGTACGAGATATTTCATACCTTTGTGTATGTTTTCCTATCACCAAGAAAGTAATAGTCGAATTGAACATATTGCAGATCAGATAAAGAAGGGTACCACAACTTGTGCTCTAACGTGCAATGACGGTATAGCGCTGGCTGCTGATACACGAGCAAGTGCAGGTTTTTTCATTGCCGACAGACATGTGATGAAAATTCAGATGATTGATAGGCACTTGGGCATGACGATGGCTGGAGGCGTAGCAGATGCCCAGAACCTTATCGATATAATGCGGTATAACGCAAATATTTATCGACTTAGAAATAAAGAACTCATGCCTGTAAAGTCTGCGGCAAGGTTATGCTCAAATGTATTGTTCAACCAGAGATATTATCCATTTTTTGTTCAAGTCATTCTTGCAGGTTACGACAATAACGGCGGAGGCAAGATATACAATATCGATCTCTTTGGATCGATGACTAGTGAAAAATTCATTTCAACTGGGAGTGGCTCTCCTGTAGCTTATGGGTATCTAGAGTCCGAGTACAAGGATAACCTTAGTATAAATGATGGCTGGAAGTTAGCAGTACAGGCAATTGCAGCGGCCATTAGGCGAAACTCAGGTACGGGGGACAATATCAATGCAGTCATAATAGATAAAGAAGGGTATCGCGAACTTACCAAGGAACAAAAGGAAGCTGTCCGTGTAACTTACTAATATTATTATATATATGGAGATGCGCCTATAGACAGTTCAAGATAAACTAATACCATCATCACAACGAAAGGGGCTAATGTACTTTAACCCGCCTTTACTGTTTGAGGAGCTTAAGCCTTTGCGTCTATCAGAAACTGATAGATGTTGACATACTTTGTGCAGAAAATATTACCACTTAGTTATTCTATTGTAACAATGCAATAATTTAATAATATTTATTACATCAATTACGAGACACGACAAAATGAAAAGTTTTAGTACTAATTGGGCGAAGGAAAAAAATAGATCAAGTACGTCAGAGAAACTAAGAGACGCTCTAAGGACCCCTAAGCCTCTTAAACCAAGAATTGAATTCGCGAAGAATAGGATCCAACTACAAAACCAGAAATTAGATACACTTCTTGAAAAGCTAAATGGAAAGGAGAAATCACTCTTCAACCAGATTGTTAATCATTTACAAAAACATGACGTGCAAGAAAGTAGAGTACTTTCAAATGAACTTGCTCAAGTTAGAAAAAGCTCTGAAATGATATCACAGCTAAAGACGTCATTAGAGCAAGTTCATTTACGACTAGATTCAACAATAGATGTAGGAAATGTAATGGCGGCGTTGGGACCTGCTATGGGCTCACTGACAAACCTGAGATCAGGTCTCTCTGGTGTAATGCCAGAGGTAGACATGCAATTAGGAGAAATTAACGGTGTGTTCACTGACATAATGACTAGTGCGGCGGGCATCAAGAATACGTCAATTGCTTATGATGCAAGTAGCGAAGATGTGGATAAGATCTTATCGGAGGCAGGCGCAGTTGCAGAACAGAGGGTAAATGATAATTTTCCAGATATACCGCTAGGAACATTTGGACGTAGCTCTAACTCAAGGTCTTCCATAGGCGAGCGATCAGAGTAAAAGTCAGTCTTAACCATTTCTTAACACTTACACAGTATCGTTAACAGTAGTCTTGGAACTAATAATTGTCTTACTATGATATTAAAATAAAGGAACGATCTATGATGTTACTGGTTAGAGTAATATGAAAATCCGAAATAAGCAGTCTGGCATCATAGTTATATCAACATTTCCAGATGAAGAATCCAGCGCATCAGTTGCAAGGGATTTAATCAATAAGAAGTTGTGTGCATGCGTAAATTTAACTAAAGTCAGGTCGTTATACAGCTGGAACAATAGACTTGAAGATCAAACAGAGTATTTAGCACTATTTAAAAGTACTACAAACACCTTAAGAGAGTTGAAGTCCAACATAAAAGGCGCACATCCATATGACGTTCCAGAGATTGTAGAGATAAGGATGAGCGACGTTTCCAAGAGCTATATGTCGTGGTTGGTAGAATCAACGAATAAGATGGAAAAGAAAAAACTAAAAGAAATGAAGAAAAAATCGTAACAAACATGCGCCTATGCTTCTGTTGAAAATCTGATAAGTAGATGTTTCAGCGGATTGTATACCGAAGTAAAGCTACTATTCCTCCCAACGATGATACTCGCATCCCGATATCAGTAGACGAGTCCACTGCGTAAGTTTTCACTCCTTGACCCTCTACAGAGTTCAATAAATCGATAACGTCATTTTCGCTAGCCTCCTTAAAAATTGAATCCGCAATTACCAGATGACTTATAGCTGCTATCGAAGCAGCATTTCGAACTTCCTGAATTCCAATAGCGAATTTGATATCGCTTTTATGAACAAGATACATAATCTCATCCAGTATAGCGGAGACAGATGCAAGCTTGCTTGAACTCATCGCATCCTTCATTGTAGCAGATCGTAGAAAGACATAAATTCCATCTTCTCCTGCAACATCGACGCCGTCGATCACTGAGAAGACATCTCTTTCTAAAAGCTTGGCATTGATCAGGTAGTTGTAAAATTTACGTTTGGTTTCGCTAGGACCAAATATTAGTATTCTAAGCCTATCGTTTTCCTGGGCAGTCAAACCAACAATCGTACGTGAGATCTCTTCAAAGAAAGCTTCTGTTGTTTGATCCCTCCTGGCGGCCTGAGGATATCGTTTACCACTTTTTCCAGAATAGATATTGGGTATTATCTCGAGATGGGTTCCAGAGACTCTTGCTATGGCTGCTTCTCTGGTATCAATAGCAACGAGAATAAAAACTAACGCGTCATCAGACTTTCTTAAGACATTTACTTCAAGATTATTCCATTTTCGATCCTTGGCTATCGTTATAGCGTCACCTACTCTTAACGTCAGAGAGTGGTGGCCTCCCTTTGGTACCATTTCGTTGGTCGAACTTGTTATAATTCCAGATATGCGCAATCTATCCATAGATTGATCAAATGAGATGTTTTCCACTCGGATCGAAACTCTCACCTTAATGCGCTCACCTTTGTCCGGTCTAGTGTATTCTCCTACTTGCTTGATCACACGAGTTGAGTCTGCAATTACATGGTCGCCGCTTCGTATTAACCTTCTCAATGAAAACAGGTCATCGCTATCTTCGGGGATCACAAAATATGCTTTGTCAGATGAATCTATAATCTCTTTAACTATCATAAAATGTTGCGCTACAACTTCTGTGCGTATTTCCAAGCAGTTAAGCTATTTTCTTGTTTGTGACTGATGTATTCTTATCGCTCTCCGTTTTGGATTCTAAGTAGTTGTCGACCCATTCTTGTGTCAGTACTCCGGATTCTACTAGATTTACCAGGGCATTTGATGATGCATCACCATACACCTTTCCTGATTTTCTTCTCGTTTGTCTCCATTTGAGTCTTGTATTTCCGCTCTTTGAAGAGTATATTATTCCGAGAATTTCTCTAACATTAACAAACGTCATCTCCCGAACTTTTTTTAGTGTTACTTTATCAGCTGCCTCTATGTATATTTCTCCTGGTCCCTCTTCTCTTTCAGGAAATACCTCATAGTCTCGAAGATAGCTCTCGGGAATAAACGATCTACAGGTACTAATAATAATAAACTTTCTAAAACTTTCAAGTGATGCTGTAGCTTCTATATGAACCAACTCATTCATAAACTCAAGTTCGCCACTTATCAAGTTTATGACTTGATAAGTGGCGTTAATACTAATTTTTATTTCCTGATCTATTTTATCTGGCCATAGCTTGCTTAGAGGTATAGCATATGGTATGCAAAACTGGACAAACTCCTAACTCAAGATCTACTTCATCGACAGGATCATCCGCAGGGCTAGTCTCGTCATCGTTTGTCCTAAAGACTCGATCAGTAGGGAGATAATAAAAAGCAATCATTCATCATATCCTGAGGTAACAATACCAGGATATGATGTCTGCATTTCTACGATTTGTTTTGTTCGTATGGGTTTCCGACTGCATCAGCCCATAAATAATGAAAATAGTCTTTAGCGAATCTTGCAAGACCTGTATGCTCTGCTAAAATGGCGGTCGGCTCGAAATTCCCACTCTCGCTTCTTCCTTCGCTGAGCAGAATCATCACATGCTTGCTGTCACCGATTACTCCTCCTCCAAACATGTTATTTTTTAGTCTAACTTCAGCAACTCTAGAAATGGCTCGCACCATATCTAAAGTTGCCTCGTCTGAAGCAAGCACATATATCCGTACGCCTTTCTCATGTAACATTCTTAAAGTTGGTTGTATTCGCCTTGCGATACCCTCAGCTACATGTGGTAAAGCTATCAATAATTCATGTTGGCAGGTTTGAATTATTTCGCCGACCTTGGTTGCTATATTAAAAACTCCCATGACAACCCATATTTCTGGTCTTTCTCTGAGGCCACTCTTTTCATATATAGGCATTAATTCACTCATTATCATATTCTTACTATCTCTAATGCCGCTTTCGATCCGTATCTTCATTGTCTCTAGTGCAGTGATAGGTGATTTTGGAAAGAATTTTTGGGGTCTCGAGCTATCAGATTCCAACCATCCCTTATCTTCTAAACTGTTCAGAACCTCATATATCTTGGAATACGGCACACTTGATTTTTTGCTTATATCGGAAGCTGACATAGAACCTATTTCCAAAAGTGAGAGGTAAGCCTTAATTTCGTAACTTGTCAAGCCAAGGCTTTCCATGGCCTTCCTTGACTTGTCACTAATGCTCATTTAGCTCTACTACATCATAGTATTCTGTAATATATGTATGTAATTAACAATAGAGAATTTTCACTGAATCTCTCTGGTATTGTCATTTTAGTCGTCTAGCGACAGCCCCGTTCTCGTTATCGCTATCTTGCATGGAGGCAGCTATTGTTTTCTCTGCAGTCCAATTCTGTCGCATCTAGCATCAATAACCATCATGACATGGAGAAAAAGTCTAATAACCGTATGGTTTGTTTATTAATATTATGTCTCAAAAACAGCAAAGAGATCCTTCTCCTACAAGCTATTTAAAGTATCGGAAGCTAGAAGATATGCTCAAGGTGATAGTATATGCCGCTCAGTCTCCGATAGGGTTAACTCCTATGCTATATCATATCAATTATAACAATAGTGAAATCCTTTTCATAGAATCTGGTGCTCTTAACTCCGTTGTGCATTATATAATACAAAATGAGAAACCGGCCAAAAAGTTTATCGAGCTCAAGAGATTGACGGGAGAATATATGTTTGTAGATAATATTGGTTCAGATACCCAATCGCTGTATGTTCCAATATTGGAATTGGAAAAATGCACTTTTAAGTTTCCTCTGTAGACGACTGCATGCAGGCTTAGTGGGGGGTGGTACAGTTAAATCATGATTACTTTCCTCGATTTTAATCCCTATCTGTTGCCTTAACTAGAGGAAGAAGACCAGATAGAATCCACGGTACGACAACTAATCACCGTAGTATTCGTAAGGTTATATTTATATACAAAGTGTCAAGATCCAGCTTTGAAGAATATAGGATAATAGAATATGAATTTGATTCAGATCTCAAATCTTTCTAGTAAGAATACGGCGGCTAGAAAAACAGTAAGACATACGCAAAGCATATGTCCTGACTGTAATATGATTCTTGACGCTGAGGTTTTCGAGCGAGAGGGAAAAGTGTTCATGACAAAGACCTGTCCCAGGCATGGCGAGTGCGAAGAGTTGTATTTCGGATCATACGAAATGTACAAAAAGTTTAGCACCTACTGGATGGATGGAAAAGGTGCTCAGGCACCTAATGTCATGATCGACAAATGCGCCTGTCCAACTAACTGTGGACTATGCACGAATCACCTTTCACACTCTGGTCTGGCTAACATGATTGTTACTAACAGATGTGATCTGACATGTTGGTATTGCTTCTTCTATGTAAAAAAGGGCCTTGAAGGTGCTTATCTATATGAACCAAGTCATGAGCAGGTGAGGTCTATGATGAAAACTCTAAAGGCTCAGAAGCCGATCGCAGGTAACTCTATACAGATCACTGGTGGAGAACCGATGCTAAGAGATGATATTACGGAAGTGATAGAGATCATGAGGGAAGAAGGCGTCGATCACATTCAGCTGAACACAAATGGTATTAAGTTGGCTCTGTCTCCGGAAACCATGAGGCAGGTAAGGATGGCAGGAGTAAACAATTTGTATCTATCTTTTGATGGTGTTAGCCCTAGAACCAATCCCAAGAATCACTGGGAGGTTCCATATACACTTGAGTCAGCAAGAAAATGTGATATGACAGTCGTATTTGTCCCCACTGTAATAAAGTCCATTAACGATCATGAGTTAGGTGGAATTATCAGATATGCTCAAAAGAATCTTGATGTGGTTCACGCTGTTAATTTCCAACCCGTGTCTCTAACTGGTAGAATGACAAAGAAAGAGCGCGAGAAATACCGCATAACAATTCCGGATTGCATTGAAAGAATTGAGGAACAGACAAACGGCGAGATTACAACTGACGGATGGTTCCCAGTTCCATCGTGTATGCCAATGACAGACGTGATAGAGGCATTTAGCAAGAAGCCAAAGTACGAGCTTTCCATCCACTTTGCCTGTGGAGCAGGCACATATGTCTTTGAAGATACTGAAACAAAGAAATTAACTCCTCTAACTTCATTTGTTGACATCAAAGGTATGCTAGAATTTTTCGAAGAGAAATCTGACGAGATTAAATCTGGTGCAAATAGATATTGGACTATGTTGGAGGTTGTACGAAGGCTCAACCAATTTGTTGACAGGACCAAGCAGCCTCATGGGCTCAATCTAGCCAAGATGTTCTCTAGTATACTATTGAAGCGCAATTTTGATTCAGTTGGCTCTTGGCATATAAGATCTCTATTCTTGGGAATGATGCACTTCCAAGACAAATATAACGAAGATCTTGAAAGGCTACAGAGATGTGATATTCACTACCTTACACCAGACCTTAGAATCATTCCATTCTGTGCCTTTAACGTCATCCCAGAATGGTATAGGGATAGAATACAGAAGAAATACAGCGTACCAGTGGAAGAATGGGAGAAGGCACACGGCCAGACTCTTGAGGCTGGTCTGTATAGGGGTCTGATGAGAAGAGGAAAACCAGAAACCCAGATGGGATGTGCGTTGTCTGACATGCATAAATCAGCAGCAGATGCAGCAGCCGTTGATGTGGCAAACAACGTGGATTCAGATCACAAAGCGGTAGATTTACGTAATGGCATGGCTGGCGCCTAGGTCGCTTTCCTTTTTTTGTGACTTATTTTTGAACTAGGTTGAATTATTAGAATCGTGTTTACTGTCTCTGTGTAGAGTGGTAGAAATCTGCTGGCGATGAGCTCGTAGTAGCAAGCAAAGAACTCAACCAGACCTACCTTTTGATAAGGTTTAATTGAAAGAAACAGTTCTTGCCTTTAGTATATGTCTAGTATGAAATACATACAACTTGAACCACGTGAAGAGATTGTTATAATTAGAATAAACAGACCAGAGGCCTTGAATGCGATGAATAATGATGTAATAGCTGAGCTATCAAGAACTATCGATATCGTAGGCGCTGATGACGGCATAAAGGCAATGATTCTCACAGGAACCGGAGAAAGGTCATTCTGCGCGGGTGCAGATATTTCTTATATGGTCAATATAGACCCCATTCAAGCTGAAAGATACGCTGCTTCGGCACAAGCTGTACTAAATAAGATCGAAAACCTGCAAAAGCCAATAATAGCTGCGATTAATGGTTTTGCTCTAGGTGGAGGATGTGAGTTAGCAATGGTATGTGATATTAGAATGGCATCAAGTAACGCCAAGCTGGGCCAACCCGAGGTTACAATAGGAATTCCACCAGGATGGGGTGGAACTCAGAGGCTATTACGAATCGTAGGCCCAGCAAAAGCTAAAGAGCTTGTATTCACAGGTAAAATGATTGCAGCAGACGAAGCAGAACGAATAGGACTTGTTAACAGAGTAGTTAGTTTGAACCATGAAGAAGAAAGCAGATTTGATACGTCATCTAAAGGAGAACGAAATGGTGAACTCGAAAAACAAGACAAGCAGAGGGCCAGCGAGCTAGCTAAAGTTTTAAACAAAAAATTGATGGATGAATGTCTCCAGTTAGCTAAAGAAATTACGAATAATAGCTTCACAGCTGTTAAAACTAGCAAGATGTTAATCAATAAGGGAATGGACGCAGACATTGATACGGGGTTACGCCTAGAAATTTACGGCTGGGCATTATGCTTTGCGCATAAAGACAGGCAAGAAATGATGTCATCATTTTTGAACAAAGGAAAGAAGAAGTAGAAAAGTAGTTCTACTGCTCTTCGCTGTGCGCTTTAATCACTTTGGCACCTGAACTCGGACGGCTTATAAAAGTCCTACTTTTTAGATTCGCTTCATTAAACCCCTCAGCCATAGCGCTTGCCACGCTATTTGCATCCTTCGGAGTCTTTAAAAATGAAATCATAGAGGGACCTGCGCCGCTTATTGTTACTGCCAGAGATCCACTTGCAAGGGCATTCCTTTTTACTGCCTCATAACCGGGGATTAGTCCTCTTCTAGCAGGTTCTACAATCACGTCGTGAATGCCTCTTGCTATCATCTCCACATCCCTGAGCATAAATCCGGCTACAACCATGCTAGCATTAGACAGAGTGATAACAACATTACTAAGCGGTACGTTGAGGGGTAACATACTCCTAGCTAGCTTTGTCTTCCCTTCAGGAACCTTCATTAAGGGAACTGCTATAACTAGCACTAGGTCTTCTGGCGGTTCAATTCTAATAAATTCCAGCTTAGGACTAGTTCTTACAATAACAAACCCACCTAGAACTGATGCCGATACATTGTCATAATGTTTTACTCCTGCGCTCGTGATCTCTCCTTCTGCAGCATATTCTACCAATTTTTGCTTGCCGACGTTTAACTCAAACAGATTGTCAAAGGCGATTGCAGCTCCTGCTGCGGATGCAGCACTACTGCCCATTCCGAATCCGACTGGCACTCCTTTAGAGATACTGACATCTAAGTCATAGTCTATGCCAAAATCATTTGACATTTTTTTTACAACTAGACCTGCAGAATTGGATTCCAATTCACAAGGCACTTTATTATTGGTAATATTGTAATTCCCCCCAGTAGTCCTAACGGTTATACGACTAAATCTACTTGACCTTTTGGACAGTTTAACTCTGTCTTCGAATACATCGAGACTAAGCCCAAACACATCATAGCCAGGTCCTAGGTTTGCAGTCGAGGATGGTGCAAATGCTACACATGTCGAGAAGTCTGATTCTCTTACAGTCATCTGCTAACTTCCTCCCCTTGACTAAGGATCCTGGAGAGTGCGGCAGATAATGTAACCATGCCAGTCATTGTGAGGCTCGAAACTGCCATTATTCCTTCCAAAAACCCACCCTTGGTCATGCTTCTTACAAGTTCCTTACACAGAAAAGAATATTCAGAATCCTTTTCCCTATTAAGAGCGTATTCCAGCGATGAAGTTGATGTTGACCATCTAAGTATTTCGGGTAATTTTTCGATAATTAGATCTCTTTTGGTAAGAACACCAATCTGCGAGGTCTTTAGCCTCAATTTGATCGCAGTGGCCAATAAAGATATTGAAACATAGTTGATAGGAGAGGATACTACCACGCCATCAAAAATGAATAGAACTGCTTTGTTATCCGATTGGAAATGAGAGACAATGTACGGTCCACTCTCCCGGAAGGCAAATAATTCGATTTGCCCCAATGTATCTACCAATACATAATCTGCGTTTAAACTGTTAACTTCATTCTGAATCTCGTCTAACCTTGTCGCAATTAGGTCACTAGCCATTACTAAGGCACCATTAGGACCTAGCTGGTAACTGCTCATCAATTCATTAATATCTATATAGTCTCTAACATCAACATCTGGTTCATAAGGTAGATCTAACGTCCCTGGGTCTAGATTAAGACCTATTGCAAGAGAATCGTGGTCATTATACATTTGTAGCAATCTAGAAGTAAGGAGAGATTTTCCTGATCCGGCTGTGCCTGTGATAAATATAGTGTTCATTGCATCTTACTATCTATTGTTTTATCATTCGATCCATACAAAGTCCGTATCAAACACAAACTTCAATATAATGCAACGCGTATTAACGAACGTCAAATAACTAAGCTCGAATAATTAAAGTTTAGGTACATTTTTTATCTAGTCACTGCCTTGTCCTTCAATAACCATCAAGGTCAAGGTTGACTTTATTTTATCTATTCGTCTCAAACGCCAGGTAATGGTCTCCTTTAAAGAGTCAATCGTTTCTGCATTTACCTTTACAAGTATATCGTATGCACCATATACTCCGGTAGCTTCGACTATACCCGGTAATCGGTTAAGTTCGTTAATAATCTCGTCTTCGTAACCCAGGTCACAATTTATTAAAACGTAGGCTGTGGGCATTGGTACGGTATGTAGGGTACCGGATATAAACCATTATTCGTTAAGAAATAAGTGAAGAAAAGGATCTAAGCTGGAATACGCTTCTCGTTAGGCTGGGCGAATTGTCACTTAGCACCCTCCATTAACTATTATATGCCCCCTATCGTTAGTGTCTATGACCCTTGTTGAATTGGCGACTGCTGGCTATACCTGCAAGCATTGTGCCGTTGCTGCTTATGCTCTTATTTACTCATGTATCTCCTGAGGATATCCTAACAGTGGGCGCGATCCCATTTTTAATTTCCTGTGTGTTGGTGATGGGGAGAATTATGCTGCAAGCTTTTCGCTTTAAATATTTTATTAAAGTGTTCATCGGTCGTGATGTTAGCTCTACTACCAACACAATATCTGCACGCCTCGCAGGTGAATTCGTAACACAGACTACTCCATCCTACGTAGGAGGAGAGCTAGTGAGAATTGCTTGGATGACAAAGAAGGGAGTGCTAGCTGGCAAGGCAGCATGGGTAGCTACAATAGAAATTATCGCCGATGTGTTGGTAGGAACAACGCTTGGGTTTACTGCGGGAGCCATAGCAATTTACAACGGTGCTGCTTTCATTGGAATAGTAATAATATTAATTGCAATTCCTACGTTTGCTTTTTGGTTGGTATTAATCATTTTTTCTGCAAAACGTACTCTACATCTCCCGTCGTTTTCATTAGCTTTAGTCCAAAAGTTCGTTGCAAAAGAAAGGGGAGAGCGCATAATAAAGTCGGTCAACGATGCCATAGCAGATTTGTGTAAAATGAGCAGGGATAATTTTAACTCAATTAGGGCAATCAGAGCCTTTTCTATTGGATTGGCTATAACCGTTGTTGCGTTTCTCTGTCAGGGTCTCTCATTTATGGTATTGGCAAACGCAGTGGGATCTGATATTGGTGTATTTGATTCCCTAATGGCTATCTCTGCATCTACTGTATTAGCCACCCTGCCTATTACGATAGGTGGATCAGGTCTGGCAGAACTGGGGCTATGGCTTTATGTCTCAGATCTCAATAATGTCTCAAGCGTGGATGATGTGTTGGAAGAGTCTCAAATAAGCGTAGTTATTGTATGGAGGATAGCCTCCTATCATGTTCCGCTGGTAATCATGTGGATAGCGTTAATGAGAACAATAGGAAAAGTCCCAGTTAGAGATTCTCCTTATATGATATCAGAAAAAGGGGACCAGGATAAGAAGATCGATAGATCCAACAATCCTGAATAACGAGAAACCTACATCACTAGCAAGATAAATAGGAGATGCCCAGTATGCAAGGGGGGTAGATTTGCCAAGCAGGTGGGGAGCAAGCAACTTTTGTCAGGATATTCAGGTGAGACGTATGTCCTTTAAAGTGGGCGGGTTTAACGATAATCAGCATCATAAACCCAACCGATGAGGACGTAGTCAAAGGTTTTTCTTCCATTAAAGCGCCAGATAGGGACCAAAGTCGATATTAACTATTATCTCAATTGAGGTTAAGGTGTTGAAATAATCAGATTTAAATAAATTCATGACCCAGCTGAAAAAGGACAGACGAAGTTATCAATAAAATCGTTCCTACTCATATTCACTTTGGTCGTCATCCTCAGATGGCGGGGATGATGTAGTAGCCAAGTCGGAGTGAACGTCCATAAGCTGGATCTCTTGTAGTTCAAACCTATATATTGCATCCATCTGGACAGAAAATTTAGCCCTTAGGAATTCAATTAGCTCGGCACTTAAATTACCCCTAAAGATCTCAATCTTAAACTCATAAACCACGCCTTTCATAAAGTCATTCATTGATAAGGAATTGGGAACATCCAAGCCTTCAACTATCGTTCTCCCGTCTTCTAACGCTTCGTATAGTTGGATATCGATTTTCATTTGATCCGTATAAATATCAAGAATATAACCCGTCCGAACTATGGTTTCCGGCTGCCCAAACTGGACAGTTCTTATCTCATCCTCTGCCCACTTGGGTAGAGATTCCTCTGTTGTCTTGTCTGTTGTACTCCTAGTTTTTCGCATAAGCCTAGATACAGTAACTGCATAAGTGGTAGCCATATTTAATTGCATTTTGTTTCAACACTCACACATTCATATTTTTCATTTTCAACGATTTTCAGTGATTTTCAACTTAAGAATCTCAGCTACTTGTCCTCTAGAAGTAGGCGTATCTTGCATCAGATAAATGGAAGATTAAATATTATTAGATCAAAATAAATGCAAGAATGAAACCTGTCATAAATGCTGCTAGCTTAAATTCATTGCTAAATAAAAAATCTAAGAGAAATAAGATAGTAGTAGTAGACGTAAGGCCATTTGCCAACTATACTCTAGGACATGTACCAGGTGCTGTCAATCTAGATTTAATGCATTTTCACTGGATTGATACCTCTAATGCCGGCATTTCACAATTTAATAAGCAGATGCAACTCCTTTTTTCAAATCTGGGATTAGCAAAAGACAAGTTTGTTATCTTCTATGAAGACCACTCTGGACCATCCGCAGCTAGGGGTGTATGGCTCCTGAATTACTTCTCACATTGTAATGTTTGCTTGCTTGATGGAGGATTCAACAAATGGAAGAAAGATGGATATCCGTTAGAAACAAAGAGTAATCCGTACCATAACTCTGCAGCACGGATTATGACCAATCCAAAAATTCTTGCAACGTACGGTGAAATAGTGTACGCTATAAAAAATAATCGAGACGTCATAATTATTGACACACGCTCACCCTCTGAATATGATGGCTCAGTTCTTCGTGCTGGTAAGGGCGGTCACATTCCTAAAGCGATTAATATTGATTGGAATGAGAATATCGAAAATGGATCTTTTAAAGTTCAAGAGAAGCTAACAAGAATATATTCAAGTATTTCAAAACATAAGAAGATTATAACGTATTGTCAGGGCGGGTACAGAGCGGCTAACACCTACGTTGTATTGAAAATGCTTGGATATAAGAGTGTGAAGGTTTATCTTGGATCTTGGGGAGAATGGGGAAATAAAGTTGGACTCCCTTCTGAAATGTAGGCCATAACTAAGCTAATTTTATTGATCCTAGCACAGTGTCTGGATTAACAAAATCATATTTTAACGAAGCCTAAAATATTGGAATGGATGTTACCATGAACGATGGCAGGTAAGAAAAAGGACCAGAGTGATATTAAGAAGAGAGAGGACAGTTATTTCGCCGCCGGTAGGCGCAAGAGAAAGCGATATATGAAAATCATAATCCCAGTTGTTACCGCTGTCGTAGCCTTATCCGCTGTTTCAGCTATCCTATTTCCTATACAACCTAATAGTAGTAGTTATGGACCAGTAGGTTCTGCCCACGAGCATGCGGCATTTCTTGTAAAATTAGATGGAGTTCCTATTGATTTCAGTCAGAGCAGGTACCAAGTAAAATCCAATTTAATACATGTCGAAAATGAAGATGGTACGACTTTACATAGGCATGCAACTGATGTACCGTTTGGCGAATTTCTTAGATCTGTGGACATGGATATTAGAAATGGATGCTTTATAGGGGATAATGGAAGAGAATACTGCGATACCGCCGATAAGAAGTTACGATACTTCGTGAATGAAACTCAGCTAGACTCCATAGCCGATTATGTTCCCAATGAAAATGACAGGCTACTTGTAATATACGGCGACGAAAATGATACTGAGTTACAGCAGGAGATTGAAACTCTAGGACAAATCCCGATAAGAAGATAAGTTTGAAACTTAGGTTTAGGCCAGGATAGAAAATTCTGGAGCTCTAATCTGAATATATAATGAGTATTAATATATAATGAGTGATTAAATATCGTTTCATTCAATTATTTTTTCAAAGCATCATAGGATGCTAAGAATCAATATCTCTCATTAACTCTAGCTCCCTAGATCTCTAGTATTGTTCTATGCTCGTTTTTTTTCCATCATAATCTGCTAGTTTGATATCCTGAGATTACTAGTCATGCAGTTTTATAGTTGCATCACGAATGTCCATACTGCGCCAACTCATATTGTATCCTATTTTGTGAAGTACAGAGCTGTAACAGGTTTCTGGAATATGATGATCTGCTAGAATTCTACAAGCATCGATGTAACGAATCTCATTTCCTAAGAGTGGTTTTAGTTCCCTTACTTTAGCAATAGGAATCAAATAGTTGTCTTCTGTTAGGTACCGGTCCTTGTAGCTGCTTATTATGTCTCCGCTATTGACGATCTGAAGAACTGATTCAACTGGAATATCATATTTTTCTGCTATCTCCTCAAGCGAAATTATGTAGTGCTGTGATGAGCTGACCGATTGGTCTAGAATGCGGGTTAATTCTTCTACCAACGGGGTTTTATTTTTTATAGCCAATTTTTTTACCATTTCAAGGTCAATTGATCTTAGATGGTCCAGAATAGGCCTAAGGGGGACATTATCGTTCTTATATTTTATAAGTTGGTTTTTCTCAATGTAATCAGACAACTTCAGGCTGGCAAGTACCTTATCACTATCTGAGCCGGCACCGGAGACATAACTCTCCATATTTACGGCTATGAAGAAATTTTTTCTGTCAAACCTTGCTAAAGGTGTTGGGTTTAATGATGCTGAAGAAGGTGTAGATAGCAAAATAATATCAGCTATTTTCTCTATTTTTTTAACAAGGTAGTCGTTAGTCCAAAATCCTACAATTTCTAAATACACTCTTATGCCATATTTTTGAAATGCGAAGTCAGGAATGAATCCCCTCCCGTTAGACAATATAATTGGATCTGGTTCTCTAATAAGTTTCCACCCATTAGAGAACTGTTCGAATTTCGAAGCGAATTTCTGTTCTATGTTACTATCAAATAGAGCATCAGAAGATGAAAGAGAGGGGGAGCCTCTTTCCAATATTGTCTCCTTAAAGCTATTGTTGCTACGTGAAAAGAGATCAGATTTACTAGGAAGACTTGGAGATTCTGCATTAGATATCCTAAATTCACTAATCTTCTTTCCCATTGTGGGGGTCTTGCGTACGATTAAAGCCCTAAGGGACCAATTTCTGGCCGTAATTATTGCCGGAAGAAATTTTGAAATCGAAGTTCCGTATCTATCTGTTTGTTTAAAAATACTCACTGGACCATCGATAGAACAAAGGATGTTATTGTAGTCTTCATAGTAAGTGTGCTCCAAGGCTCTCCTATCTTTGGGACAGGAGTTTGGGTTAAGTTTCTGGTTAGAAGTCTCATTTTGTGGTTCTCCCGTACGCCTGTAATCTAATTTATACATTAAGCCTAATCTTTTTACAGTTCTAAGAGCACGTTTCCAATTGCTTCCTCCTTCCATATTAAATTCAAGTTTTGTACATTTGAATAGTAGAGTTTGCATAGAGGATAAATTGTACCATGCTATAAGACACTCAGGTTCCATGGTTCTGAACTCATCCAACACCATGTTCTCTTCTAAGTCGGCCCACATACGGCTTGCCATGTCGCTGGGGAGCTTAGTTTTTGATGAAATGGAATCGAATACTTCTTTTCTCTTGTAATCAGTCAGTGCATATCCTCTTCTAGAGGATTCTTCAAATAGATATTTTCTAAGGTGAAATGGGTCTACGGCACTAATATCGGCGATCCCATCTGCAGGATTCTGTTCAGCCAAACTCTTGAATGTACAACGTCTCTCCAATATGACATACAGCGCCCTCACTAACTTGTAATCATCATAGGATGCTTCCAGCATGGATATCCTCTCTTCAAGAAGTCCCTTGGTTTCTCTTTTTGAACATGCTTCCTCAAATTGCTTTATTATCTCGGCGGCCAGTTTAAATTCACAGGAATCGCCGTCAGGTCTACAGAATATCGGAGATATATTCTTACCTTTGTTGAATATCTTGATCCTGAGCAGTTGAAGGGGTAACATGTGGGATAAAACTTCAGTTTTTCATTTAAATTTTTACTGATCAGTTAGATTGATTTGCTGGGACGTTATACTACAATATATGTCAACATCGGCAGATAGTAGGTTAGTTCAGTTTCTAAAGGAAGGAAAAGATTGGGATAAAAAAGCAACTAATATCCCAGGTGTGTTCCTGCTCAAGATACCTTCGTATAAGGGAGCATCGGCGTCGGTCGCTATAGAGATAAATCCCGTAGGTCCTTCAGGCTCGCCAACCAAGAAAAGAGGTGTTATAATTAGGTCAGCCTCGGAGCTCGAAGAAATAAGCAAACTGCTATCAAACCCTAAGCTCTCTCAGCTAGCAAAGAATATAGACGATGTCAATCCGGAGAAAAGGACTATTCAAAAGAGCGGAGTGGAGGATGTATTTGAGATCTAATGTCAGATAAACAGAATTCTATCTTAAGTAATGTCTTCGTCTCTCTCTGTAATACATCCACTAATATGGGATAATACCGTCGACTTTCGACTATATCACAAAAACATAGCAGAATCTGCTCGTCATAGTAATACTCTAGTAATTCTCCCCACAGCTTTGGGCAAGACAATGATATCCTTTTTAGTTTGTGCAGATACGTTATACAGGTATAGGGATAATAGAGTTTTAATCATGGCTCCTACCAGACCTCTGGTCGAGTAGCACTTAAGACTGTTTTCATTAGTTCTGAAGATTCACCAGGAACATATTATGTTAGTCACGGGGAGAATTCCGCCGCCGAGCAGAAGAGCAATATGGGACAAAAAAGAAGTTAGATTGGTATTTGCCACTCCAGAAATAGTAAAAAACGACAAAATGGTTGAAGGAAGGCTGCAACTAAGGGATTTTAGTCTCTTGGTATTCGATGAAGCACGTAAGGCAGTGAAAGACTACTCTTATACATTCATTTCCCACGAGTACGTCAACCAGTCAACGTATCCGATAATATTGGCCTTGACAGCAAGCCCCGGTTCTGAAAGGGGTAGAGTAAAAGAAGTATGCTACAAACTCTTTATTGAGAATTAAGAATATCGGAATGAAGACGATCCAGATACAAAGCCATATGTCAACCCAATAGAGGTAAGATGGGAGTCATCAGCCGTAGCTTCAAAAAAGTGGTAAAAGATTAGTAAAATTGCTTAGTCCAACTTCTGGCATATATTAGAGGCATTTTGCGATTTCGATTAGCAGCTTATTTCGTATACCTTTTAATTTTTCGAAGAAAAGTTTGCCGATAAGTTTCAAACGCATTTTTTTTTCCTAGACATGATTGACAAATATAAGAATCTGACCTGCGTCCTTTATAGCTGTAGTACATATCGATATCGTATTCATATTCATGACATTCTTCCTTCCCGCAAATGAAACATTCAAATAATATAGCTTGCGAATATGCATTTTGTTTAGATACGGATTTTACGTCTGAAGATTGTATTTCGGCAACCTTCCCCGAACAGTCTAAATGTCTGATAGTTTTTGTAGATTTTGACCAAAGTGCCAATCCTGAGGTCATCTCTTTGCCGCATTCAACACACCTGCCTCTGTACCTAATAGTAATAGGGATCCAATCAGTTGTATCGACACTCATCGGTTTTATCCTCTTCTTTGTGACCTTTATTATTATATTTTTTTAGAAGTTGAATTGCAGGCAGATCATCACTAAAGGTATAGGAACCATATTTGGCAGCATTATGGGGCCTACACTTATA
>CAYTQD010000009.1:22017-32014 GCA_964439995.1 uncultured Nitrososphaeraceae archaeon
TTCATCATGCTAATGCCTGGTAGTTCTCGAGGCCTGGACATTAGAGACGGTTGTTTTATAGAGATTTAATAGCTCTGATAAGAATTTGCAGTATCTGTCGAAAAAGTGCTGACCGGGCCCAGAGGGCTTCGATCCCTCGATCTGCGGTTCCGAAGACCGCCGCGATATCCTAGCTACGCTATGGGCCCACCTTAACAAATATTCCTAAAAAGACTACATATATTATACACGAATTATGAATGTTATTCAGACTTGTCTCTGACTTTGGGAGGAGTTCAACCCATCAATCGATCTGACAATACCTTTCCCCCTAATTTTGTTGGCTTGTTGATATAAGCATAACAATTTATCTCGGTAGATTCTCTTTAGATGTGCTTAATTGAAAGTATCAGAGAGAACAGATGGCGTAGAGTACGCCATACGTGATATCATTTTGCATGCCAGGAAATACGAAAATAGCGGCGGCCAAGTAACGTATTTGAATATAGGAGACCCAGTTAAATATGACTTTAAGACTCCGGACCATATAAAGTCGGCATTAATTAAGGCCGTTAACGATGACAAGAACTATTACACTGATTCTGAAGGATTACCAGAGTTAAGGAAAGCTATAACAGAAAAGGAATCTCAGAAGGGATTGTCTGTTACAGATGATGATGTTCTAGTTACCAACGGCATATCTGAAGGCTTGGATATGGTAATGGCTTCAATAGTGGATCCTAACTCAGAAGTTCTTATGTCCGGCCCCTATTACCCGCCATATGCTTCTTACGCCAGGTTTTATGGAGGCAAACCGGTTGAGTTCAGAATTAATGAAGAGGGTAGACCCAACTTAGAGGATCTAACATCTAAGATTACCCCTAGAACTAGGGCAATATGTGTAATCAGCCCTAACAATCCGACCGGTGAGGTATTCGATCGCAAGAGTCTTCAACAACTGATTGATGTAGCAACTGAGCATAATCTTTACGTGATTGCAGATGAGATTTATGACAAGATCGTTTTTGATGACACCTTTACGGGCATAGGAAAGGTTGCGAATGACGCTCCTGTGATCCTACTCAACGGGTTTTCAAAATCATATTTGATGTCTGGCTGGAGATGTGGATATGTTTGCTTCAATAGTACCTCAGGAAAACTAGATGAGCTTCGTAGAAACATGCCCAAACTTGCTAGGGTGCGGATTTCTACCAATCTACCTGTTCAGATTGCCGCAGTCGAAGCCTTGCGTGGGCCCCAATCCCACATATTGGATTTAGTAGAAAAATTGCGAAGGAGAAGAGACTACGTCGTGAAACGTCTCAACGCTATAGAGGGAATTTCTTGTAGAAATCCTCTTGGCGCTTTTTATGTATTCCCAAGGGTAAACTTAGGCTCGTGCTGGAAAGATGACCTACAGTATGTGCTCGATTTACTAAACGAAACAGGAGTACTCACAGTACACGGATCAGGATTTGGCAAAGCCTTCGGGTCGGGTCATTTTAGAATCGTGTATCTTCCCAAGGAAGAAGTGCTCGAACAGGCGATGGATAAGTTGGAACTCTTTATGCACCAAAGATACAAATAATTAAAAGTAGTATCAGCGCGAGGATAATCGTAGTATATTGCCTAGACGGTCGTGGCAAAAGCGAGATTCAGGGCTAGTTGCTCGTATGATCCTAAGTTTCGCTATTCTCACATTATTGTACATAATATTTTTAAGTGTACTTGCATACCTTGGTTTAGGATTTGTACCCATAACCATAATTGCTGCGGTTATGATACTCGCACAATGGTACTTCTCTGATAAGATAGTAATGTGGAGCTCAGGAGCCAAGATGGTAACAAGAGATCAATTCCCTGAATTACATGATCTAGTTGAGAGAATAGTTGCTGGGAATAACCTTCCAAAACCAAAGATCGCTGTAATAAATACCCGTATGCCAAACGCATTTGCAACAGGTAAGAGTCCCAAGTCGTCGGTAGTTGCTGTGACAACTGGTCTTATGGATCTATTGGATAAAGAAGAATTAGAAGGGGTGATAGCACATGAATTGACACATATTAGGAACAGGGATGTCTTGGTTTTAACTCTTGCAAGTCTGTTCTCGATGGTAGCATGGTATCTTATGCAGTTTGGATTCTATGGCGGATTGTATTCCGGGGGAATGGGATACGGTGGCGGTCGCCATGGTAATTCTGCTGGTGCCATGATGATTATAATAGCCGTAGCGATGTTGACTTGGATAATCAGCTTCCTGATCATTCGCGCAATTTCCCGTTACAGAGAGTTCTCGGCAGATAGAGGATCAGCCCAGATAACGGGCAAACCCATTAAGTTAGCCAATGCCTTGATGAAAATTAGTGGGACTATGAAGAAAATACCCACAAGGGATTTAAGACAGGAAGAGGGGCTAAATGCATTTTTCATCGTTCCAGCCCTGTCTGGCAGTACAATTGGAAATCTTTTCTCTACTCATCCGCCGGTCCAGAAAAGAGTAGAAAAACTTATGGAGATGGAGGCTTCCATGGGTTGAGCTTTTTTAAAAGACTCCTGCTAAAAAGATACACCAATGAAAAAACCAATGACCATCGGTTGGATTCGGCCGCAATCTTTTCCATATCTTCAGCCAAATTAACTTTAGAAAGTAAAATTAATTTGAAGGGCACCGGTAAAGCGGCAATAGGCCTAAAAGGGGTTAGTGGAATGTTCTTTGCAGAAGCACTTAAAGAAGTTGAGCATTTATTTGATGTAGACAAAAAAGATTCAGATCTATCATATCGGCTAATCAACGACTCTTATGGTTATATCTGGATAATACTTCAAAGCCGGAGCACTGAACATCTTTTATCAAGTATATCTGCAGTCGGACAAATACTATCCGATAGGGGCTTTGCTAGGCAATTGTTCACAGCATTATTTCAATTTATTGACAGCGATAACAAGAAGAATAATCGATACCTAGTATACAACTATGCATCTAACAAGTTTTACCCTTTTGTCCCAATTGGTAAAAACGCAAGAGACAATGAAACTGAAAGAGAAATAATGGATACAGTAGTAAATGAGATGCCTCTTGAGAAAGATACTTCTCTATGGTACCCGATCTGGGATCTCAATCTTTGACTATACTTCTGTATCCGGGATTACGCCTTCACCCCTAAAGATGGTCAGAGCTTCGTCAATAGAGAGGTCAGTACTTGGCAAAATTATGTCTGATTCTATAATTTCCTTTGGATCAAGCGGATGACCCTTCGTTTGCACCATCTCTGTTAGTTCAGTCAAGCGTTTTCTAAATTCATCGTCATTGGATCGCTCTGTGCTGACTAGTTGAACTATCGAATCATCTAACGCATTAAGCCTTTTCAGTGTATTATTATCGACGGTAAACTGCCCTTGTCCCAAAATCCTAACAATTTTCTGTTTTGCAGGTTTGACTTTAGTCTTGGAGACTACTCTGGTTCTTGTTTTAATCCCTACGCTTTTTGGTCTGCTTCTGGTAGTAGCTTTTCTAGTTGACTTTTTTCTAATTTTTTGGTTTTTTGCCTTTGAAATACTTCTAATTGGAATACTTGTCCTTGAGGACTTGCGTTTAGATTCTAGTTTTTTCTTCCTCTTGGATACGACTCTTTTTTTGGGATCGTGTTTCTTCTTCATTAGTATGTGCTCCGTTCCTCCTCCATCTGCTTTTTCTTGCGCTGCCTCTCCGCCTTTAACTTTGCTAATTCCTCTTCAACCGATCCCTTAATCGTAACCTCTTCTAATTCTTTTTCGATGGTATCCTTCTCTGTAGTATAATCAGTGAGGACACCAGAATTTATCATTTCGTCTAGGGCTCCAGATTTAGCTCTCATTTTTTCAGTCTTATCTTCTGCTTTATGTAGAGCCATTCCTATATCGGTCATCTCCTCTGATATTCCCGTGACGTTTTCCTTAATGCGTACTTGGGCTTGAGCTGCAGAGTATTTCGCTTTTATAACCTCTTTTTTTGATCTGAACTCTTCTACCTTTGTTGATAGACGTTTCTCCGTCTGTTTAAGCTTTTCTTGCTCAGAAATCATTTCAGCAATTTGCTTATCTAACCCACGGAGTTGAAGCAAATTGGCATTCTTTCGCTCTAGAGCTAGCTTGGCAAGATCTTCTCTCTCCGCATCAAGCGACCGTCTAGCTTGTTCGTCAAGAATTCGTATATTGTCCCAGAGCTTCGCCTTTTGCATTTCAAGTCTCTTTTTGGCAGTCACTACTTCTGCGATATCTCTCCGCAATTTATTCAGAAGTTCAATCTGCTTTGTGTAAGAATAATCTAGCGCCTCCCTAGGATCCTCATATTTATCGATTAATATATTCGCCTTTTGTTTAATCACTGTTGAGATCCGACTCATTAGACCCAATTCTATTCAGTTTATTATGATTTAGAACTATTATTAAATTATAACGTCCGAACTGATTCGTTACAAATCATTTCTAGTAACTTGCATATGATTGTTAGTCGCTCTTACTTGAGCTGCTCTTCCTGTTTGATATCATTATTGCTATTTGAGTATCGACTTCAACTATTTTAGGCCATCGAGATATGTAAGATCTAAAATTTGTCCAACAAGCTATTTCCGCTGACTATAATCAAAACTTCTCCATCCGTCCTCACCTTGAATATCCTTTTCATCATCTTGCTTCTTTTTGAAATAGCCCCAATAGATAAGAACCCCTCCACCTACTATCATTGCAATAACAAATTTTTCATTGGTAATTTGTGCATTGGTATAATTATCAAGATAGAAATCAAAAGAGAGTTCGGTTGTAACAAAGTAAAGGTTTCTTAGACCTATAATTGTAGCCATGACGATAAAAAGAACTCCCATCGCTGTCATCCAGTTTTTTCCCTTAGGCTGTCTTTTTCGCCCACCTATTCTACTGGCTCTCATCTGCGTCAATACACCAATTTGATTCCCGGATTTCTCATCTTATTTCTTTTGGCTGCATTTAAAATCATAGGAGTCAGGACTTCAGCTTGATATGACAACGATAATGGTCCCAAATATATAGAGCGAAGTCCGTTAATTTCTGAAACTAGGTTTTCAATCATTGCTACATAATTAGGATCATCTCCACAAATAAACGTGTCAGCATCCAAACCCTGTCGGATATTTTTTAGCTTTACCTCTGAGATGGAATGAAAGGCGGAAACAACTCTAGATCTGGGAGCTAAAATCTCACTAACGACTTCTGCCGCAGGTTTCTGGTTTTGTTCTATTGGTATGTATATAAACCCTGAATCTGTCCTCGTCATTGGTACAATCGGGGACACTATGACACAGTTCGCATCTGCCTCCTTTGCAATCAGATTGCAAGTATCGACAGTATTTTCATAAGGAATAGATAATACCAAAACTTCAGATGATTTTGCTAGCGAAAAATTATCTTGGCCTTTGATACTTCCTGTCATGCTAGTTCCATACGCCTCTCGGGCAATAGCTTCGTACTTATCAGCTGCATCTCTGGCCCTTTTCTCATCTCTTGAGCCTACAGTGATGTCGTGTGTATAACACCATCTAAGTGCGAAACCCTCCCCCATCCCGCCAGTTCCACCAACTATTCCGATTTTCATGATACTTGGGATAGGAACCTGTTAAGATATTAACCTTCTCAAATCAATCTTCCTCACTCAAGTCATCAGCCCCCTTGTATAATGTAAATTATTAATATCGTCTGTTAGTAGATCTCAATGAATTCGATTGCCGTTGGTGATATTAATGCGTCATGGTCAAGCAGACAATAACGTAAATAGGATTCTAGTTGGCCGACATATCGAATCACATCTTACTGAGCATGGTAGAAAACAGGTTCTTGATACAGCCAGACACCTCAGAGAAATTTCGATTGACAAAATATTAGTAAGCCCTGTGGTTAGGACTATCGAAACTGCAGAAATTGTTTGCGAAACCCTTGGGACAAGTTATCAGATCGATGAGCGGTTATACGAGATAGAACTTGGTAAACTCGTTGGTATGAACTACGAGGAAATAATTCTAAAATATGGAAACCTTTTCTTTCAGTTCTATACTGAAAATGATGGGGAGCTAACGCACTACGGGGTTGAATCTTTTACCTCAATTAAGCAGAGAATAAAGAACATCCTAGATGAGATAACAGAATTACACGCAGACAAGAATGTTTTGATGATTTCCCATCTGGATCCTATAAAGGCTGCTATCTCAATCCTATTGGACCTAAAACCTGAGTCTCTGTATAGATGGCATATACATAACGCATCGCTAAGTATTCTGAAGAATGATGGAAAAGTGTTTTCGCTTGCTGGCGTCAATGTGATGGGAATTCCCAGGTACTTGGACGAGTGACTTCAAAAGCCTTAAATTGGATGTAGCAAATTATTTTGGGGGAGAATCAAGGGGGCAGTCTGGGTCTGACCATTAAATTGACAAATGCTAGCAAGTGGTTGTTAATTTTGATATTCACTCCTATCATATCCGTTACTTTCCTAAGCTTCATTTCCAACTTGGGAACCGCATTTGCCCAGGAAACTTCAGAAGAGCAAGGACAAGCCACTGAAGGCGGGGTAGCTCCTGAGGACATTGTTGTTAGACGGGTGGAAATCTGGGGTCTTTTTTATAGGCTGATGGTAGTTGCATTTGTGGTCGGAGCAGTGGTTCAAGGTAGTATTATTTATGTTTCTTGGCGTTTCCGTGAATCAAATAAGAAGAACCGGCCACGTTTCCCGGAGGAAATGCGTTAATGGGACACGCTACTATTGAATGGGTATACGTCGGCGTCGTAGTAAGCCTTCTTACATACGTGGGTGCAGAGTCATGGTACGTCGAAAATCTTATAGAGCATGCTCCAGCAGAAGCAGAGACTATCAAGGTCACAGGACAGCAATGGTTCTGGACTTTTGAACATGAAGATGGCACTCAAGAGGTGGGCGAACTTCACGTAACAAGAGGAGTACCTTACAAATTTGAACTTGTTTCAATGGATGTGATACATGACTTTAATATTCCAGAGTTTACAGTTTTGCTAGATGTGGTACCAGGCAGGGTGAATACTGTTTGGAACTTATTTGACACGTCAGGAGAATACCTGATTCAGTGCAGAGAATATTGTGGCTTGCTTCATTATGATATGAAGGCAAAATTGTTTGTCGAAGAACCAACTGCTGAGAGTGTATCTGAAGCCCCTGTTTCAACGGAAGATTCCAATGACACCGCCGCTACCTCTGCTCCCGCAGCACCTTCAGCTGGCGAGGCTGCGGCAACACTCAGCATTCCACAAGGTGCATCAGTACAAGGAAACCAAGCCTTTGACCCTGACCCACTTCCAGTAAAGGTAGGAGATACAATAGCAGTTGATAATCAAGACACAGTCCCGCATACTGTTACAAATGGCAAGGATGCTACTGATCCTGATATGGGAAAGCTTTTTGATACAAGCATAATTAATGCAGGGGAATCTGCTCAAATTGTAACTGCGGACTTGGAACCAGGTGAATATCCATATTTCTGCTCAGTACATCCTTATATGACGGGAACTATGGCGGTTCAATAGTCATGAATCTAGTGGAGCCTTCCCTGATATGAGAGAATTTATTGTGGGTTTTGTATATACGTGAATCAGATTGGAATATTGGATAAAACAAAATGCTTTTATTGTTATTATTATTCAAGTATAGGCGATCAAATAGGGTAGAGTTCAGTTGGTATTAGAAGTTAAAAGACCCCGTCCCATGTGGGAGATACTCTTCTCAACTCATCATACTGACATTGGATTATTGTACATGTTCACTTCCATTGCATTCCTCTTTCTGGGCGGAGCCCTTGCTATGGCTATACGTACCGAGCTTTTCTTGCCTGGTATTCAGGTAATCCCAGATAGCAATATGTTTGATAGATTCTTTACAGTCCATGGGACAACAATGCTTCTGCTCTGGGCAATACCATTTGCTGCCGGAGTTGGCAACTACCTTATTCCAATTATGGTCAGATACAAGGATATGGCTTGGCCAAAACTAAATGCCGTTGCATTTTGGATGATACCGCCAGCGGCTGCGCTTATATGGATTGGATTTTCAGACACAGGCTGGACAGCCTATCCACCGTACTCTATCCTTAGAGCCCCAGGACCTGCCGCTGAGATGTGGATATTCGGTGCAAAAATTCTAGGATTATCTTCGATTCTTGGGGCAATTAACTTTGTAGTTACAATACTTAGGATGAAGCACCCAGATCTTCCTTTAATGAAAATATCACTTTTTGCTTGGGCGATACTCATTACATCATTTATGATAATTGTTGCAGTACCTACATTTGCGGCTGCACTCATTATGCTTTACACCGATAGACTAGGAGTGTCTGGCTTCTTTAATCCAGCCATGGGCGGAGATCCTATTGCATATCAACACCTATTCTGGTTTACGTTCCACCCAGAAGTATACATCTTCTTGATACCAGCAGTAGGCATGCTCTACGAGATGATACCAAAGTTCTCAAGGAAACCTATCTTCAGTTATCAGTCGGCAGTAACTGCGTTTGTACTGCTCTCAATAATTGGGTTTGCATCCTGGGCTCATCATATGCTAGCAACAGGGATGAGCTTCACGGAGAAGACTGTGTTTATGGTAGGCACGCTAGCAGCAGTTCCTGCTTCTGCAATGCATGTATTTAATTGGATAGCCACAATGTGGGGTGGAAGGATAAAATTTGCTGCTCCGATGTTATTTGGCGTTGGTGGTATCATGCTTTTCTTTGCCTCTGGAGCCGGCGGAGTTGTAAATACTGCATTGCCATTGGACTTTATAACGCATGATAGTTACTGGGTAGTAGGACACTTCCATCTTATCTTGATGGGGACTGTTTCCTTAACCTTTACAGGTTTTCTTTACTACCTCTTCCCCCTCATGACAGGCAGGATGTATAATGAAAAATGGGCCAAAGTCCACTTCGTGGCGGCCTTTATTGGTATAATCTTGGTATTTATTACCCAGCATGTGCTTGGCCTTTACGGAATGCCTAGAAGATACTACGACTATGTTCCTTTTGTAGAATGGATTGCAATGAATCAAATAGCCACGGTGGGTGCTTGGGTAGTCGGACTTTCCTATGTACTTATGCTTGTTAACTTGATAAAGAGCGCGGCAAAAGGAAAACATGCTGAAATGAACGATCCCTTCAAGATCGGAGAAGAATACTATGACTACACACGACGAGAGCCCCATCACTAGGACAACGAGAAAAAGGCTAGCCCAAGGGCTTGCGATCGTTGTGGTTGCATGTGCAGTAGGAGCTGCGATAGCAATCCCATTTTGGAACCAAATGGCAGGGACACCCCCTCCTGCTTCAACAATTGTAATAGAGTCGCCTGCTGCAACTGAAGAAGAAGATGAAGAGCAAGACACAGGAGAAGCAGAAGAGGCTGAGACGGGAGAAGCTGAAACCGGTCCGACTCCAGCAGCAGGAACAATAATTACTATCCTTGCAGGATCTTCAGTCCAAGGTAATCCAGATTATGAACCGGATGAAGCCGAAGTCCAGCTAAATGAAAATGTTGTATGGGTAAATGAAGATACTGTACCACACACAGCAACAGCAGGTACCGGACCTGATGACCCCAATTCTGGCAATTTATTTGATACAAGCATAATAAATGCAGGAGAAGAAGCAGCTCCTGTGCAGATCACAGGTGTAGAAGTAGGTGATGAGATACCATATTATTGTCAAGTTCACCCTTACATGACATCCAAATTGGTAGTCGGTGCAGCTAGCGCAGGTGGGGCTACTGCTGCCAGTGGACCAGCCTCAGAAAATGCTAGTAGTGATGGTGCTGAAGGTGGTAATGCAACAGATGCGGCGACAACAACAGGGACAACAACGGCGACAACAACAAATGCTACAACAACAAATGCTGCACCAGCTCCCAATGACACCGCCGCTACCTCTGCTCCCGCACCACCTTCAGCTGGCGAGGCTGCGGCAACACTCAGCATTCCACAAGGTGCATCAGTACAAG
>CAYTQD010000010.1:0-31900 GCA_964439995.1 uncultured Nitrososphaeraceae archaeon
GTCATCGCTGATACTGGCTCTAAAGCAACGGTAGTACAAGAGATTTACTCTCCGCCATATTGTAAGATGCTGAATAAAAAGGAAGAAAAGGCAGCCCGAGGTATACAACAAGCATATTTTGAATTGGTAAAATGCCACCTTGGTCAAAACGCCCAACTGGACATGGTCACTCTGCAATCTATGGCCGGCCAAACAGCCAACATTTCCAATAGGAAGGCGTTTGTTGGTAGAGATGCCAAGATGTCTTGGTATTTGGGACTCTTTGGAGCACAACTATCAAGGTATAAGACCGATAGCATTATGAAAGAATCTGGGTCTGCAGCAGAAGACTTCGAAATAATCTTTGGAATAGACGATCAGTCATTCGATGTGACCTCAAACCTGATACATAGCGGCAAAAACTCTCGGGGAAAAGTTCTTGTCAAATCGGTGATGAAAGAACATTCTAAATCACTATTCAAGGGAATGATAAAAATTGGTAAAAATGCAAAGGCGTCAGAATCTTATCTGGCGGGTCATGCGATATTGTTAGATAAGGGAGCTAAGTCTGATGCGATACCTGGGCTAGAAATTGAAACCAACGAAGTAAGGGCCACACACTCGGCATCGGTCGCACAGCTTGATGAGGCACAGATATTTTATCTAATGTGCAGAGGATTAAGCAGAGAACTTGCCAAGCGAGAGATAGTCAGCGGATTTCTGGAACCGTTATCTCGTAAAATGGGTCCAACTATTAGAGCTTGGGTTAACTATCTCATCGAAAACAAGTGGTCCGGAAAAGCACTTATGCTTAAGGCAGACGAGGCTATGGAACAAATTCTCGAGGTAGAAAAGTCCAGATATAGGGAGACAGAAGACATATTTGAAAAGCATTACAAATACAGGTAGGTGGCCAGAATGGCAAAATCCGACTTGATAATGGTAACCAGATATGTGGATAAGATTCTGTAGGCCGTTGTAGTACGGATATGAATATGCTGTGTCTCAGCCATGAAACTTGCTGCTCTTTGCTCTGGTGGTAAGGATAGCACATTTTCCATCTATAGGGCACTTCGAAATGGCCATACAATTGAATGCATGGTTACGATATATCCCATTACTGACGATAGTATCGTATTTCACTACCCGAATATACGAATAGCTAAATCCGTTGCAGATGCCATGCAGATACCATTTGTCGGAGTAGACTCCTCCAATACCTTATCATCCAAAAAGGCTGAGTGTGAAGTCTTGGGACGGGCCATAATGGAGGTAAAATCAAAATATGGTGTTGAGGGCATCATTCATGGAACTATTTCAAGCAGGTTCCAAAACGAAATATTTCGAAAAATTTGCTCTGAATATGACCTAATAAGCATTACACCTATATGGAATATTCGACCCTATGACTATCTTCATACTCTGATCAATACTGGCTTCCATATCAAAATAACCTCAGTATCCGCAATGGGTCTTGATTATTCATGGCTTGGAAAGGATCTTACCCTTGAGGCAATAGATAAACTTCACATGTTAAGTCGAAGACATGGCATAAATATCTCGTTTGAGGGTGGAGAGGCAGAGACACTTACTATTGACTGTCCTATCTTTAAGAAAAGAATATCGATTAAGAAATTTAGAAGAGATTGGGATGGTCAGAGGGGAATATTTGAAATATTAGAATATGCATTAATACCGAAAGACTGAGAAGATGCTTAACAACTTACGTACTGGCTTAAGGGATGCTATTAAGAAGATCATCAGAGCCTCTGATATTAATGAAGAGTTAATTAATTCTCTGTGTAAGGATGTCCAACGGGCTCTTTTACAGTCAGACGTCAATGTGAGACTTGTGTTAGAGATTACAAATAGAATTAGGGAGAGAGCAATAAATGAGGAACCTGTCAAGGGGCTTACAAGAAAGGATCATATTGTTACAATTTTGTATGGGGAGCTGTCAAGGCTGCTTGGGTATTCTGGCCAAACTATAAAAAACATAGATAAGTCCCAACATATAGATGAGAGAATAATAAATCTTGACACCAATAGACAAAGTACTGTCCTACTGCTAGGAATTCAAGGTAGCGGAAAGACTACCGTAACCGCCAAGCTGGCGCGATGGTTACTGAAGCATGGCTATATCGTAGGGGTTATAGGTGCAGATACGTGGAGGCCTGGTGCTTTAACCCAGTTGAGGATGAATTGCAGCAAAATTAATGTTGAGGTCTTTGGACAAGAGACAAATGCAGGTGCCATAGACGTTGTGAAAAAAGGATTAGAGCATTTCAAAACGCAAAATGTTGACGTAATTATTATTGATACAGCAGGACGCCATAAAGAAGAATCGAGCCTTCTGGATGAGATGCGCGAGATGCGAGATGTGGTTGAGCCAGATCTCGTATTGCTAGTGATCGATGGTACTATTGGGCAGCAGGCATTTAATCAAGCGAAGGCATTCCATGAAGCTGCTGCTGTAGGCGGTATAATTGTGACTAAACTTGATGGAACTGCTAAGGGAGGAGGTGTACTAGCTGCATCAGCTATAACGGGCGCAAAAGTAATGTTTATCGGAACAGGTGAACGAATCGATGATCTTGAGGTATTTTCCCCTACCAGTTTTGTCGGCAGAATCCTAGGCATGGGAGACATAAAGGCGATTCTGGAAATGGCTAGAGGTTTAGAACTGCAGGCTGATGAGAATCAAGCAAAAAGATTGTTGAGCGGCAAGATGACTATAGAAGACTTTTATGCGCAGATGGAAAATGTTGGAAAGATGGGATTTAGAAATGTTATAGACAACCTACCAGGGCTTTCGGGAATGGTGAAGGAGGATCAGCTGGACGCTTTAGAGGCAAGAATGGATAAGTGGAGGTTTATTATTCAATCTATGACTAAGGATGAAAAGAAGAACCCGGATATAGTTAATGAATCTAGGAGGAAACGCGTTGCAAGAGGATCGGGAGTTGCTGAGCACGAAATCAAGGAATTGGTTAAACAATATAACAACTCAAAAACAATGATGAAACAGGCTAAAGGAAGGCAAATGCAAGGAATGCTAAGGAAATTTGGGATCAGTTAGTACCAGTGTTAAGACAAAAGAATTACTTCGCCGACTTATACCAGTCCTGAGACGAGAGAAATCCGGGTTGTGCAAGTATTGTCTTTTGAGACAGGTGGCCTCTGACACCAAAATTTGTTCTCAAATTATGTCTTCCGACAACAAAAATCAATGCAGTATCTGCAATGGCCTTATGCACGAGACAGATTCAATTCTCAAGATGATAGAAAAGACTTTAGATAATAGTTACCATTTCGACACCTTTTCAATAGGAGCAACTTTACCAGCAAATCTTCTCGAAAGAGAAGACCAAATCAGAGCCCGGTTCAAGATTCGTGGAATGGAGAATATTAAAAGTCAGTTGTTAAGGGTTTTGAGGAAAAGGTTCAGCGAAGTGTCGAATAAGCGGGTCGATTTCTCCCACCCAGATTTAATGATAACTTTGCAGTTCCAGAAGGACACCTCGCTTGACATAGAAATTCGTATGAGACCAGTGATTATGTTTTGTAGATATATTAAAAAAAAAGAGGCATAGCGCAGAGATCTGGACGTGAACGTGACTGCAGCCGCGCTAATGAATCGGATCCAATTGTCAATCAAGAATCAAAGACATCAACTAGTATTCAGTCGTTAATCTCCAAAGAGATTATGAGAATTACAAAAGGTGACCGGCTAAAATTTTCCTGGATTGGAAGCGAGGATGAGAACAGTCTTGTCTGTGGAGCAGGCAGACCATTCTTTATCCGAATTTGGAACTCCAAGACTATTAATCCTAGCGAGAGAAGACTACAATTTCCTAAATATGGGCTCTTTGTAAGGATTGAGCATTTTCTAGATAAACTGCCCGATCAACCAATTCAATTTATCGCAAGAACAAGAATTGTCATTCGAGCTTCAGGACAATTGCGAAGAGAAGAAATCCTGAAAATAAAATCTTTGGCTGATTCTGTAGTAGTCTTCCGGAACCAAAAGAAAGTAGCCAAGCCTTCAGAAAAAAGAATTTATGCCTTGGATTTTGTAAAAATAAGCAATGAGATATTCGAGCTTGACTTAGTCGCTGACGGTGGGCTAGCCATTAAGCAATTTGTTGAGGGACACGAGTATATAAGCCCAAATATTTCAATGGCTGCCAACCAACAATGTGAATGCTTATCATTTGATATTCTTGATGTAAATTTGAAGAGATACGAGTAATGTTTTTCTTACACCAGAAACATTCCGTAACGAGTTAGTATGGCCTCTGATCCCTTGATTAAAGTGCGTCATGCAAGAGAATCAGGATTGATTTCGACAGAGATCTATAATGCCATAGTAAAGCGGTCTCATTATGTAGAAATGGGAATTAAAAGAATAGAAAGGGCATCAGGACTAAAGTACCCTTACTGCTACATAAACCCAACTCTCGTCATTGCTGCTCCTTCTACTCTTGCTGATTTTCAATTCGCAGAATTCGGCTTTCTATTTGCCCAGACTATTCCAGTCGTGAAAAAGAATAACGAAATTAAGATAGTTATCCAAGTTACAGCTCCGTTGGTCATATACGGCTTAATTGGGACTATTCATGCAATTTTAGCACATGAATTTATGCATTATCTAGAGCTTTTGAGCAGGATAATTAAGATGGATGTTATTTCTGATGAGCTAAGCGCAAGCTTGTTTGAAAATAGATACCTTGACTCTAGTCGCTTGATAGAGGCTAAATTTGTGTTTAAGGCTGATCAGGTATTACTAGACCATATTACTAGAAAATTTCAGGAGGGATTCAAGGACACACGGCTTGAAGAGAAGACAATAAAATATTGGATGAATAAGGGGCTCCCTTCGATTCGAGTGCCTCTGGATTCCAATATAACCAAGATTCCAGTTGAAGCTATGGCCAACCTACATGTTGATCCCTGCCTAAAGGATAAGATTTTTGAATTTGAAAATGCAGCAGCTCAAAGCATGAATGAAATTTAATTATACGAATATGACAGAATTATCCATAATAAGGACATGTATGCTGGGTTGAAATCCTAAATATAGGAATGGATTATTTAAGCTCGTGACATGTTAATAACTCCATTTACATATAATATAACTCTCGTCTAGTCTACCATTAATCTCGGTTAATGTTAAGTGAGTGTAGGAATTACCTACATTAGGCATCCTCAACCAAGAGCAGAATTCCATCCTTTGCGCTTACCCTTTGTTTCTATGAAATTCAGTAAATCCACATTTTCCACACGTAAAGCGGTCCTTGTGCTCCGCCATGAAAACACCTCTGCCACATCGGGGGCAATCCCTTTTTAATCGAATAATTTTGTTGTCCGAATCTACTTTATAAAACCTGTGTAGTTGGACTACACTTTTTTTGGAAACTTCTGTCACGGTTTCTTACCTCTTCCACTCCTAGCCTCAGCAGCTGCAACCTGTTTAGCCTTCACTTTTGCTGACTTCTCCTCGTCGATAATTTTCTTTCTGTCTTCTTTTGACATATTTCGCAACATCATATACCTTGGTAGCTGCTTCTGTATTTCTTCTAGAGAAGGATAAACATAAAGGGACGCAAGTAAATCTCTTTTTCCCGTCTCATTTTTCATTGATATAGGTATTACCTGTTGTCGCTCGCTCAGGTGGAAATATTCTGCAACTAATGAAGCGACGCTAGCTTTGTTCAATTGGCCCCCTGGGTTTTTTATAATTACCTTAAGCTCTCTTCTATTTAAAAGAGAATTATCGCGATCTAGTACCGTGACAATTTCTTCTGAGCTCAATCGCTAGTGCATTGAATAGGAGCTCTTATAAGTTTTTACAACGTCCTGTGTCGAATAACTACTTTACCCAAAAAATCGAGTTGCAAATGACCTGGGAACTCATTTATAACCTAGGATAAAGCCAATCATACATGCTGCAGACGGGTCCGGTGGGCTTCGATCCCACGACAACTGGCTTCGGAGGCTTATGCTTCCTTCTCGTTAAGGACAAATCAGCACCCTCTCCTAGCTGGGCAACGGACCCAACAGCTACGATTAACTACGTTAAGTGTTATATTTAATAGTAGACTTTATACGCTACAAGCCCACTGCAGCTTGTACTTGGATATCATAATAAAATGGTCAATCCCTATTCTTATTTTAGCCATATTTCTGAGGATATAGGGACATGGATAATGTCAGGGCCTTAGCTGTAGACTTTGATGGGACTTTAACCGAGAATGGTGGTGGGGCTGCTAACCTTGATGCTCTGACCAGTTTACGATACATGGAGAGTGTTGGTTGTAAAGTCATTTATGTTACAGGTAGGTCCTCACTTGAGGCGTATATGTTATCTGTTTTTAATGGAACGACAAAAGTTGCAGTTGGTGAGAATGGTGGTGCTGTAACGATAGGACCACAACAGCACATAACGTTTGCAAACAGACGAAAATGCATGGAAGGTTATGAAGTCCTAAGAAAAAATGTAAGCGGTGTAAAGTTGAAACCTGGTTTCGACAGGATCACTGAAGCTGTTCTTTGCAGGACATTCGACAAAGGACAAGGACAAAAAATTCTGGAAGACAATAAATTAGATTTATACATTTCAGATAGTGAATACGCGTTTCATATTAATGAAAAAGGTGTAGACAAGTCAGTAGGATTGAAGAAGGCCCTAGGAATCCTACGTATAGATCCAGTCAACGTAGTTGCGATAGGGGATAGCGAGACTGACATCCCAATGTTTAATACGTGTGGTTATAGCATAGCTTTAAACCACGCGAGGGAAAATGTTAAAGCCAGAGCGAAACATGTCGTCAGCGGTTCGCATGGAGAAGGCGCTATTGAAGCCATTGAATTTATTGTATTTACTTTTCTATCAAGTTCAGTGAGTAGAATTGGTATTTAGAAGGTTGATAAATAATACTCGCGAGTTAATTGCTTTGTCAGCTAAAAACCTTGGTTATTTATCCGAAGGCAATATAAATGGCTTCGATATTTCAGAGGCACCGAGGAAGGAACATGGTGACATTACCTGTAATATTGCTTTCAAACTTAGCAAGAGCATTAAAATGCGTCCATATGAGATAGCCAGAGACCTCGTTGATAAACAATTAAATCCGTATATTCACCAAAAGAGTCGAGCAGAGCAGACTACTTTGCCGTCATTAGAGATGCTTGTTTCGGCGGAAGCTCATCCAGCAGGCTACATAAATTTTCGAATAAATTATGCGGCTCTTGCCAGCACTACCCTGAAGGAGATAATAACAAATCCTAGCTATGGTTTTCATAATATAGGGAACGGGAAGCACGCCGTGATTGAACATACAAGCGTTAATCCAAATAAAGCCCTTCATGTGGGTCATCTAAGAAATGTGATAATCGGTGACACAATCTACAGAATGCTAAAGGCGACTAACCATCAAACTACGGTACTTTATTACGTGGATGACTCTGGCTCACAGGTTGCAGACATAATTGTTGGCTTCAAGTTTGCCGGATTTCCGCTTGATCAACCAACTGACTCTGTATCCATGAAATTCGATCAATATTGTGGTGACGAAGTATATACTAAAATGAATAAAATGTACGAGATAGATCCTTCTCTCCAAGAGAAAAGAAAATATGTTCTCAAAGAAATAGAAGATGCGAGATCGCCCATTGCAAAACTCGCCCAAGATGTTACTCTTAAGGTATTAAAGGATCAGTTGAAAACGTGTTGGAGGGTATGTGCACGATATGACCTTTTAAACTTTGAATCTCATATAGTATCTTCGGGTTTATGGTCAAGTCTTATGGAAGCGTTGCGGATGCAAGGACTAATGGTATTGGAGAAAGGTGGAAAAAATAAGGGGTGTTGGATTATAAGAATGAAAAATGGAAATTTCGATGTGGGAGGTGAATTAGAAGATACTGACAAGATAGTGATGAGAAGTGATGGTACATTAACTTATATCGCGAAGGATATCCCTTACGCGGCATGGAAAACTGGCTTAGTTTCTGATCCTTTTTCTTATCGCAAATTTGCAGAGCAATGGGATGGCTCAATACTCTGGACAAGTACTCAATTAGACCAATCAGACCAAACTGAGAATGCCTATCCTAATTTTCAATCTCGGGAAATGACGATAACGATTATTGACGCGAGGCAATCTAGACTCCAGAAGATAATAGCCTATATCTTATCGAGGCTAAGGTCATCCGACAATAACTTAACCCAGGGCCAAAGTCTAGGGAGTAATTATCTTCACTTGGGCTACGAAGCTGTTACCATAAGTGGACAGACAGCCCAATCCCTTGGGTTAGATATTGGAGATAGACAGTTTATGCATATGTCAGGAAGAAAGGGTATCTACGTAAACGCCGATTATATCCTAGATAAGCTACATGAAAAGGCACTTGATGAGGGAAGCAGACGAAACCCCACGTTAGACATAAATATACTAGATGACATCGCAGAAAAGATCGCCATCGCATCTATGAGATATTACATGATTAAATACGATTTGAATAAAATAATAACCTATGACGTCATGGAATCTTTGAGCCTTAAGGGAGATACTGGTCCTTACCTGCAATATTCTTACGCGCGAGCACAAAGGATTCTCGAAAAGTCGGGACAGGATTATAATGCGAACGCAGAGATCAACTTCGAGTTATTGAACGAAAACTCAGAAATACATCTAATCAAACTAATATCAAAACTGGATCTTGTTATAGAGGACGCTGTTGTAACTCTCAGTCCAAAGATCCTGGCTAGGTATACATATGAACTTGCAACAGCGTTCAACTTTTACTATGAGAAAATCCCTATCTTGAAGGAGAAAAATAGGGGCATGAGGTTGTCAAGACTTATACTTGTGGGCGCAATTGGAATAGTACTTAAGAAGGTGTTCGATTTACTTGGTATCGAAGCATTGCGTAAAATGTGACGAGGCTTGACTTGTGAAAAGGGGCAAAGCAATTTATGTTTAGCTCTAACAAAAATAATCATTAGACCAGAACTAACTGGTGGGGTGGCAGAGCGGCCATGCGTTCGCCTGCAGAGAAGCGGATATGATGTAGTGAGCGAATATATAGGGGTTCGAGTCCCCTCCCCACCTTCGAACTACAACTACTTATAATGAAATAGAAAGTTCAGGAGGATTCAAACTCGATGATAGTATTAACCATAGGCAGTGGAGCTGCGTCTTGTTATTATATGATTACAAGTCACAGAACGCTAAAAAAAGGAATCTCCTTAGCCTAGTAGTACACTATTTGAATGGTTGTCGTGGATTTGTAGTGAGGATTACGAGAAAGGACGTATTGAATAGGATTTACAGTCAACGTAGTTATTTTGTTGACCTTCGCAGAGAATGGGTGAAAGGATTGAAACTAATATTCATGAAGAAAAACCTGGATAACGACTACCAGTTCATTGGATCAGGAACCATCGAAAAAATCGTTCGGCCAGAGGAATTGAACAACGCCGAGAAACTATTATGCTCTAATAGTAATTGTTACAGAAAAATTGTATTTGGGCAAGTGGCAAGGTATTATCCCGGCATAGATGTAAGGGATATAATGGGCGGAGCATTGAAACCTATAGCCTTATTGCATGGTATGCGTTTAAGCCCTTCAGATGTATCGAGGATCGAAAATCTTGCTGCTGTGTCTGTAATATCCTAAATCAATGCCGTCGATTGATTTATTAACTAAACTGAGGTACGTGGTACCGCCTTAATATATGCAGAATACTGCCTCATCTAGAATTGACAAGGACTCACTTGGCAATGTCATGGTTCCGTCAGATGCATACTATGGTCCCTTCACAACTAGAGCTAGGCAACAGTATAATGTTACGGGCCAACCTGCACACCCACATCTTATTGAGGCGTACGCCATGATAAAACGGTCGGCAGCGTTGGCAAACAAGAGTCTCGGTATTCTTGAGAGGCAAAAGGCCGATGCTATAATAAAAGCGTGTGATGAAATTTTGGACGGTATGTTTCTCGATCAATTTGTTTTAGACTCGATAAACTCTGGAGCAGGAACTGCGTTTAATATGAATTGTAACGAAGTAATAGCTAATCGTTCACTGGAATTATTAGGAAAGAAGAAGGGTCAATATGATATAATCAATCCTAATGATCACGTAAATATGTCACAATCAAGTAATGATACCTTTCCGACTGGAATACATGTTGCGATACTTCTTAACTCACTAGAGCTGCTATCAGCTGTCGACCTGGTTATAGCCGCGATGCGCAGGAAAGCGGCTGAGTTTAGAGACGTTATAAAAATAGGAAGGACACATTTAATGGATGCACTTCCTGTAACCCTAGGAAGTGAGTTTGGAGAATATTCGTATTCCATAAAGCAATCGAGGCAATTAGTATTGGTTGCCGGAAAAAGATTAGAGCATGTCGCTCTAGGTGGGACAGCCGTTGGCACGGGAGCCAACACACCCAAGGGGTACAGGGAATCTGCAATCAGATACTTGTCGGAAGTCGCTCAATTAGATTTGAAGCCTTCTGAAAACATGTTTTACGCATTGCAAAGCAAGCTTGACGTGGCAAATTACAGTTCTTCACTCCGAAATCTTGCGTTGGAGTTAAACAAAGTTGCTAACGACATTCGTTTGTTGGCTTCAGGTCCTATAGCAGGCTTTGGTGAGATTTTTATTCCTCCAGTTCATGCCGGTTCATCAATTATGCCTGGTAAAGTTAACCCATCTTTGGCAGAATGCCTTAATATGATATGCTTCAATACGATTGGAAATGATGTGTCCGTGGCGATAGCTGCTCAAGCTGGACAATTGGAACTCAATGTTATGTTACCTGGAATGGTAAAGTGCGTGCTGGACTCAATGGATATGCTTAAAAACTTTCTTCCTATCTTTGCCAAAAATATGATCGAAGGGATACTGGAAAATCGAGATAGGATTGAGTCATACGTGGATACAAGTCCAACCATTGTGACTCTCCTGAATCCATATATAGGCTACCTGCAAGCAGCAGAGGTTTATAAAGAATCACTGAGGACAAAAGTAAGCATTAGAGAAATAGTTTTAAGAAAACGGCTCATGACCAAGAAAGAATTAGAAAGAGTACTTTCCAAAGAAAAAATTCTAGGTCCGAGCTAGTTTTTGTTGTGAAATGAGAATGCGATGCCTAAGGACATCATCTGTGACGAGAATGAATAATAACTGTTTGTTGGATATCTGATGTGGTGAAAATATATATAACAATTACATTTTTGTGCTTTTGTGCATTCTAACAATAGAGTCCTTATTTGTGACTCTATAGACAAGGCGGGTATTGAAAGTTTAAAAAAATCTGGAATGGTAGTAGATTACCAGCCATCTATTAACCCAGATCAGCTAGGTTTAATCGCAAAAAACTACACTGTCATAGTAGTCAGGAGTAGAACAAAAATAAATAAGAAGATTATTGCAGCTTCAGCCCCCAATGTAAAAGTAATCGCCAGAGTAGGGGTGGGACTCGACAATATAGATGTAAATGAAGCTAAAGCGAGAAATATACGAGTTATAAATTCCGCTGAAGCATCCACGAATGCTGTTTCTGAACTTGTTATTGGTCTAATGGTTTGTCTTGCAAGGAGTATTCCCTTCGCTGATACTGAGACCAAGAAGGGAAACTGGGTCAAGAAAGACTTGATAGGGGTAGAACTTAGAGGCAAATATCTTGGAATAGTAGGGGTGGGAAATATAGGCAGAAATGTAGGAAGGTTGGGAAGAGCCTTAAGGATGAATTTGATCGGATATGATATAATTCCGATTAACAAGGATTTCATAAGAGAAGTGGGTTTAATTATTTCAGACTTCAATACCCTAATAGAGAGTGCGGACTTTGTTACCTGTCATGTCCCATTAACTGAAGAGACAAACAAGATGTTCAACGAAGAGACATTTTCGAGAATGAAGTCTTCTGCATTTTTTATTAATACTTCCCGAGGGGGGATTATTGATGAGACTGCTTTGTACGTAGCCCTTAGAGACAGAAAGATAGCAGGTGCTGCCTTGGACGTATTCGAGACTGAGCCCCCAAGCTCTAAAATGCTTCTTCAATTACCTAACGTGATTAGTACACCCCACATCGGCGCCCAGACTAAGGAAGCACAAGAACTGGCTTCCATTGTAATTGCTGAAAAAATTGTTCAAACCTTAAATGAGATCTGAAACTACTACTACCTAGTTATTCTTAAAGGTCTATATACTGCTTTACAAATACGACAGAATTATCATGCGAGGTTACATTTCCCTCACGTGGACAAAGCTGTGGAAAGCTAATAATGATGAACTGAAATCAAAGACGATAGCTTGGCGGCGAGAGCCAGTGCTTCACAGGATTCCGCGGCCAAGTAGGATTGATCGTGCTAGGAGGTTGGGATATAGGGCCAAGCAGGGGATAGTCATCGTGCGGGCCAGAGTGGGAAGAGGCGGTATGAGAAGACAAAGACCAGTTGCAGGCAGAAGACCTAAGCATTTGGGCGTGGTCCATATTAAACAGGCAGCAAGTATGAAAAAAGCTGCAGAAGGGAGAGTCATGGAAAAATTTCCGAACATGGAGGTTCTAGGATCGTATTACTTACATAAGGATGGAAAGTTCCTTTGGTATGAGGTTATTCTTGCAGACCCGGCCCATCCGCGAATTTATAGAGACAAGGAGATGCGTGCCAAGATGAAGGCATTCGCTAAATATTAACCGATGCGATGTGTTTTCCCGAACGTCCAAACGATTGACAATATATTAGTAGGGTCTAATCCTCTTCGAAAGTTACTAATGTCTTGGCGATGTCCTTGACCCTCGTAACTTCTGTGAGGTTAGTGTCTTTATCCAATGTAAAATAATAGAGCCGACTGCCTGTGGCGTTTGATACAGTCAATATAACCACTTTCTCGCTGACAGTAATGGTAAATTCTATTTTTCCGATGGAAGGTTCAAAGTGTCGTCTTAATCGGTTTCTCGTCGCCTCGATAAAAAATTCATTTCTAGCTTCTTCTACCTTAAATAGTGGTACTGTTCCCTGACGTAGCTGTCCAGCTATTGTCCTGCCAAATTCGTTTATTATACCCACATACCGTATTTTTGGTGATATTTCGAAGAGCTTTTTGCATTTTTCCTTGCCTCTCTGAGTCTCAATGTTTGAGGATGTTCGACTGACCATATCTAATTAAATCGTTTGCGCAGAAATATAATCCAATACTGGATCGAATGTCCTCATACTTATATAGTCTATGGGAATAAATGGATGCTTCAGGTATCCTCTATCTAAATCATCATTTCAGTCGTAATCACTGCCTCAGCCGGCTCTTCCAATCACTTCATTAGCATCCCTCTGAAGAATCAACATTACTCTAATAATAACGCATTCTACAGCAGCAATTGGCAACAGACACCTGGGGTCGAATAGCCGATAGTCCAATGAATTCTTATAGCCCATGGAGCTTTATTTTGACGTTGTAGTATGAAAAGTGCACGAATAGTACATACAAATGAGCCGTTGCTACTGGTAGAGCTAACAGATCCTAAGCCAAAATACGACCAGGTTCTAGTTAAGGTAAGATCTGCAGGAGTTTGTCATAGCGATCTTCATCTGTGGGAAGGCGGTTATGTAGGCCCTGGCGGGTCATTTATGAAAGTCGAAGACCGCGGGGTAGAATTTCCGCTAACTCCAGGACACGAAGTTTCAGGCACTGTAGAGGAAATTGGAGAAGCAGTCACAGGCTATAAGAAAGGTGATCAAGTACTAGTCTATCCTTGGATAGGGGAAGGTCTATGCCCTGCCTGTAGGGCGGGAGAGGAGCACCTTTGTGATTCGCCACGTACTCTAGGCATATACAGAGATGGTGGCTACTCTGAATTTATTCTAGTGCCAAGTTACAAGTATCTCATAAAGATTGATGGTTTAGACATGGAGTCCTCCACATCTTTAGCTTGTTCAGGGCTTACTGCTTTCACCGCGGTCAAGAGGACTTATGTTCAGTCCGGAGACACAATGGTAATAATAGGAGCTGGGGGTCTGGGATTGATGGCCGTACAGCTTGCAAAAGCCCTTACGAACTCAAAAGTCGTTATTGTGGACGTCAATGATAATAAGCTGACCGAAGCTAAGAAGCTCGGAGCTGATGAAGTTGTAAACTCATCTTCAGCCGATCCTAGTAAAGCTATTAAGGATATGACCGCAGGTCTGGGTGGCGAAGCGGTAATAGACTTCGTAAATAATGCGAAAACGGCACCTGCTTCGATAAATATGCTCAAAAAGCGTGGAAGACTAGTAATGGTAGGACTATTCGGGGGTTCTTTAGATCTAAATTTGGCATTAATTCCTCTAAGATCATATACCTTGGGAGGAGCATATACTGGTAAGTTGGCTGATCTAGTCGAATTAGTGGCTCTTGCGAAAATAGGAAAAATACGGTCTGTGGTATCGAAAAGGTTCGCATTAGATCAGGTAAATGAAGCACTTGAAAATCTTAGGGCAGGAAAGATTGTAGGGCGTGCAGTACTCAATCCTTAGTATCGATAAAGATACTCAGTCATAATATATAAGCCCATATTTGTCACGGTACGAAAAATAATTATACTAGACCTCAAATTTGGGAGCATATACATTTGGTTTACATCAAAAAACTTGAGATATATGGTTTTAAATCGTTTTGGTTCAAAAACGTAGTTTTGAACCTCGAGAGAGGTATGATCGCTGTAACCGGTCCAAACGGTTCCGGAAAAAGTAATATCATTGATGCGATAATGTTCGCACTAGGGGAGAATAGTCCTAAATCGTTACGCGTCGACAAGTTTCAGTCTTTATTTCATGACAGTCAGAATAGTTCAAATAGGCTGATCCGTGTGAGTTTGACATTCGACAATCAAGATAGAGGTATATCTGTTGACAAGGATTCAGTCGTCGTGACGAGAGAGATAGAAGGACAGACTAGCGAAAGCCAGTATTATCTCAATGGCAAGAAAGTAGCCAAGAGCGTCATCACCGAGTTACTAGAAATGGTGGTTGCTACACCCAATAGAATGAATATTGTCCAGCAGGGAATGATAACTCGTATTTCTGAGCTCAATTCCGAGGAACGAAGAAAGCTCATAGAAGATATTGTTGGCCTATCCTATTTTGATGAGAAGAAAAATGAAGCTCTAAAACAACTTGACGAGTCTGACAGAAGACTTGAGATCGCTCTAGCTAGGATCGCAGAAATTCGCAAGCGTATTGACGAATTAGAAGTAGAGAGAAACGAGCAGCTAAGATTTTCCCAGCTTGAGCTCGAAATCAAGAGGTTTAATGCTGTTAAACTCTCCGAGATTATCTCAAGAACAAGAGTCAGACTCCGTACTCAACATGAACTTCTTCAATCTAAGATTACGGATTCTACTATTCTCTCAGGTCAACTCAATGATCTTCATTCAGAAATCGAGAGAATACAGGTGGAAAAAATGAAATTCTTGCAAGACTTAGATTCTGTAAACAAGGCTAAATCAGAAGTCAGCACTAGTATTTCACGTATCATTTATGACTATGAGAGAAAGAAGGCAATTGCTAAGGAATCAGAACAGCGCTGTATTCAGATAAAAGAAAAGATCCTGCCTGCATTAGAATTAGAGGTGAATAGCCTTTCCCAAAAATTAGCAGAATTACGATCACAATTGGATGAAAAGCAGAATCCGATTCTTGAATTATCAGAAAAGCGATTAACTTTGAAATACGAATTGGACATCACGAACAGCAAAATCGACTCCTTAAGCAAATACAGCATGCAGGCCTCTAACTCTATCACAAAATTGGAACAGCGGTACAAGAAATTGGAGAAAATCAAGAATAATATTCATTTTAATACAAGTCGGCTTCAAGAAAAAATCAGATCAGACGAACGACTATCTATCCAAAATGGTGACAAGATAGCTACAATGAAGGACGATATCAGTGGTTACAGAAATCAACTTCTAGATGCAGAATCAGTACTTGGTAAGAAGAAAAGAGACCTAAAAACTACACGATCGCAAGTCCAAGAGCTCGAGGCAAAATACCGGAAGCTTGTGAGTGAGACTAGAGATTTAGGATCCCTGTTAGCTAGAGCCAGTGGTCTAGCCACCGAATACGAATCCCAAGCCCTAGCTTTGAAAGACATGATGAACGAAGATCTCTCCATTGCAGACATCACAAAGTCCGGACCAAGCTCGGTTATTAAAGGATTAGTTTATGATCTGATCTCGTGGGAAGAAAGATATGAAAAATCGGTCTTAGCAGCTGGTGCAGACTTTATGAAAGCTTTTGTAGTGGATGACGTGACCTCCATGCTTTCGATTTTAGAATATGCAAAGAAAACGAAGTTGATGAAGCTGAGAATTATTTCCCTTGATATTCTAAAGCATATACAAGATATTGGCAGGCAAAATATCCCAACGATTGACGAAAATGATACTAACGTTATTGGGTCCCTAGATAATTTTGTTTATTCTGAGGTAGATGGATTAACTGAATTTTTGTTTGGACATACGTATTTGGTAAAAAATGTAAGCTCAGCATATTTCTTAGCTAAGCAGGGATATAGGGCAGTATCAATTGATGGAGAATTGTTCGAACCATCAGGATCAATCATCTCAGCAAACTTTGGCTCGAGAATTGCTAACTTTAGTGATGCCTTATTGCTAGGAGATTCCGTGAATGCCCTGAGGAAGTCAACTCTTTTATTGAAGAAATTGATCGGGAAAAGAAACATTATTCAAAAAGAAATAAAGGCCGATTCCTTCACTTCAGATCATCTTGGGAATAGATTGGAGGTAGATATAAGCAAGCTAGACTATCAAAAATCCATTCTCCTTAATAACCTAGATTCGGTAGAATTGAAACTTAGCGAAACAATAGCTGAAAATTACGACGTAATCTCAAGAATCAAATCTGACAGAAAGGTATCGGAGTCTCAATATAAACATTTGACCATACTCTCTTCCACGATGAGTAGAATTACAGAAAAACTAGGTACGTTCAACTACGACTTGGAAAACGAGCTGGCTCGATCGAACCTGACGAGAAATACAATTTTGAAAGCTATGGATGATAGTGATTATGAATTACGTCGGCTAAGGGATTCGTCAATGTCCTTAAAGAATGAAATCGAAATCTCTACTAATCGAATCGACAGTTTGAAAGCAGAGAGAGCAGATTTACAGCTTGAATTAAAAGAAGTAGATAGTCAAACCTCTGCTATAGATAGGGAACTGGCTTCAATGGAAGAGGAGATCAAGAAACTGAGAGATCGGGAACAGCAGATAATAGATTCATCAGGCACTTCTTTCACAATTCTCCAGGAGTATGAAAAGAAAATAAGGATGTTGACAGGAAATGAGAGGAAGATATCAAAAGAATATCACAGCATTGAAAAGGATATTGCTATATTAAAAAAAGAGGTTGAAAATGATACTATCGAAGAGAAACATCAAATTGACAGCCTTAATCGGATTGGTTATGATTATAAAGAAGATGGTTCGGTCGAAGTATTCGACACAGAGGAGATCATCAAACAATTAAGCGGTGAGTACGAGGCCCTTAGGCCCAGAATTAATTTACGCGCTCATGATAGTTATGTTCAAGTTATTGAAGGCTATAGAGGTATGTCAGCAAGAAAAAATCATTTGGAGAAAGAACGAAATTCAATAGTACTCTTTGTCGAAGAAATAGATAAAGACAAGAAAAATATCTTTATGGAAGCATTTAATAAGGTTGATACAACTCTTCGAACGACATTTTCAGAAGTTACTGGAGATGGAGGCCAAGCATGGCTAGAAATAGAGAATCTGGGTGACATATTTTCTAATGGCATAATGTTAATGGTACAGTTTCCTGGAAAACCTGCGCGTGAATCAACTGGCTTGTCAGGAGGAGAGAAAACTATGGCTGGAACAATATTTCTATTGGCGCTGCAGTCTCTTAAGCCTTCTCCATTTTATCTTCTGGATGAAGTAGACGCTCATCTGGACTCACAAAACACTGAAAGGTTATCCAAGGTGTTGTTGACTAGATCTCTAGGGGGTAATCAGATAATTACAGTCACGTTAAAAGATTATACCTTATCCAAGGCGGGCTTAATTTATGGAGTGTACACCAAAGAGGGGATGTCACAGATCATAAGGTATAAGCACGATAACCTTCGTGTTCTAGCTAAAGCCAATAACGGTACTTACTAGTCATCCTTCCTCTTCGTCTGCTGCTGGTGAGAAGGAGAATAAATAAAGCACGAAACCTTATGAGATTTTTGCGGCTCGTAAAATTTGGGGTCTTGACGGCAAATATTCATAGAATATGGACACCTGAAATATAATTTGCAGCCTGTCTCTGCGACCATCTTGCCTTGTTTCAAACGTATTCTTTGCTTTTCCTCTTGCTGAGTAGGCTCTGGGATTGCATCGATAAGAGCTTGGGTATACGGATGCATGGGTTTCAATAACACCTCATCTATTAGTCCCAACTCAGCTATTCTACCAGCATACATTATGGCTACTGTATCTCCTAAGTATCTTGAGGTGGAAAGGTCGTGTGTAATATAGAGGTAGGATATTTGATGTTGATCTTTTAAAGTCTTCATTAATTGCAATATTTCGCCTCGAATAGATACATCGAGCATTGATACCGGCTCATCTGCAATTATTAATGTTGGTCTGACAACTAAGGCTCGAGCTAACGCTACCCTCTGGCGTTGACCTCCGGAAAGAGTATGGGGAAACTGATTAGCGATATGGTCTACTGGATGAAGGTGAACATCCTGTAGTGATTTAAATACTCTTTCTTGACGTGCATCTTTTGAGCTGTCTTTCCTGTGAATATTAAGTGGTTCCATTACTATATCCATTACTTTCATGCGGGGGTTAAGTGATGAGTAAGGATCTTGTTGAATCATTTGTATATTTTCATGAAAACTTTTCATTGTTTTGTTGTCTTTTTTATTCGTCACATCCTCACCGTTGAGGATTATCGAACCATAGTCAGGGTGTAGGACCTTTAAAATTATTTTTGCTATGGTACTCTTTCCTGAACCTGACTCACCAGCAAGAACAAGTACTTGTCCTCTCTCAATCCTAAAGCTAACGTCGTCTACTGCCTTCAGATAAGAAGGGGGCTGAAACTGCAAAATCTGCTTAATGCTGCGTTTGATAGGGAAGTACTTTTTTATGTTGATAATCTCAAGGACGGTATTAGAATTATTCTTGCCCAAAAATTATAATTGACCTTGTAAGTCTTGGCAATATATTCTTTGTAAAAAAGGCTCCGTTTGTGACTCTAATCCAGGGCTGCTAAATTGTTGTTGTTTAATGTACGCTGACCAATCAATTTTGATAAACCCTGCATATAGTTACGTGCAAACATCGTAGTGGGTTGTGAGGAATACCATATACATCCTAGAACCTGGCAATCATGGCAAGTCCTGGCTATCTCCCACTGCGGCATGCTCCAAATTTCCTCGATATTATGGTCTAAGAGACTAAATGTATTCTCCTTGTTGTTAAACTTCCAACATGGAACCATTACCGTACCGTTACCATTTACAAATACACTTTTCCAGACCCCACATTCGTCAAACATGCCTCGTCCGTACCTGATAATTTGTTCGAAATACTGTGAAGGGATCATTATATGAGGACAAGTATGCCTTTTTTTGTAGTCTAGTATGCTTTCACATACTTCAATTATTTCACGACGATCCGGTAGTAGGGAATAGTTAACATCCGATCTGTCTTCAACAAACGTGAGAGAAACTGCCTTAGATCCGAGTTCGAGAGCCTTATCGAAATAGGACTGATCAATAAATTCTTTAGTATTGTATTTTGTTATAACACTATTGAGATAGTGCGGAACTTCGTAACTCGTCAATAGATTTAGATTTTCTATTACCTTCTGAAACGTAGATGGAGAAACTCCTCTGACTTTGCAGTATGAATCTTCAAACACAGAATCAATGCTACAAGTAATAAATTGAATGCAATGCTTTAACCTATGAAGATCTATAGCATGAAGTAACGAACAATTAGAAATTAGGGTCACGGGCATCCTTAGTTGGTATAGATATTCAATAAGTTCCAAGAGATCGGGACGACTGGTTGGTTCGCCACCTTCAATAATAGCCCAAATACAATGCCGTGACACCTTGTCAAAAATAAGTTTCCATTGATCCGTCGAAAGATCATCTTTCTTGGCCAGATTAACTTGGCTGGCTTTATCCCCGTCTCCAAACGGACACATAGGGCAATAGAAATTGCAATAGTGTGTTATACTAAATACACCAACTAATGGAAGCCTCCGCCCCACAAGTCTGTTACTAGCCCATTTTCCGAGCATCTTCATGGTTCGTATCTTGTCTACAACCAATACTATACGCTCCCGATCGCAGGATATAACGTTTATACATTAGGGAGAAAAAAGAAGTGATAGAAATTCATCTTGTGACATTACATTTTCACTAAATATCATCTCCATACTGTTCCTTCGAGCTTAGCATCCTTCAGGTACGCTTCTTTCTTTTCCGCACCTTGTAATCTTGCATTTGTTAAATTAGCTTCAACAAAATTAGTTCTTGAGATCCTACAATCAGTTAGGTTAGAGCCCTGAAGATTTGCCCACATAAAATTTGCTCTTGTTAAATCAGCTTTGATGAGGCTGCATTCTTTTATATCGGAATACATTAATAGTGCATCACTCAAATTTGCTTCCTGCAAGTTTGCCATGCTAAGTTCAGCCTGAACTAGATTTGTATTGGTTAAATTGCAGCGGGATAGAATTGTTTGGACGCAGTATGCGCCGTTGAGATAAGCTCCCGACAAATCCAAATCAGAAAAGTCCTCGCCGCTAATGTCTGGTTTTGTCGTCAAGTTTTCCATTCTCCAACGATTATAATCCTGGATTCTCATTTCTCGCAAAAGCTTTTTTCCATCAGATTGTGTACGGTAGATATTTGAATTCTTGTGGCTGCTGTGAAAATCCAATTTTTACAGATCTCCAGGGGTCTTCATCTATTTACAATTTACCTTCTATAACATCTCAATCTAGTCCAGCTATAGGGAGCGCTTTTTTGGTGGGCATGTTAAACATAACTTGCTCCTCCTGTGTTACCTTCTCAAACTCGACAGTAATCTCAGTAGGAACGTTAAATCTCATAGCTATATCCTTTGCAAGTAACCCCACTGATTTGGAATCTGAGAACTCTTTAGATCCTTGGAGGAATAATCTTGTCTTTCTACGAACCGGAGTTCCCCCAAGCTTACTTACCAAGAAATCTTGCAGCATTTCTATTAATTTCTCAGGAATCTCATTATAGTATAGACAGATTCCATGAACTGGATCCTTGTCAAATGGTGTGCCATACCGGTACCAGAAAACACCAAAATGTTGGTACTCTCCTTGCATGCACTTGATTTCCCAATGATTCGCCTTTTCGGGAGTATATGTTGCTGCTAAAATGTCATCGGCTGTTAGTCTCCAATATCTCAGCCGCATATCTAGTTAGAAATAGTTATTTCGACCGCGTATAAGAACGTGTTGTTTGTTTTATTCAGGTCTCATGTTGCAGATTACACCTTGAGTAAGAAATAAAAAGGCCCCAGCTGGGTTCGAAACTAGTTATAATGTTCTACCTTGTCAGACTCCCACAGGTCCGTTTCTGCTCGTTGTGAATCTATAGAAATCGAATAGTATTTACCATCGTTTTACTAACAATAAAGGAATAGTAGTCCTTAATGAAATCTTCACCTTCATACGTGTTATTATTGCAAACCTCGTACAGATTCGGTCACAGAACATCATTTTTATCAGCGATCTTTAATGGATCAGCGTGAGTTAGTCTCCAATATCTCAGTTGTTCGCATCCACTCTAGCTCAACACTTTGGAGACATCTCCGTATTCTTTTGCTATCTTAATTTCGCGCGCTATTCTTCTTCCCGTGCTCATTGGTTTATCATATACTAATTCAGAGTATGGCGAGCCACCCACGTAGAGGTTTGTTCCGGCTACAATTCTTGCAGAGAATTCAAATGTCACAAAACTTCCTTCTCTATCGTAAACGCCCTCTAAACAAAACGGACCAGTCATTCCTGGTGGTACAAGGTTCTCCGATGCCTTTACAAACCGCTCTCCCATCGCATAAGCTTCCTCAAGTAAAGATTCTCTCAGAACAAGGGGGATGTTACCAATAACGTTATAAGAGGGTTCAAGATCTAGAGAAAGCTGCTGCTTAGCCGGAATCCTGCCAACGCTGTCAATATCGGACTCGTACCTTATATCTGCACCCATGAACTCGATCTGCATGTCTAAAGGAGAATAAAAAAACTGTAGGTAAGCGGGAACCCCAATTATATACTCTTGTATAAAAAGGTCTTCTTCACCTCTTATTCGTCCCTGGCTTAGCAGTGATCTGGCATTTTCTTCGAAGCTTTCTTGGTTCCATGCTAAAAAATATCCTCGCCCTCCTGCGGCCCCATGTAACTTGACAATACATAACTTATCAATCTCCTGTTTATGTTGAACTAATTTTGGTGTAGAGAGCCTCGATTCATCCATCAATTTCTGTTTTAGATTTCTATCAGATTCCCATTGGAATATCTTTCTGTTCCCAAAAATCGGTACCGAAACCTTTTCAATGTCTCGAAAATTCAAATATGCTACCATAGTACCATGTGGAATAATGATGGATTTTGTATCATTAAGATGCTGCTGGCACTTGCTGCCCAAAAGCTCTTCGTATCTGGTGATGGAAAGAATTTCGTCTATAAATCGAAACCGTCTGTAGAGGCCAAGTCTTTTTTCCTCACAAATCAGCAGCGTGTTAAAGCCTTCGTCTTTTGCACCCTTCAGTATTTGAAGTGCGCTATGAGATCCTAGCGTAGCGATTGTTATAGGCTCATCCAGACTCGTGCTAACAACCAATAGAGTGTTTTGAGGTCAAGGTTACTATATATACATATTACTCTCCACTAATATGCATATATAGGAAAGCTGTTTTTTGGAGTCATAACATTTATATGATTTAGTCTCTGGCCTCAAAATCTAGCGTCGAGGATTGAGTTATCCCACACCCTTTTTTCATTTATGCAATGGTTCGATTTTGTGAATATTATTCATCTCTTCATCTATTGGATATCAGAACAAACATCCTTCAACTGTTTTACAAAAGTCTGGAGTCCATTCAAAGATAGCGTTTGGTTTGCGGAAACTCTTATCTTGTCTATGATAGCACTTCCAACTATGACTGCATCGGCTCCTGACTTAACAATTGGAGTTATATGATCAGGTCTGCTAATGCCAAACCCCACAGCTATTGGAATCTTCCCTTGCGTAACGCGCTTAATTTTTCTTATACTCTGAAAGGTATATTCTTCGTAACCTAGCCTTGACCCGGTGACTCCATATATCGACACGACGTACAAAAACCCTGAACAAACATCCATAATCCGTTTTATCCGGTGTTTATTAGAGTTTGGTGAAGCAAGAAACACTGTGGCCAAATTATGTTCTGACGCTGCTTTAACGTAGTCATCAGATTCTGATACCTCCATATCAGGTAGGATAATTCCGTCGACACCTTGAAATACAGACATCTTCATGAATTCTGCCAGACCTGCCTTAATAACAATATTTGAGTAAGTCATCACTAGTAAAGGCAACGCCGGGAATTTTTTTCGCAACTTACCACATAGCTTCAAACACTTCTTGGGTGTTACTCCATTCCGCAACGCAATATTAGAAGCCCTTTGTATGGTCGGACCATCAGCAATAGGATCCGAGAATGGTATTCCAATTTCTATTATATCTGCTCCCATTCTTACCAAGGAACTCACAATCTGTTCTGTATGTGCAAGCGTTGGATAGCCACCTACTACGTAGCATATCAACGCTGTCTGCTTTTTGACTGCTAACTCACTAAACTTAATGCAAATCCGGTTGCCTACTAAGTTGCTCAACATTCCTTAGCTAACTAAGTGTTCCCTCTTCAGGTATCGTAGTACTATACCTAAATCTTTGTCACCCCGACCAGACAGGGTTACGACAATGCTTTGGTTTCTATGCCCTTTCTTAGCCAGCTTCATAGCGTACGCGAGAGCATGGGACGGCTCTAGTGCAGGAATGATGCCCTCTAGCTTGCATAGTTTGACGAAAGCATCAACAGCCAATCGGTCGCCGCATTCTACATATTTTACCCTCTTCGTGTCTTTAAGGTATGCATGCTCAGGACCAACACCAGGATAATCCAACCCGGCAGATATACTATAAGTACGAGATACTTGACCGTAATCATCTTGTAGGATATACGTGCGCATCCCATGCAAGATTCCTTCAGAACCAGCCAGTAAGCTTGCGCAATGTCGATTGGATTTGAGTCCCTTTCCTCCTGCTTCAACTCCAATTAAAGACGTCGCCTTCTTATTGATAAACGGATAAAATGAACCAATTGCATTGCTACCCCCGCCTACGCAGGCAACGATAACACTTGGTAAGGTATGAGAATAATCATGTATTTGACTCCTAATCTCATTTCCTATGATGCTTTGGAAGTCTCTAACCATGGTTGGATAAGGATGTGGTCCAACCACAGATCCGATTAAATAATAAGTATCTTGTACATTGCTTATCCAGTCACGAAGTGCCGCGTTGATGGCATCTTTTAAAGTACGTGAGCCGATCTCGACTTTGTGAACTTTAGCGCCCAACAACCTCATTCTAAAAACATTATGTCTTTGCCTCTCCATGTCTTTAGCACCCATGTATATTTCGCATTGAAGCTTAAGCGCAGCACAAGCGATTGCGGCACCAACACCGTGCTGCCCAGCTCCAGTCTCTGCAATTACCCTCTTCTTGCCCATCCTTCTTGCCAATAAAGCCTGCCCTAGGGTGTTGTTTGTTTTGTGTGCTCCCCCGTGCAGTAAATCTTCTCGTTTTAAATAAATATTTGCCCCCCCTAGATATTCTGTCAAATTCTTTGCAAAATACAATGGTGTAGGGCGACCTGCAAACCTTGTTAGATAATGATCGAGATCCTCAATAAACGCAGGATCATCTTTGAATCTATAGTAGGCCGACTCCAATTCATTAATCGCGAGCGCTAATGTTTCAGGAATAAATCTTCCACCGTATCTCCCGAACTTACCTGTGTCATCGAGCGTGGTCTTCAAATGTATCCCTAATCTATTGTAATGGGGTCATATTAAGAGATACCATATCGATGACCTAAAGTGAATGATATAGTTCTGCAACTTTCGAAGCGATATTGCCTGACTCTAGAATGCTAGTCCCCACCAAGAATGCGTCAGCCCCGACCTTTTTCAATGATATGATTTGTTCGGAGGTGCTTATGCCACTTTCACTGATTATCACGTTCTTTCCTTTGTTGTATTCCTTTAATAGACGCTCTGTTACCCCCAAGTCTATTTCAAGCGTATTCAAATTCCTGTTATTTATGCCTATCATATCATAACTTTCTGACTCTTCCAATACCTCATTAAACTCGTTTTCTGAATGTACTTCAACCAACGTAAAAAGGCCTTTTGATCTGGCCATATCTGAGAATTTCTGTATGCTTCCTTCCGCTAGGTCTTGATCAAAAACCGATTTTATTAGCAAAACACAATCTGCACCTACTTTCTTCGCGCTATCAATCTGGACCTCGCTTATGATTACATCTTTCATTAATATTGGTACTGCCACATGTTTACGGATTGTGGCAATATGGCTTATAGAGCCGGAGAAGAGGTAGGGCTGTGTCAGTATTGATAATGCAGTTGCTCCATTATTTACCATGTCTCGTGCAACTGAATTGATATCTTTTTCGTTTAATGATGCACTAAGCTTTACTTTGCTAGGAGATGAAAGCTTAATCTCTGTGATCAATGGGGTATGGACACACTTCAGAAGTGATTTCCTCATGTCAATAGGTTCGTGGCTTAGCTGATAATTCCTCACTACATCGTAATCACCCTCGTTTACCGCTCTGTACGAGTTATCAGCTAGGATCTTTAGACCATAATTTGGTCTAAAGAACTTGCCCAGATAATCCATTACGTTAAATCATATCTTTTGAATTCAGTTTTAAACGTAGCTTTACTCTTGGTCAGAACTAGGATTAATATTATATCATATACAACATCTATCTATCTGACTATGCCTGAAAGCGCCATTTTTTTAAACAGATCTAAATTATCACCACGATACATACCCATGGAGCTGCCGCATCGAGAAAAGGAAATAGAAAAAATCTATCAAATATATAAAGACTCGTTCGGATCTCCAGAAAGCTTTCCTCTTACTATTACGCAAATAGTTGGTCCAGCAGGAATTGGTAAAACTTCAACAGTTTTATCTACGTTGCGAATTCTTGGCGATGAATTTGACAAAAGTAGGCTACGGGTGAAGGCTGCATACGTAAACCTTAAACTTCAAGGAGGCAACAAATATTCGATCTATAGATTCATTTTGGAAAAAATAGCTCCAGAATTGCCAGCACAAGGCTTGAGCGCAGAAGAGATGCTGAGGTATTTGCTCCGATATCTTGTTGAAAACAAGACCTATGCGTTCATAGTCCTCGATGAAATTGATTATTTGATAAAAATAACCAAAGATAGCGGGATAATATATGACTTAACCAGATTAAATGAATTTGACGCTGATAGCCCTTGCCTAGTCAAAGGTGTGATCTTTATCGCCAGAAGCACTGAATTTTACTCAAGGCTTGACCAAGCCGAGCTAAGTAGTTTAGGTCGAGTTCCGATCAAATTTCCTATGTATACCCTCAAGCAAGTTGGTGATATTCTTTCAAAGAGATGCTCCGAAGCCTTCTGTCCTGGAGTGGCAGGATCTGATTTGATAGATAGGGTGTCAGAAATAACAATTTCACCTGATGTAAACGGAGATATCAGATACGCTCTTGAATTGTTGCTCTATGCCGGAAATCTTGCAGAATCTGACGGCACCAACACAGTATCCTTGGAACATATCCGCAGGGTCCAGAGCCAAATACGTCCGTCGCTTAGCTTCGAACAGATACGTGAATTATCCAAAAATCAACTTATAACTCTACTTGGTATTGTTATAGCGATGCGTATGCGAGACAGAAATTACGTCGATCTTCGAGAAATCCGAAGCCATACAGTTGCAATTTGTGAGGATCTGAAAATCCGAAAAATAGAGGTTGAGGACTATCTCGATGATCTCAGGATAAAGAACATTATCGAAATCAGATCTCTAAAAGAGATAGGAATCCGCTCTATATCAGTCCGCGAACTTCAAGAGGTGCTCCAGAAGCAGATTAAATATCATGCTATGAACAGCGTAAGTAAAAAGAATTGAATGTAACGTACACTATTGAAAAGGGCCTCGGAAGCTTAGGTAAAATAAAACTAATAAAAGCTTTGGCGGAGGATGATAGAATGATGACGATTTACGCCCTGCACAAGAAAACTCATCTTAAAAGGGAGGACATAAAAAGAAACCTAAACGATCTAATCGAGATAGGCTGGGTAAGGGAGAAGAAACTTGCTAATGTCCTCTTTATGTTAAACAGACAAGACGAAAACATTCAACACCTTCTGACCTTTTTTAAAAATGTAGAATACATATACAACCCATAGGTGCAGGAACCTATAAAATGTCAATCTAAATGATGGTTGACGAGTATTTTGAAAGTCTCCTCTATGTGACGAGAGAAACTTTCAAAACTTAGAAAGATGTATTTTAACCTAAATTCAGACAATTGTAATTGAAAAAGGAATAAAAAGCAGATCAAACAATATTCTATGTGCAGTCGATAAAAAGAAATGGCAGGTTAGCTAACGGACCTAAATATATATTCGTTACTGGCGGAGTAATGTCAGGCTTAGGTAAAGGAGTCATTTCTGCATCCACTGCCAAATTATTACAGCTCACAGGACTAAAAGTATCTTGCGTTAAGATAGATCCATATGTAAATTATGACGCTGGGACTATGAATCCGATCGCGCACGGAGAGGTCTTTGTAACCAAAGATGGAGGAGAGTGCGATATGGACTTGGGTAATTACGAACGCTTCTTAGATGTTGCATTGACGAAGGAACATAACATCACAACAGGAAGGGTCTACCTAGAAGTAATCCAACTCGAAAGGAAAGGAGAGTACCTTGGCCAATGTGTTCAGATCATCCCGCATATTACAGACAATATCAAGAACAAGATTAGAAAAGTTGTCCAGAACGAACGTCTAGATGTAGTTGTGGTGGAATGTGGAGGAACCGTTGGGGATATAGAGAGCCTTCCATTTCTAGAAGCATTTAGACAAATCGAGCTAGAAGAGCGAGGCTCAAATACTCTATTTATTCACGTAACCCTTGCTCCTGTGTTAGACGTTGTGGGTGAGCAAAAGACAAAACCAACGCAACACAGCGTGCAAGAGCTAAGAAGAATTGGGATTCAACCTGACATCCTAGCGGTCAGATGCGAAAGGCTCTTGTCTACGGAAACTAAGCGAAAGATTTCCCTGTTTGGAAGCATAAATGAAAAATCTGTAATTTCCTGCCATGATGTAGCGTCTATCTATCAGGTTCCGGAGATACTCGAGGAACAGGGAATGCTTGATGCTATAGCTCAAAAAATATATCTTGGAACGAATAAACCTCGGTGGTCTGAGTGGAAACAAATTTCAAAATCATCATACAATTTTTATTCCAATAATCTAAGAATAGCTGTAATAGGTAAGTATGTAAGCCTTCCTGATAGCTACGTAAGCGTATATCATGCACTGTGGCATGCAGGCGCAAATATCGGTAGCAAAATCGATATAGAATGGATTGATTCTGAGAGGTTCGAGAGAAACACTGGGAGCTCGAAGCTAAAGTTCTTTGATGGTTTTGATGGAATAGTTTCGCCAGGGGGGTTTGGAAAACGTGGAAGTGAGGGAATCATAAATATAGCTAATTATGCGAGGATCAATAGAATTCCGTATCTAGGAATATGTTTCGGATTTCAGCTAGCCTTGGTGGCATTTGCGAGAAATGTCTGTATGCTGGAAAACGCCAACTCAACCGAACTCGATCCTCATACAGAACATCCTGTGGTTAAATACATGCCTGAACAAGATGATGGGAAGGATAAGGGTGGCTCAATGCGACTTGGGGAACACGAAATAGAGATAATAAAGGACAGCAAAGCTGAGAAATTTTACGAAAGACGAATAATTAGTAGAAGACATAGGCATAGGTTCGAATTTAACCAAGGTTATCGGAAGAGATTCGAAAAAGAGGGTATGATTCCATCAGCCCATTCTGACGGCGGTTTAAGAACTGAAACTATTGAAATTCCTGAACATCCCTTTTACTTTGGAGTACAATATCATGCTGAATTCCATAGCAGACCAGGACGACCAGAAGAGTCATTTGGTGCATTCATTAAAGCAGCCTCGTTTAGAGCCTAAGTTCGTAAATCTTTTGTCGTGCGTCTCTTAAAGATGTCTTTCGGTGCACAAGGCCCCTGTTGAGAAGGTGACTTAGCGAAAGCCTAACTGTCCTTTCTGGAAGCATAGTTCGGGCTGAAAGATCCTTATGACTCAATGCTCCTTCGTACTCTAATGTCTTAAGTACCAGCTTCGCACTAGGAGGCATGCTAAGCAAATCCTCAGCCAACTTTACCTTTTTTGCGATCATTGATGTAGCTGAAGAATCTCTTGAAAGTCTGACAAGTCTGGCTGGAAATTTATGCTTGTGGCATTCTAGAGTCTTCTTAACAGTAGTTCTCGAACTTCCATCCAGAACCACCTCACAATGATACCTACTCGTTATATCTTCCACTTGGAGGCTGGTATCGTAGGGAACGACCAAAGGGCGCCTCGTATTGTCAACAGAATTTACTGAAACAATGATAAACACATGGGATTTTTCCATGACCATCGGGCCGCCGGCAGACATGGAATATGCCGTTGAGCCCGTAGGCGTAGAAACTATAACTCCATCACTACTATCGTGCCATACGTCCTTCCCGTCTATCTTCAGGACATGCTCCATAAGCATTGCACTTTTACTCGGAAATACGGCCACGTCATTTAGGACTGGCTCCACCTCCCTTCCATCCACCTTTACAGCTAAGCGAAAAACATCATCGACCTTGTAGTCTCCTGTTACTATCTGTGTTATTGCGTAGTCAATGTCTCTTACGTCGAATTGTGCTAGGAATCCAGTTGCCTCCGACTCATAAAGGCCCAGAACTGGGACAGAGTTTGTCACAACTTTGTGGAAATAATTTAGGATTCCTTTATCACCTCCAAGAACCAGAATCATGTCCGCGTTATCCGCAAGGCTATATTCTCCCTCTCTCATTATTGAGATACTTAGGTTCATCGAATCAAATGCTTTCCTAATCTGCGACAATGACTGCCTATCTGTATGTTCGTCCAGATAAAGAGCAATCTTCATGAATTCCCAAGTAATTTGTATCAAGTGATATTTCTTAATTGTGGCGTTGTTTCCATGTTGCCTGGATATTCTACTTAGACGGTCGAGAATTGTTCCGCCTTAGACAGATTTCGTTAAAGACATAAAACCCCACAAGATTTAAAGGATAGAACAAAACTGCTAAAGGATATAACAGCATGCCGAAAAAAAGGACGAGCAGAGGCCGGACCAAGGGTGGCAAAGGCAGTTCTGGTACGGTACACTGCAGCCAATGTGGAGCAATGGTTCCAAGAGATAAGGCTAAGAAGGTAACTGGGAGAATCACCCTCGTTGAGCCTACTCTTGCCAAGGAATTAAAAGCTCAGGGGGCCTATATCGTTCCATCCACCGATGTCAAATTTTACTGTGTTTCATGTGCAGTTCATAGAGGTGTGGTTAAAGTAAGGTCTGAGGTAGAACGGCGGAGTACTGGTAGACTAAGATAGTGCTCATAATTTCCGTACCGTAAACACCACTCTCTGACAAAGAGTAATCCCTGCAAATATTGAAACAAGAACGACTGCAAATTGTAAGATTCCTTCTAATGGGAATAACCCGAGTATTCCGATTAGGAGTAGTCTCTCTGCCCTTTCCCCGATCCCCACACCCTTCAGCTCAATACCTATTGCTTCTGATTTCGCACGGGCATAACTAACCAGTAGTGATAGAGATAAAGCCAATAGGGAAATTATGGGATTAGCATGTCCTCCTACTGCAATACCTATAAAGATGACGGATTCAGAGATCTTGTCAAAGACAGAGTCTAGGTAGGCCCCTATTCTACTTGTTCGTTTAGTTGCCCGTGCGACATACCCGTCCGCAATATCAAAGAATCCAGAAATTAAAAGAAAGATGCTTCCAACCAAGGAAGACTCATACCAATAGGTCCCTCCAAAAAACACCGGCAGAATATATGTTAAGCCACTTGCAATCCCAAAAATAATACTCAGTGCGGTCCAAAAATTCGGTCCCAGTCCGCTGGCTGCAAAGGTAGATCCTATCTTATCCAGCCTAGGTCCCAGGGCTTTTCTTAACCTGTTTAGCACACTTTTGTGGTCAGCGCAGTATATTAAATTATTGCGAATTTATCCTCATCTGGGCAATGGTTAAGAAAATATCCTAGAAATGAGCTACTTTAATCTATGAAATATTTGGTACTGAATATTCTATCTGTTTTTACTTCTTAACTCCTTAATAACCAGAATTTCGGAATTAAGGTGACCTTTGCAGAGAACCGACCAAAACATTAGTAAGCACTACGATGAAATTGATAGGAATGAGGATTCTGGGGCCTCATTTAACAAGATCCTAGTAATTGGACTAGGACGACTAGGACTACCAGTTGCCAAGTATGTTAAAGACAGGGGCTTTGATGTATATGGTCACGATATCAATATCCGGGCACTCGAACGTGCTGAGAAAACAGCTGGAATAAAAAAGGCTGTTAACTTTAGGGGATTTG
>CAYTQD010000011.1:0-31461 GCA_964439995.1 uncultured Nitrososphaeraceae archaeon
GAGGCCTGGGGAGCTATTTTTGAGGGGTAATCCTAATTAAAAAATCAAATATTAATCAGGCAGATTAAAAAGCTTAATTTTAGAAACACTTATTCAAACACTAAATCATATATGGATCTAAACAGTTTTATAGATCATACATGTGGATGCAGAGTATAGGATGCACAGAGAGAGCAGAGCTGCACTTATTCATTATCGAGCCAACTCTTGGACTATATGACATAACGATTTGGTTTCTTCTACTATAGAATTTGGCTACAATATTCTTAACAGCAAAATGCCAAATTTCTAGTAACCTGGATGTAGATGAATTGAAGGAAATAAGGACAGAGATTGAGATAAATTCATCTCCCTCAGTTGCATGGAAGGTTCTTACTGACTTTACCAGTTTTCCCCAATGGAACCCAGTCATTACTAGGATAGATGGTGAGGCCCGAATCGGCGAGAAATTAAGGATAAGCGTGAGAACAAGCAAGGGAAAACTTAGGATTTATGCACCAACAATTACCAAGTTGGAAGAGAATCACGAACTACGATGGAAAGGAAAGTCATTTCTGCCAGGACTGCTAGATGGAGAAAGAATATTTACGTTCGATCAAGGTGCTAAGGACAATATTCGCCTTGTGCATTCAGAGTTATTTTCAGGCTTGGGATCACTTATCTCCGGCAATAGTCTTTTCAAAGACATTGAGATCAGCTTAAATCAAATGAACATTGCATTCAAAAAAAGGGTCGAGCATGCACCTTAGGACGCTGACAATACCATGACAGGTACTACCAAAATGACGTGAAATTGACCCAGGGTGATATAATTGCATTTAACTGAGTCTAAAGTGTTATCACACGTGTTAAACCATCTAGAGGCAAGATGGTGTGTTCGGCTTGAGTTACATATTTATTTTTACCTTCAACCAATATAGGATATGAGTGTATGTTTCTTTTTCTAATAAGAGTGTTAAGCATACGGCGAGCTTCTTTTTCTTCATAGTCATCCAATATCCATCTCAGCGCAAAGGGCATAGTTCGATATTTATTCCAAAGACAAGATAGAAACTCGTCTAAATTTTCCTCCTTGGCCGGTTTTCTGGAGATGATGGCAAAGATGTTACGGACAGGACCTTCATAGACTACACCCTGACCGTCTTTCAACGTAACAAATGGCTCTATAGCATAAGCCTGGTTGGACGATAAACTGAATGAAGACCCAATGGTTCTAATGTTTGGTATCGATTTTCCTGCATGTATTGTGTACCGCGAAAGTGAATGCCCGCTAAGATTCTGGATGGGTTTAAAACCTGCCTTTGAGATTATGTCTTCAATGAGCTTGCCTATGTCGCTTGCCTTCGTATTGACTCTTGCTATGCGGACGGCTTCTTTTAGTGCATTCTCGGAAGACTTTATCATCGCTTCGTGTCTAGGATTATGCGAAACTGTTACCGCGGTATCGGCTATATATCCTTCGATGTGAACCCCTATATCGACCTTTAGAACGTCATTTTCCATTACAGTCGTTTCATCGTTAGGTTCAGCTGTATAGTGGGCGGCGATCTCGTTTAGACTAGCATTGACCGGAAATGCGGGAGTGCCGCCCATTTCTCTTATCTCTCGCTCTATCGAATCACAGATTGTTAGCACGGTATAGCCAACATAGTCTGTCTTCCTTATTTTTTCACGCTGCTCTGATGCTATCTTACCTGCCTTGAGATAGCATTCAACAAAGTCCATTGAAACCGTTGTGGCCCGATTCTATATAGAGGTATTGTCTTTGACCAAACAAGCTTAAAATTATGTCTCCTGACCATAATGCGTAATATCGAGTAGCTCGGGGTCGTTGTCTAGCTTGGTATGATGCCAGCCTTGGGCGCTGGAGACCGCTGGTTCGAATCCGGCCGACCCCATCTAATCTGGCTAAATCCTAAATTAGACTATCAGTCTAGCTAAATGTTGCATAAGGAATATCAAATGACAAATACAGTAGAATTACAGGAACATACATACAAACGGCTAGTTACAATTTTGAATTAAATAACGCATTCTAGAAGAGATATAGCTATCGATGACGTGATAAACGAACTTATTGATACCTATCAGGAAAACAGTTGGACTAGTGGGGCCGAGGCGGGAGGGGGCTAATAGGTCAGGGCAAAAAGTCCTTTATTAAGAAGCTGCATGGATAGTCTGCAGGTTAGTTCAGAGATAAAAAGAAAATAACATTAATAGTCAAATCTGGCGACTGCCGTTGTCTGTAGTTACATGAAACAAATATAATATGTAGCAATTCGGTCAAAGAGTTGATAGATGTATATGGGCGCGATATCAAAGACGGGAAAGTTATATCTTGGGAAGAGTGGCAGGTTGCCTAAGAGTGCTCGTCGGTCCAGGAAACCTCTACAAAAAGATTGGATCACAGGGGAGCGCCCGCCGTCATTGAAGCTGGCTGGAAAGAGAGCAAAATATAGATTTAGACCTCGCAACCGATATCCGGAGAACCTCTAACCTATTTTTGGTTTATACAGCCGTGGTGGTGTGTTCCTCGCTTTTCAATAATTTTTATGCATAATGTATTGACGAAATGGCCCACGAAATCTGACATAGAAAATCATAAGATCAATAGCTGTATGCTTATTAATTTGGTAAAGAGACAGTTTACAATAGACTCAAGTCAAGAGAAGATCTCTGTAGAAGGGCATACACATAAGAATGTTGCATTAAAGTACTTAATGAAAAAGCGACGATCACTGCTCATGACCAAGGATCCTAACAAAGTCGAGAAACTATTTTACAGTCTACCCAAGACTATCAAGGTTATGGGGAAGCATATCTCACGTAGCTATGTCATAAACTGGGAGAAGGAAGGAACAACAGACTTTCAAGGTTCACGTTACGTTTTTGTCCTCCAAGAAAGTAATAATAGCTGATAACTAATTCCTCGCCTTTACACAATACTTGCGTAGATATACGCAATTTGGAATGGGTTGTCTAATACGTGTGGGTTAGGCTAATTCCTATATAAAATAATCAACTGGTTTAAATTCACCAAGTAGCAACGTTAGCAGATGAAAATGGCTACCCCCCTTCACCTCGAAAAAAAGGGGATAAGAACGTTGGCAATAGCAGAAAGTTTCAAGGTATCCTGCAAGTATGCAGTCTTAGTAGGAGTCGTAATGAGACGTGACTTGATTATAGATGGCATTGTTATCTCAAGCTCGACTTTGAGGGGTGACGATTCGACCCAGAATATAATTTCAATGTTCAGGAAAATGAACCGAAATGACATAAATTGTATTCTAATTGGAGGAATGATAATAAGCATGTTTAACATAATAGATGGAGACAGAATCTTTCAATCTACAGGTCTTCCAGTAATTGCAGTAACCTATAACAGATCTAGAGGGCTAGTAAATACTATTAAGAAGGTTTTCCCGCATGAATGGCGAGGGAAACTCCAACAATATCAAAAATTGGGCAAAAGAGAGAGGATTGAACTTAGAACTGGCAATTCAGTATATGTGCGTCAGTGGGGATTGAATGTTCTGGATGCAACTTATACGCTCAATTGTTTTACACGGCAAGGTTCAATTCCAGAGCCTATTCGAATCGCCAAGCTTATAGCTAGAGCAAGTATAGTAGCACAGAAGTGTTAATGCGTGTATACATACATTAACATACAGGTTACCTGCGTTATTAGTGCAGTGCAATAGGGTAGCTAAAACCCGCTGTTCTGTATCATCTCCGTGAGTTAGTCCACAATAGATAGATAGATAGCTAGATAGCTAGTTGCTCGAGCAAGTGATTCGTTATTTCTCTCTAGAGATCGAGATTTCTATTGTAGATACGTTCCGGGTCCTACCGTCATCTGATTTAACTATTTCTGAACCGATGTTTACCGGACCAATCTTATACCCCAATGTATCCATTCTCTTCACGATTATCTGGGCCACATCAACCGCCCGTGTTATACTCTTTCCTCTAGCCTTTACGACTACTATTGGCTCATTTGCGAGTTGGACTAGAGTTGCCGTAACGTATGTCATCAAAGGTTTTTTTCCTATGAAAACCTCGTTGCTTGCCTTGAGATCGGTTTTTGGGTTGCCGGACATCTCTGGAAGTAGAACATTGCTGAAATATAATGTTTGTTAATTGGTTCAATCTCTGGACTTGGTAGCCTTTCTCAGTATGCTTTCGAGGCAACCAGGATTTTTAGATATTTCCTTTCGTGTGTAATCATCATCAACCTCAAAACAGTGAAGTAACTCCTCTTCGTCTTTATAGAACAGAAAGACCTTTTCTTCATGTATACAGTGATATAATTTGTCTGTCACCATCTTCTCAGGTTTAAGCTTGATTCCTCCAGATTCCGATTGAACAGGGGATTCCAATATCTCTATACTCAAGTATGGGAGAAAAAAAGATATCCATTCACTAAGGCTATGGTTGCGTATGCACACTTAAGGTTTGATATGTAAGTATCCAACAGGAAAGTGGATCAGTGAGAGATATTGCTCTGCCTGTTCGGAGCAATACGTTTCTGCGCGTGCTCTATGTGAACAACAATAACAAGATAGATGATTAGCCAAGGTAAAAACATGACTTCACCGGCAATGGAATGATACCCCTCCCATGCCTGGACATTGGTAGTCACCAGAAGAGGAAAAAATGACAAGGAGATTATCCGAACTACATTTATCGCCGCTGTTCCTAGTGTTCCGATAATGAAATAGGCGACTCTTCTGCCCAGAGGCATTTGTATTTTGAGGAGGAATGCGAGCATTACAACTGTGTAAATTATCAAGCTGTGTATTCCCGCGGACGGCCAAAAAACTCGCAGCGCAAACGGACCATTCGGACCTGTTAGCACTAGGGAATTGCCTTCAGCCACAGCTAGGGCCCCAGATCCCAAATCTATCACATGCCTGCCAACCCAATTAATTACAATTTCGTCTATTTCTAAATAGTATGGAACTACCATCTGAAGTGGACCTAGGCTATCGTAAGGAAAAAATGCGTCCAAAGATAGGATAACAGCATTTCCTGCTAGATATATAATAGCCGCGGGAGCAACCGTGTAGAATTTCGTACCGAAGAGAACAAATAGAGACGCAGCTAGGAATGAAACAAGTACGATGAAATCCCACATCCATGTCCATGAATCCGGAAGAACTACATTATATGATCTGGCTGAGGACTTTATCACTTCCTGAATTCCTAGGGACTCGAGAGATGCAAAGTAACCTATTGTGATCAACGACAAGGTACATACAATGCAAAGTTTCTTACCGTTCGCTAAAGTCCTAGAAGAGGTAAGTAGCTCAAATATAACAAAAACAAGAGCAAATAGGAAACCACCTCTGCCTTCATTCCAGGACAGGGTGAAGGAATCGGGGTACAAAATGAAGGCAACGATAATAGGCGCAATCAACGCAACTATAGTATAGGTTCTTGAGTTTTCCATTAAAGATACAAGATATACTGCTATGTTCAAGATAGTTTTTGACATTTAATCCCTTCTGTCTATATTTGACACGCCTCAGAATAAAAAAGGTAATTAGAGTGGTTTCTTATAAGTAAATGGTAAGGCAAGCCGTTGTGTTGATACCAACTTATACAGGTATGAGTATTCTTACATAACGTAAATGCCTTTAAAACTCTCCGTTAATTCACTAGAGAAACTTTCCTTTAAAATAAAGCGGTGCACCTTATGTAAACTTTCAAGAACAAGAACAAATGCAGTAGATGGTAAAGGACCGCAACGTGCAAAGGTAATGTTTGTTGGGGAGGCACCAGGAAGGAATGAAGACATTGAAGGTAAGCCGTTCGTGGGATACTCAGGTGGAATCTTGGATACTGCGTTGTCTAAGGCTGGAATCAGGAGATCAGATATTTTCATCACTAATATAGTAAAATGCAGGCCTCCGAACAACAGACGTCCAGACAAAGATGAACTCTCTGCTTGTAGAGATTACCTAGAGAAGCAGATAGCCTTCGTCTGCCCGAAAATGATATGTATCCTTGGAGGCACTGCGTATCATGCGCTTTTAGGCGGTAAATCAATAGTAGCAGATCGTGGGAAGATAGTTGAGAAAGAAGGTAAAAGATACTTTCTAACCATCCATCCTGCTTCCGTCATATACAACGGTTCTCTTCGATCAGCCTTAGAAGAGGATTTAAAGACTCTTGCCAAGGAGATGTATAAGAGGAGGCGAACAAGAAGTCCTAAACAATTAAGTTTCGGAACCATTACATCGCCTTACTTGTAACTTCGCAGTTTGATGTTGTATTGAAGGCCGAACCTATGTGCTTCGTCCCTAATATGACGCAGTAACTTTATTGCCTCGCCACTGCTCTGGAGTCGGACAGGCTTTTTGTATAAATGAGTGTAGACCTCCTCTTTCTCCTTAGCAATTGAAATACACATAATCCTTAGTCCTAGCCTGCTGATAGCAGTTGAGGCAGAACTTAGCTGGCCCCTCCCTCCATCGATGACTATTAGATCAGGTAGCTGATCATGGTTTGACGCCGAAGAATAGCTTCGACTTACTATTTCTGCCATCATCGCAAAATCGTTCTGACCAGAGGTTGATCTAATTCTAAATCTACGGTATCCCTCTTTACGTGGCCTTCCCTCTATGAATCTAACTCGTGATCCTACGGCTAACGTCATTCCTAAATTTGATATATCAAAACAGTCGATAATGTTGGGAATTTTCTCAAGTCCAAGCTCTATTTTAAGTTCCAAAACTGAACGATCAATACTTTCTCTGCATGCTATATGCAAATTTCTAATGACTAAATCCATTATCTCCTTCTTTTCCTTATCATGAAAATCATAGGCTATCTTAACGATTCTTACTTCATGCCCACATAGTTTTTCAAGCGACGCCTCCAAGATCGCCTTAGACTCTGGCTCTTTATTTACATAGACACGTCCCGGAATCGAGGGAACTGAGGTGTAATATTGTAACAGAAACGTGCCGAGAGAATTTTCGCCAACTAGTTCAAAATCAAATTTTCTTCTGTCCATGATGACACCATGCCTTCTACTTAGAATAATCAAATGAGCCGTTGCTTTTGTCTCATCCTCTATTATACCAATGTACTCTTCATCAGACCGACTAACTTTTTCCATATTCTGTTTGGCCTGCAGATTTTCTAAGCGTCTTAGTGTATCACGAATATCCTTTGCTCTCTCATACCTCTGTTGTAAAGCATAGTTCTTCATTTCTTGCTCCATCTGCTTCATAAAATCTGCTACACTATTTTTTCCATTCAATATATTTTCAAGTAACATCACGTTTGCCAGATATTGTGATTCAGTCACATTCTTTATACATGGAGCATCACAATTTTTTATAAAGTATTCTAAACACGGTTTTTTTGGGAGCCGATTACAAATTCTTATCTTGAAAAGTTTTCTTAATAGACCCACCGTAAGAACCTTAGAGCTCCCTTTTACGAATGGGCCGTAAATCTTGCCCTTAGGTCCGCTAAACTCCCCTCGTCGGTTTCTTCTTGCGACAAGTAGGCGAGGGAACGATTCCTGGGTTAACTTAAGGTATGTGTAGCGTTGTTGATCCTTTAATTCTATATTAAACAGTGGCCTGTACCTTTTGATGAGGTTAGATTCTAATAAAAAAGCCTCAATTTCATTACTAGTAGTTACAAATTCAATCTCTGCTACTCTAGATACTAGCTTTTTGGTTTTCCAGTTCGCATCTCTTTGGGCTTTGCTCGAATAATATGAGAATACCCGCTTCTTCAGATTCTTGGCTTTACCTATGTATAGAATCCTATCGGTTTCATCCTTCATAAGATAAACACCTGGATCTGACGGAATATGCTCTAGGGTGCAGGATTTTGTTAGAGCAGATACCATATAATCTGGCATCCTATTTCATCCTGCCTGAAGTAATTCGCGGATCTTTAACTTGGACTTTAGGTAATTTGCTGTATAGCTATCTGCGTAGGTAGCAAGTTCTGAGGGACTTCCTGCCGCGACTAATTTACCCCCTTCTTCGCCTCCATCCGGACCCAAATCTACTATATAATCAGCACTTGCGATAACATCAAGGTTATGTTCAATTATAATAACTGTATTTCCTATCCGGACAAGTCTATCGAGAATATCCAGAAGCTTCTCGACATCAGCAAAATGAAGTCCTGTTGTAGGCTCATCGAGGACATATATCGTCCTTCCCGTATCTTTCTTAGAAAGCTCAGCAGCCAGTTTAATCCTCTGAGCTTCTCCACCAGATAGCGTTGTGGCAGGCTGACCTAAATGGATGTAAGACAATCCTACGTCGTTTAGTGTTTTAAGTTTCCTTTCGATACTTGGAATATTTCTAAAGAACGACAGTGCTTCTTCTACAGTCATAGATAACACATCGGAAATAGATCTTCCCTTGAACTTGACAGTCAAGGTTTCTGAGTTATATCTTTCACCTCTGCACTCACCACATTTCACGAAAACATCTGGCAAAAATTGCATCTCTATTTTTTTGATACCCGCACCCTCACAAGCATCGCATCTCCCACAAGGGACATTAAAAGAAAATCGTCCGGCCTTGTATCCCATTTCTCTTGCTTTGGAGGTTCTTGCGAACAACTCACGAATGGGTGTGAAGGCGTTCACGTAAGTCGCAGCGTTGGATCTAGGAGTTCTGCCTATGGGAGACTGGTCGATTCCAATTATCTTATCTATATATTCTAGACCGGAGATCGATTCGTGTTTACCCGGAACTTCGTTCGAGTCATAAAAATATTTGGAAAGAGCTTTAAACAATATATCGTTTACGAGGGTCGATTTGCCCGAACCGGAAACTCCGGTTACTACGGTCATACATCCGACAGGAAACGAGACATTTATTGATTTCAAATTATTCTGCTGAGCACCTTTGATCGTAATCCAATTTTGAAAATTCTGGCGCTGATCTTTTTGTCGTGAAGCAGTCTTGTCACCTCTAAGGTATGTTCCAGTGATCGAGTGTTCGCTTTTTAAAACCTCACTGACGGGCCCACTCACAACTATTTTACCACCATGAATTCCGGCACCCAGACCTATATCAACAACCCAGTCCGAGCTGCGAATAACCTCCTCGTCATGCTCCACTACTATCAACGTGTTGTCAAGATCTCGTAGTTTTCTTAATGTTTCAATTAACTTGACATTATCCCTCTGATGCAATCCTATGGTAGGTTCGTCTAGCACGTAAAGTACTCCTGTAAGGTTTGAACCTATCTGAGTAGCCAGGCGTATACGCTGCGATTCCCCTCCCGATAAACTAGCTGTATTTCTATTCAAAGTCAGATAACTCAATCCCACATTATTCAAAAAATCTAGTCTTGAAGATATTTCTTTAAGAATAGTCCTTGCTACATGTCTTTCGGTGTCGTCTAAACGTAACGATGTAAAAAAGTTCTTACAATTCCCAATGGTAAGGTCACAAACCCCCATAATAGATTTTCCTGCTATTTTTACTGAGAGTGCTTCAGCTCTCAACCTTTTTCCGCCGCAACTTTCACAATTGTGTTCCCTCATGAATCCTTGCAACGCATCTCGCTTCGTATCTGATTCAGTTTCCCTATAAGTCCTCTCTAAATTCGGAATTACCCCTTCAAATGATCCTTGATACTCCCACGTAGAATCAGTATGCTTAGACTGATACCTGTAATGGATACTTTCGTTTGTACCGTATAAGATTGTGTTTAGTTGCTTTTCAGTCATCTGCGATATTGGCATATTAAGCGTAAAACCCAATCGCTTGCCCACGTCTCGCAACATTGAAGCACGAAATGATGCAAAATAGCCAGACCAGGGTCGTATTGCACCTTCTAGTATACTCTTAGACGGGTCAGGGATGATTAGTTCGGGATCAAACTCCATTCTTACTCCTAATCCGTTACATTCCTTACACGCTCCGAACGGTGAATTAAAGGAAAATGTTCTAGGTTCCATCTCGCCCAAACTTACCTCGCAAGTAGGACACGCGTTTTGTTGCGAATACAGCTTGGTCTCGTCCTCATCAACAAAAGAAGCCACCATAATTCCGTTCCCTACCTTGAGGGCAGTCTGAACCGATTCAAATAATCTGCTTCTCTCTTCTGATGATGGTTTTAATCTATCGACAATAACTTCTATTGTATGTTTTTTTTGCTTGTCTAGCATCGGGTGAGTCTTTTTACCAGTCGTCTGGCCTCTCTCAGAAATTCTTTCTCCTTCTTCTAAACTGATTATCTGGCCGTCGAGTCTGATCCTTGAAAAACCGTCTTGCTGTAATTGCTGAAACAACTTGTCATAGGTCCCTTTTTTCGCTTGGACTATCGGAGCTAAAATCAAAGTTTTTTTGTTTTCACCTGATCTCAGTATTGAATCAGTTATCGAGTCAACAGACTGGCTCGTAATTTTTCTACCGCATACAAAACAATAAGGAACGCCTATCCTAGCGAAAAGTAGTCTGAGATAATCGTAGAGCTCAGTTACCGTACCAACTGTGGAACGAGGATTTTTACTTGTCGTCTTTTGTTGAATAGAGATTGCAGGGGATAATCCATCTATAGAATCGACATCTGGCTTCTCCATAAGTTCAAGAAATTGCCTAGCATATGCGGAGAGCGACTCAACATACCGTCTTTGGCCCTCAGCATAAATAGTATCAAAGGCAAGAGTTGACTTACCTGAGCCTGAGATTCCAGTTACCACGACAAGTTTATTCTTTGGAATCTCGAGATTGAAATTCTTAAGATTATGCTGACGAGCTCCCTTGATAATTAACTTGTCAAGCATTTCAGGTCAAGAAATATGCAAGGTCTGCTCTTCCCCTAACACCGTCCTTATCCTTTTCAATTTTTGTCGGTATTTTATGGCGTTCTCAAAATCTAGGTCTTCTGCGTACTTTTTCATAATAGACTCTGTTTCTAAGGCCAAACTAAGAAGCTCTGACCTCGTCATACTCTTAATCGTTTCAACGTTACTCTGCCTTTCATGGCCATAGATATCCTGTACGGCTTCAGGAACAGGCTTTGTAACTGATCGTGGGGTTACATGGAATTCACTATTGTACCTAACCTGTTTTTCCCGACGTCTACGTGTCTCCGCTACTGCGTTCTTCATTGAATCAGTAATCTTATCAGCAAACATTATGACGCTACCTTCTATATTACGAGCTGCCCGGCCGAAGGTCTGGATTAAGCTTGTGGTATTACGCAAGAAACCCTCTTTGTCAGCATCGAGAATAGCTACCAGAGAAACTTCAGGAATATCAAGGCCTTCCCGTAGCAGGTTTATACCTACCAAAACATCAAAATCCCCTATTCGCAGCTGTCTAATTAATTCAGTACGTTCAATCCCTTCAATTTCTGAATGCATATATCTAACCCTGACACCATTTCTTGCCAAGTACTCGGCAAGGTCTTCAGCCATTCTCTTGGTGAGGGTAGTAACTAGGGTTCTTTGATTTCGCCTTGACCTAATAGCTATTTCCCGAATCAGCTCCTGCATCTGGTCACGTGTTGCTCTTATCATGACATCAGGGTCTACCAGACCTGTAGGCCTTACCAATTGCTCCACCACTTTCGAACTGTTACTAAGTTCAAACTCTCCTGGTGTAGCAGAAACAAAAATAACATTTTTCATATATTTCCTGAACTCATCAAATCGTAGAGGGCGGTTATCGAAAGCGCTTGGAAGCCTAAAACCATAATCAACAAGCATTTTTTTACGTGTATAATCCCCAGTATACATGCCATGGAGTTGCGGGATAGTTACATGGGATTCGTCTACTACCAGAAGAAATTCTTCACCAAAAAAATCGAGCAGACAATATGGGGGTTGCCCCGGAACTCTGCCATCGAAATGTCGTGAGTAGTTCTCGATGCCCGAGCAATACCCGAGCTCTTCTATCATTTCTAGATCGTACCTTGTGCGAGATGAAAGTCTCTGCTTCTCAAGATCAGGTAAGTTCGGTAACCACCTTCTCAATTCATCCTTGATGGATTCAATCGCCGAAGACCTCGACGATTCACTTAATACGTAGTGCTTTGCAGGAAATATCTTTACAGAGCCGGATTCTCTTATTTTGTTCATGCTGACTGGATTATGTATGGTAATATTTTCAATTTCATCTCCAAAAAGAGTTATCCTGACAATCTCATCTGAATACCCAGAGAGTATATCTACTGTGTCACCCTTTGCTCGAAAATTACCACTCTTAAGCGAAAAATCATTTCTTTCGTAACGTGATTCTATTAAGTTGTGAATAAGCACCTTTCTGTCGAGCTTCATGCCTGTGGATAATGATATAGCGCTCTTCTCCCATTCCACAGGAGACCCAAGCGAGTAAATGCATGAGACTGTTGATACTATTATCGTGGGTTCGCCTGACATTAACATAGCAGTGGCTTCCAGCCGCATCTTCTCTATCTTCTCGTTTACTTCAGTATCTTTTTCTATGTACGTATCAGTCTGGGGCAAGTAGCTTTCAGGTTGGTAATAATCGTAAAAGCTTACAAAATATCCAACGTTATTGTTGGGAAAAAAATCCTTAAACTCGGCGTATAACTGAGCCGCGAGAGTTTTGTTGTGTGAAATAACCAACGTATTCTGGTTTATCCTGGATATTACATTTGCAATGGTATAGGTTTTTCCGCTCCCCGTAACTCCCAACAGAGTTTGGATAAGATTGCCCTGTTTTTTTATGTTCTTAGATAACTTCTCGATAGCTTCTGGCTGATCACCACTGGGCAAGTAAGTATTATCCGAGAGTATAAAACCAGATCTACCTTTGGACAACGGAGCATTGGATTACCAATACGAACATATATTGTTATTCACGAATACTTGGCGAGCTATTTCTTGGGACGCCGGTTTGACTAGTGTCTGTCACCAAACTAGTAAAGGCTTGTAGCTTCTGTAAAAGCAATCTTTTTCTCTATCAGGTTTCATTTAGATATATGGAAGAGCCCATGTACTCTCTCAGTACTCAGGATTTTCTAACGTACCTAGAAAACAAAGCTCAACTTAGAGTAGATGACTTTATTAGAGGAGCGGTGGAGGTGGCAGAGGAGGTTCACCGTGGGGTGAAGCGAGAGGACGATCTTTCTTCTTTTTTGGAGACTCACACTTGGCCCGTAGCAGCTGAAGTAGTAAGACACTATAGGACAATTAATCGCAACATCACAAGCGTAGAAGTTGCTGCAGCTATATTACATGATATCCTTGAAGACAACGAAAGAATACTTGATCTATACAAAACCAAATCGTATGGTTTTGAGGCATACCTAAGCTACAGGTTTGGAAGCAGAATATATCGTATCGCAACGGAACTCAAAATTCCTCCCCTAGAGAATTACCCTGGAAATACCTTGAGCCAGAGGAAGTTAGCAAGATTCCGCCAATATTGCAATATGCTAGTTACTTCGGAATATGATATGAAGACGATAAAGCTTGCAGACAGAATAAACAATATGGTATTCATAAGAGACAAGGCGAACCTGAATAAAATTAACATATATGATAAGATAAAGAGATATCTCATTGAGGCTGAAGACTTTTACCTTTTCTACACCATTTTGGAACCAGAGATGCCAGATTTCTACGAAAAACTGCGCTCAGCATATGAACAAATGCGTTCTGCATACTACGAACAGACGCTAACCATGCCGCAGTCACAATCGGGTTCTTCTGGGTAGTCTAGCTCTCTTCTCTTTCCCAGTCCCTTTGTCGAGTTGGATAGCATACTGCAGCCCTAGGGCAAGTTATTAATAGAGTTTATTTTTAAAGTCTTGTTTATGCCCATATGTTGTGACAACTCAGCGGGTGACCAGCAACTTTTCCAAAACGGCTGATAAGAATCATGGACAATCCATCTAAGTCTAAGGCTCCGAGAGTGAGGGATTAACCATGGACTCGTTTGGAGTTGCAGTAATTGTGAAGCTAGAACCTGATTTTTCGGAAGGTAATGTGAGTTATAATGCTGATGGGACTCTTAACAGGGCTGAGACCAAAAATATCTTAGGCCCGCATAGCGCCGTTGCGTCCAGCGCAGCATTTTATTCAAAGGTCAATTATGGTGCTGAGGTTTCTGTAGCAACGATGGGCCCCCCTATTGCAGATGTCGCTTTGCAACAGGCACAATTAATCTGTAGCGCGGACAATCTTTACCTTTACAATGACAGGGCGTTTGCTGGTGCTGACACCTTAGCCACGGCTGAAGTGTTAAAGTCTGGAATAGAATTAATACAAAGCCAAGGTAAGAACGTCGATATAGTTTTCTCCGGGCACCGCGCTTCAGATGGGGAAACAGGCCAGACCGGTCCTCAGACGGCCTGGAAGCTTGGCTACACATTTCTGGGCAATATCATATCTTATAACGTTGATCTTCCAAACCGTAAGGTTAACGCCACGAGGCTCATATCGTTACAGGGATTTTATGACGTAATCGAAGAGGTTGAAGCCTTACTGCCCGTTTTTATGTCTGTAGACCCTTCGTACAGGGCAAAATACGATACCATAACACAGAGGTTAGCTTTCATGAAAAATAGAAAAGAAGCCTTTAAGAGGTCGCAGGAATTCAGGAACTACTTGAGGGCCCTGAACGCACAGCAACTTGGAGTGGATCCGAAATATGTTGGACTTCCAGGCTCACCTACTATAGTCTACAGAGTTGAAAAAATTCCGAAATCTAAACCTTCTAGAACCACGTGGGTAGTAGACGGTTCAGATCGAGATCAAATCAAAGAGGTTGCGATGAAAATGTGTCATGTACTGAACAGGACCGCAATCGAATGAGCGATATTAATATATCAGGGCTAAATAAGTCAGCAGAACAAGCATCTAGGCCTTCGAACGTTGTTCAAGGTAGATATCGCCATATTTACGTTGTAATCGAACACGAGGAGGGCAAACCCCTACCAGTTAGTTTAGAGATGCTTGGAGAAGCTAGGCGGTTGATGGATAGCTTCAATGATAGATACTCTTCAAATGAAAAAGTCATAGCGGTAGTTTTAGGAAACAGTGTTAGGGCCTTATGTGAAGAACTACCCTTCTATGGAGCAGATGCAGTAATCTACGCAGACAACCCAGAACTTGAGAATACAAGAAATCTAATTGACACAAAGGTAATCTGCTCTATTGCAAATGATAAAGCTCCAATAAAAGAAATTAGTCCTGAGTACTTCGCCAATTTTCGAAGGCCAAGGTACATGTTCTTTGCTGCTGATAACATCGGCAGACAGCTTTCTTCTACCGTCATGGCTGAATTACAGTCCGGTCTGGCGTCGGATATTAACAAGCTTGTAATAGAAGATCTTGAAATAAAACATGAGCACAAAACCAAAGGCAAACCAATTGTTTATGAAAAGACCTTAGAGATGTACAGACCTGACTTTTCAGGGTTTCTGTGGACTACGATCTTGTGCCTAGACAATAAAAATCCCTCAATACAGAGAGATTACCATCCCCAAGCCTGCAGTGTAATCCCTGGGATCTTTACCCCTTTGATCAAGGACACAAAAAGGAGGGGGATCATAGTTCCCTATGTGCCAAATATATCTGAGGTGGACCTATCAAGAGTAAAGATCCTGAGCCGGCGGGTAATTAAGAGCGCTGTTGACTTCGACAAGCATAAATGTATAGTGAGCTTTGGTAGGGGCATCAAAGGTTCACCGGAAGAAAACACTAGGCTGATTGAAAGATTAGCACACACACTGGATGCTGAAGTAGGCATATCGCTGCCTATTTCAAAGAAACCTTACACATTGAATGAAACCTTAATCAACAGATATTTTGTTCCTGAAAGAGTGATTGGTACTAGCGGCAGTAAAGTTAATCCCTTGCTTTATATCGCAGTTGGAATTAGCGGAGCCGTGCAACATCTTGCAGGTATGAAAGAATCTGAGTTCGTTGTTTCGATAAATGTAGACGAAAACTCCCAGATCAAGGATGAATCAAATATCTTCATCAAGGGTAGACTTGAAGATGTTATACCGATTCTCAATAAAGAAATAAGGGATCAACTGGCAAAAATGGTAGTCGAAGTTAAGGAGTAAAAGGTTGGAGAAATTTGATGTAGCAGTGATCGGAGGTGGTTCTGCTGGATTAGCGGCGCTGCAACAACTATCTAGTCTAGGCAAGCAAGGTGTCCTAATTGAGGCGGGCAGAACCCCAGGATGTAAGAATGTTTCGGGCGGTATATTGTACTCAAAGAAACCCAAGAGTGGCAAGGTTTACAATGTAGAAGATGTATATGGTAAACAATTCTTTCAGGATGCGCCGACTGAAAGATTAATTACAAAGTACATCCTTCACGCCACCTCTAAAGACAAAGTGTATTCAGTTGATCTCACGGCTGCACACAAATACCTAGCTAACTTTGGATACTCTGTGTTATTGAACCACCTAAACTCCTGGTTTGCAGAGAGAGCAAACGAAACTGCGGAAAAGGTGGGTGGCGGGATAGTATCTGGCGTTCACGTTAGGAATATTGCATGGCGGGATGGAAGAACAGTCATTGAAACAGATGAGCTCAAAGAATTCGAGGTAAAGGCGATTATTGCCGCAGACGGAGTTAATTCAGAAATTGCTTATATGACCGGAGCTAGACAAAAATTTTCACCTGAAGAACTATACCAAGGAGTAAAGGTGACTGTAAAACTCCCTGAGGAAATTATCAATGAAAGATTTGAAATTACATCAGAAGAAGGAGCAGCACATCTTTTTGTAGGCGATATAACTCTAAACCATATAGGAGGTGGCTTCCTCTACACAAACAGGGGAACACTTTCTATTGGTGTAGTATACCACTACGACTCGCTTATGAATAGACCCATGGAACCATATAAGCTTGTCAATGCTCTTTTGATGAATCCCCTTGTAAAGGAATTGATGAAGGACGAGGTTCCAGTCAATGAAATGGGAAAAAACTTGTCAGAGGAGGATCAACTCAAAACTCACTTTAGGGTGAGCAGATTATTAAAGTCATGGGATGAGCTTAGAGGTGAGTACCATTCCGTTCAAGGTCGCAGTAGGCTTATCCAAAGCGGCAAGTATAAAGATGTACAAGAGATAAGAGATAGGCTTAACGTTATTTACCAAGATCTTACAACTAAATATGGAACTAGATTCGTGACCGATTACGTGGAATTAGAATATAGCGCAAAACTGGTTCCTGACGGAAAACGCTGCAGAATGAAGAGACCTTTTTTTAAGAATATTTTATTTGTTGGAGATTCGGCCGGCAGCGGGATATTCGTTGGTCCTAGGATAGAGGGACTGAACGTCGGTATAGATGATGCAGTTAGGGCCGCTAATGCTGTGGCTCGTTCGATAGAAAGGAATAACTTTTCTTCGGACTACATGGGTGAATTCTATACAAAGTCAGTACAAGATGGCCCCTATACCAGGGATATGAGAGAAATTGATAAAGACTACCTCAAGATATTTCTTGATGCAGCTAAGGGTGTACCGAAAGACATCATAGGTTCGAAGTACGGAAGGATAATTAGATTAATGTCAAGCGGCACATTAAGAAGTCTCGCAGTAGGTGTTGCTAACATACTTGGATATGACCGTCTCTTGCCCATAGTTGAGTCAGAGGACACATATATTCGTGTTCCCATAGAATTAGCAGAACGACTTGGGAATAGGATATCATCAACATATACCCCAAGGCTGTTAACAATCGAGCAACGGATAGCGAACCTAAAATATGATGATGATAGTATTTCCCATATTAAGGTCGTGAATCCTAGGTCGGAATTCATGAAGAAGATGGTTGTTTTGTGTCCCACAAGATGCTACAGTTTGGAATGTGATGAAGTTACACTTCAACATGAGGGATGCATTGAATGTGGTACGTGTTTAGAAGAAACCCAGTGGAAGCACCCTCGCGGAGAAAAGGGTGTCGCTTTTCAGTTTGGATAACAATAAGAACATCTAGCTTTTCCATTTTATTGAGCATCCAACCGAAGGGTCGAAATCCCTCTCTAAATCTTGGCCACTTAAGACTTTTCTAATGTTCTCTTCCATCGTTTGCACTGTAGGGATCATATCCGGTTCTGTTGCGTCGTTTATCTTTCCGTGAAATATCAGTTTACGATCTTCATTAAATAGAAATGGATCAGGAGTACAAACTGCGCCATACGACTTCGCAGTCACCTGGGTCTCATCAAAAAGGTATGGAAAGTTCAAACCATATTCTTTGCCAAACCTCTTCATATTTTCAAAGCCTTCATCTTGATAGTCTGGGTCGTTGCTGTTTATAGCAACAATCTGAAGGTCGGATTTCTTAAACTGATACTGGAGAGCTACCAAGTCGTGTACTCTTGCCTTGACGTATGGACAGTGGTTACATATGAAGACTACGAGGATTAGCTTGCTGGAAGAGAAATTAGATAGATTATATACAGCTTCATCTATGCCTTTTAGAGTAAAATCAGGTGCCATATTGTCCTTTCGAAGGACTTGAGTTGATTCTGTTCTAACCATGAATAATTGATGATTCACCTTGTATAAAAAACTGATTAAAATCCTTTCTGTTCAAAGTATTCAATAACTCAGTATTTTAATAAGAACTATATGTGGACATTTCGAAATGGAACAAGCCTGCATGTCAGAGTTAGTTGAAAAGGTTTTGCTGCAACCTGGGCGAAAGATTATTGTTGCTTATTCTGAGATCGATTTCACAGCGGACAATACAAACGACATTTTCATCTTATTTGTAGAAGAGTCAAGAGGATCGGCGGGGGGGAGAGCCGGTGGTTCAGGATCTAGGAGGATCAGTAAGATTATGGGGTTTTCATGTGTAAATGGTAAGTGTGTCAAGTCCTTTGAAACGGATAATGCTGTAATAATTGAGCTCTTCGACATTCCGTACAGTGCTGTAGCAATGGACATTAAACTGGCTCAAGGGCAACAAATAGTCGTCCAAGGTTTAGTTGATCCAGAGTTAGCAGCCTCATACATGGACCATATGGACAACACAAAATGACATCTGCCACAAATAATGAGCCCACTAATTTGAGATCAAGAATAAGCAAGAAGTAATAGTCTCACCCAGGAGTTTTAACATTCGATTCTGATATCCAAATAGTTTGGTGCTGGATTATGTTTCTAAGGACCTAGAATAATGCGGAAATGGAGCGCAGGTATTCTTGTCTTGTACACAGTTATTCTCCAGAACTAACCGATAATAAGAAAACACGATTCTCAAAATCTATAAAAGTTATAAGCCTATCGAACATAGTTAGAAATAGATTTCGTATATGGATGAAGTAGAGACGAGTCAGATTCCTTATGGTGCCTTAGATTATTACCAGATTCATTATATAGTAGATGCAGGAAATTATGTTTACGACCCTGCTACATTTCTTGCAAAATGTTACCCTATCACTAAGGGTCATTTTTCAAGCAAAAAGATGGTGGGCATAAAATGGGAAGGAGGGCAACTTGCAACCATTCTACGAGGAGATCTCGAGTTAGAGGAAATCATAAAGCAAATTTTATATGAGGAAGGCGAAATAGTGATTGACCCTTTGGATGATCATATCAGAATATACGGTAAATGGAGAAACGAAGACCGACTTAGGTTCAGCCCCAAGATGTTCGAGGCCGCAGATAGAATTGCAGGGCATATAAAAAAGATCCTAAATGCGAAGTAACCTCTAGCGAAATCGCTATTATCTCTTGGCCTCTGAAGCATTTGCAGCTTTCTTAACGTATTTGAATTTCAATGACTATTGGAGTAGTAATCGTAGAACCTAGATTCTACATTAATGTAGGATATGTGGCAAGAATTATGAAGAATTTTGGAGTCAGGGACTTGTACCTGGTAGATCCGGATTATGAGCAGGAAGAGGCCAGCCGATTTGCTATGCATGGTCGAGACATTTTGAGGTCCGCGACCATAACAAATCTTGGGGAATTACGAGAAAGCTCGAAGCTGTTGGTAGGAACAACTGCGTTGAGGAGTTCAACTCGACTCAATATTTTGAGAGACGCGATTAGCTCGGTCCAACTTGCAGATCTCATCAATAGTATACCAAAATTGAATACTAATGTCCTTATTGTTCTAGGCAGGGAAGCCTCTGGCCTTAAGAATAGTGAGCTTGAGATATGCGACCTTGTTGTTGGAATAGAAACTGGGACTCGGTATTGCACGTTGAATATTTCCCATGCATTAGGAATAATATTATACGAAATAACCAAAAAAGGCCTACGGGATCTACCAATTAGCGAAATGCCAAGAGCAGCATCCAGGTCGGAGACTGACCTATTGAGTACGTATGTGTTAAATGCCAGTGATCTAGCTGGGTATGATATGCATAAGAGGCATATGCTCGCGTCAGCTTTCAAGAGACTTGTGGCAAAATCTAACCCAAGTTCAAAAGAGGTTATGCTAATGGTCTCGCTACTTCGCAAATGTATTTTGAGGATGGAACGCCAGCAAAATATTGCGGTCTCTCCCTCGAGATCTCTGAATAAACGAACGAAATAAACACATATAATGATATGTTACACAAGTAGCACTCATCGTTATGATAAAAAGGGGGAGCAAAGTGAGTGGATCAGTTGCACCTTCATATGATGACTATACGCTGCCAGTTGTAGAAAAGAGGAGTTCGGCTGTAGCTCAAAAGATTTACAGTGGGGAATACAAGATAGCCGTATATGGTCTAGGTCATGTCGGTTCGGCCATGGCTGCGGTCTGGCTGAGGACAGGAGCTTATGTTATAGGCATAGATAAGTCACTCAAAGTTCTGAATTATGCAAGAAAGGGCAGGACTCATCTCCCAGAACCGGGGGTAGATGAGGCATACAGAAAAGGAATCGAATCAGAGAGATTCATAATATATGAAAATCCTAAACGTGCATCTACGGATTCGTACATGAAGATTATCTGTGTCCCAGTGTTATCTAGAAATAAATCAGCAGATCTCTCGGCTCTTACTGACGTAGCTACTGAGGTTGGAAAGGGGCTGAAGAAAGGTGATGTAGTGGTAGTTAATCCATCCGTTCCCCCAGGAACTACAGAGGACATTATTTGTAAGATACTTGAACTTAGATCTGGGTTACACGTTGAAGAGGATTTCTGTCTGATTTATAACCCAGAAAGAATCTACGAAGGACGGGCGATTGAAGATATTGAACGCAGATACCCAGGTATAATTGCTGGCGCCGGTCCCAAGAGCACAAGGGAGGGAAAGGAATTGTTTTTATTGATATTCAGAAATGGGGTAATGACAATGAACAGTATTAGAGCAGCCGAGGCAGAAAAGCTATTTGAAGGTGTGTATAGGGATGTCAATATAGCACTTTCCAACGAGCTTTCAAAATTGTGTGAGAAACTTGGAGTAGACTATTGGGAGGTTCGGGAAGCAGCCAATTCTCAACCCTTTTGCAATTTACATAAGCCTGGGGTAGGTGTAGGCGGTGCATGTATTCCAGTTTATCCCCAATTTGTCTTAGAGGCAGCAAAGAGTCTCAATGTTAAATGTAATATCACGGAGCAAAGTCGATTAACTAACAGTTCCATGCCAGCAGACTGTGTTCGAGAAGCAGTAAGGCATTTTCAAAGACTACGTAGGAAACCTATAATTGAATCGATTGTTACGTTATTAGGTCTATCTTTCAGAGGGGGAGTATCTGATACTCGCCTTTCCCCTACTTATGACGTAGTAAGAGAATTTTCAAGTTTGAAGGTAAAAGAGATTCGAATTCATGATCCCCTTGTAATTGAAGATCCGAACTTATCTCAGTTTCCTGTTAGGATCGTTCTTACTGCAGATATGAATAAAGCAGTGCAAAACACAGATTTGGTATTCCTAGTAGCTGATCATCCTCAGTACTTTGCACTGGGCCACGAAATGTTCGGAGGCATCCCTGTATACGATGGAAGAGGGATCTTAGGTAGATCAAAGCTCTCTGATTCTAACTTCAAGACGATTGGTGTAGGACACAGGAGCTGAGGCGCATATCCAATATCTTTCGTATGTTACAACATTCTGCTGAAAAGCTGGACGGAAAGGAGCGAAATATCTGACATTTACTGTGCACCCAGAAGAAAGGCCATGCTAAAAACCGTTACTTGGAAGGAAGGGGTCGTTACCCTCATAGACCAAACAAAACTTCCTGCGAAGCTGTTATACGTAAAATGCAAAACCCATCAGGACGTAGTAAAGGCAATAAATTACATGGTTGTAAGAGGGGCGCCGGCTATTGGCGTGAGCGCTGCCTTTGGATTGGCTTTGGCTGCGCTCAATAGCAAAGCCAATACTGCAACCGGTTTAATGAGTGACCTCAATAAAGCTAACCATGAATTGCGCTCCACTCGACCCACCGCGATAAATCTATTCTGGGGGCTTGATAGAGTAATGAATAAAGCCAGAACTGGGACTAGTACGCAGGAAATTAAGGACATAGTGATTTCGGAGGCTAAGAAAATCGCACAGGAAGATATTCGAACCAACATGGCCATGGGACTTAATGGCGCAAAACTGTTGCACGATGGAGATGTTGTGTTGACACATTGTAATGCTGGGGCGTTAGCGACTTCAGCATACGGTACTGCCCTGGGAGTTATACGCGCTGCAAAGAAAGCGGGCAAAACAGTAAGAGTCATCGCTACAGAAACTCGCCCAGTAATGCAAGGATCACGGCTTACGGCATATGAACTTCATCATGATAACATAGATGTCACACTCATATCCGACACAGCCGTTGGTCATCTAATGTCCAAAGGCTGGGTTAAATGCGTTATTGTGGGAGCGGACAGAATACTAAAGTCAGGCCATGTGTTTAACAAGATCGGTACATATCAAATAGCACTCGTAGCAAAGATACACGGCGTGCCATTTTATGTGGCGGCTCCACTATCTACCTTTGACCTTGATAGCAATTTGGAGGACATTACTATCGAAGAACGTCGGTCAGAGGAGGTCTTAATGATAGGCAAGAAAAGAATTGCACCAAAGGGAGTTGGTGTTTTAAATCCGGCTTTTGATGTGACTCCGCCGGAGCTGGTTACGGGTATAGTAACAGAAAAGGGAGTATTAACTCCGCCTTTCGAATTGGGGGCGTATCAGCTTAGAGCTGAGCCTACGAGTTCACCCAGTTATTGATCCTTTGTCTAGGAAGTATAGCTTAACATTTGATAAAGTATTTATCGCCTATAAGCTAGAATGAGCTCAGATGTCTTCGCAGATTGTAAGGGAGGAGGAGATCTATTCAGCTCTCAAAAAATGTATGGATCCCGAGATCCCTGTGAATGTAGTAGATTTAGGTCTTATTTATGAAGTCAATGTAAAACCTCATAACGACGTCAATATTAAGATGACCATGACTACAAGAGGATGTCCACTTCACGACACCTTGGTTGGGGATGTCAAAAGGTACGTAAGCAAAATAAATGGTGTGCGAGATATAGATGTCGAAATAGTTTGGGATCCTCCGTGGAATATAGAAAAGATGGACCCAGCCACCAGGGAGAAGATGGGATTTGGAAAGCCAAAGCTTCGTTTTCAGATTGATTATGAGAAATATAAACCAGAGATGAAAGGCCAGTTGTCCAAACAAGAGGACGGATCTTTAGTCCTTAATAATGAAAAACAACAGAGCTTCATGGTAAATCAGGCCATCGTTGACTTTTGGTATAGCTGTGACGGAGGCAAAACTGTGGATCAACTTACAACCAATTTTTCTTCAAAGCTTGGAATGCCTAGGCAACAAGTCGAACAGGAGGTAGTACAGTTAGTTCAACAACTGCTAGAAGCTGAGCTTCTGAAGCCATAGTCTCTATTATAGGTTAACGCCCTATATGTCCTAAAGAACATCTAAAATGTTTTCTTCCTTCTGTTCCTCAAGCCATCAAAAGATAATTGTAGAATTAGGGATTGGTGACGGTCGTCTCTTAAAGAAACTTCTTCAAGCCGGTAACAATACCGATCGCACTACCGTTAGAACCAAGGGAACCACGTATATTGGAATTGAACTTGATAATTCAAATTATAACAAAGCTAAATCTACACTTCAGGAATTTAATAACGTGACCCTAATGAAGGGATCCTTCGAGGTGCTAATCCATGATTTTTCAGACGGTTCTATTGATGAGATAATCTTTGTCCTACCCGATCCGGATTTCATAGATGTCAAAAAACAATACAAATGGCAGAATTTCTATGGAGTAATAAACCGCAAACTGTCTAGAAACGGAAGGTTTCGACTTGTGACAGAACTAATTGATGAACTCTTGCGGCCGGTTTCCGATGAAGAACTTGATATATGGGTGCACTGGGTTGTTGATACCTTTCAACAATTGGGTTTTTCGCCCACTCGAATAGTTGAAGGACCACCATTTGGATATGAGAGCGAATGTCTAGAGAGATTTATGGCTGACCCCGAAAGGATTCGGCTTACGACATTTGACTTCATAAAAAGATAATAATCTGAAAGGGTATAAATTGGTTCAATTGTGCTTATAATCAATATGCTCCATCAAACATTTTCTTGAACATACCTTAGCGGAACATTGTTGCTTGGGACACGGAACCGAATCTTGGTAATCGATTAGATTATCGCAGTATGTACAGGCTATCTCCAGCCCAGGATAATTACTACTTACGTAAGGAAGACCGCACTCTCGCTTCTCCAGAAACCACAGAATTTCTACTTGGAACCTTTCTGCATACGTTGCGACAACATCGAAGGCTTCATAGAAACCAGCAGCGTAGAACTGTCTTAGAATTATTCTTTCCGAAAACCTTTTACTAAAATTATTTTTGTATGCGACCAGCCACTTCTCGTACGGAAAAATTCCATCCTCCTTGTAAGTGATCTCATTATTTCTAGAGGCAAAATCGTGGCTTTTCACTCTATTAGAGTCGAGCCGATGGTATATAGATCTTTCATCCATTTAGCCGCTGGTAGACAAGCCGATATCTAGCCCGACATCGATATTGAATATATATATAATGCCATAAGAGGAATAAAATATGTATTTGAGTAAGAGAGAGGCGACAAGAAGTAAAAAGAAGACAACAAAGAAAGGAATTCTGGTAACCGCCATCATTATAGTAGGTATTGTGGGAGCAAGTTTTCTTGTGTACCTGATTCCACAATAATTGTAGCTGGTTCTTACATAATGATTTAGTGTAGTCTCTACATATTCAAAGCTAGAACAGGATGTGCAGGTGTCAATTAGGAATAGTCGTCGAACATGCTACTTATATAATTCGTTAATTCATTCCTTAATTGAATGACTTTTGATCTCTTGTCACCATCTAGGTTAGTTACCAATAAAGTATCAAGGCCCTCCACTAGGTATTGAATGTTAGACAGCGTTAGCAGGCTAGCAGTAGTTCTATCTTCTCTACTGCGGTTCTCTGAGTTGTCTTCCAACTATATACCTTGTAATGTTGATAATGTTAAAGCTTGTGGTTGGTCATCTAAGTAGATACACATAAAACCCGAAATATCATTTGGTTGCCTTATCTTGATAGACACTTTACAGGCTATCATTCTAGGTATTGTGCAGGGTATAACTGAATGGTTGCCAATTTCAAGTTCAGGACACTTGGCGATTCTTCAACATGCTATGGGCATAGAGGCTCCCGTTTTTTTTGATCTTCTTTTGCATGTAGGTACATTGGCTGGCGTCTTCGCAATCTATAAGAAAGATGTTTTTTTGATCATATGCGCGATTGTTGCATTTTTTAGGCTCACATTGCCAAAGAAAGGTTACGGTCGAAAACACCAAATTAACAAAGGAGAACTTATGACTCGACTAATTGTCCTTGGCCTGATCCCCACAGCTGCAGTAGGAATCATATTCAGGTCTTTCTTTGAATATTCTTTCCGTGACACAGACGCTATCGGCATAGGGTTTATGGTAACTGGCGTTCTTATACTTGTAACTAAATTTCTGAAAAGTGGGAAAAGGGAATTAGGAAATGCAGACGCAATATGGATTGGTGTGGGTCAAGGGCTATCCGTCTTTTCTAGCATCTCAAGGAGCGGTGCCACTATATCCATAGGTATGTTCAGGGGAGTGGAGAAAGCTACTCTGGTAAAGTATACTTTTCTATTATCTGTGCCTACGATACTAGGAGCCTCGATTCTTGACCTACTAGTCGTCGATAGAGAAGCCCTAGCCCAAATATACTCGATACCTGCTACATCTTATGTCGTAGGAATCCTACTCTCTGCTGTCGTAGGATTTGTATCTATAAAATTTTTGATCAGAGTTATCAATAATAATTCGTTTTACCTTTTTTCTTTTTACTGCTTCGCAGTGGGCCTTGTAACCCTTATCGGTCTATGATTGTCGGATTTACATAGGGTGACTGTTTATTCATAGCTTTGACTTATGTTGATCTTTCTCATAGGCTGCCTTTATGTATCCAACCACTTGTATCGCATCGCGTTCTTTTAAGCTCAATCGATGATTGTTCATATGCATAGAAAAGGAGTTCAGCTCGCCTGATAATTCTGGGAACTTTATTCTAGTCTGTTCAACAATGTTTGAATATGTCCTATACGGAAAATAGATTGATTTTGCAGTCTTTGCCAATATTCGCTTAGCACGCTCGGAAATAATATTTTTCTTGTAGGCAACAAAAAGATTAAATCGTATATCGACCATTGCCTCAGATTGCACACCATCTCCATCGCCTTGGCGGAACGTTACTGCTACCTCGTCATCTTCATCGGTTACTCCGCTCTTAAACAGTTCAAAAACCTTTCCTATTCCCACCATTCCGTACTTCTCCAATTCCATGGCTCTAAGGGCTCCAATGCTAGCACCCCCAACTACTCGAAAGTTTTTGTTTGACAATAACTGGTAGACCTCTATTGGGGTCGGAGGATAGTCCTGCAAGAACAAACCGTCAATGAGTCCAACGAAATTTATTGACTTAGGTTCATTGTCGTCGTAGGGTGCTGAAGCGGATAATGTTAACAGATCTCCCTTCTTCGCAGGGGCCCTGTATTCAGCATCAAATATCTTATGTGCTTTGTGGTGACTTAAACTGGGTCCAAGAAAAATTACTGGTTTGCTCATTGACTAACCTCGTTCCGATAATGTCTTAAAGTATCTTCTTGCTCGCCAACCTATTATACTCTTAGTAATTTTAAAAGTTTCAAGACCCGGAACTACTGCTCTGACAACTGGTATACCAAGATCACGATTTGTTAAATCGACAATGGCCACAGTTCCTATCCCCACTCTTTTCAATTTCCGAAGAAGTAGCTTTATATCGTCAAGTATATCACTACTCTCAAAACCTCTGATCTCGTCAAAGTCAATCTTTTCGTTAGAGGGTACAAACTGCCAGGCCCGCTTGTCAGCAGTATTGTTTTCACCATAGTAGATTTTTCTTAGATCATCTCTTGCTCCCTGGATATTCGCAGCTCGCGTTTGTGATACCTCCGTAATAGCCCTTGACAGAGCGATTTCTGGAACAGGATGCGTCCCGTGCCCCTCTGCGAGATATCCATAATCTTGGCTGATCCATTCTATAGAGCTGGCCGCAAAAGTGGGGATTCCTATGTCTGACGTAATGTCTTTGATGAATAGTGGTATATCCGACTCTCGAAATTTTCTTGTTAGCTTTTGAATACTTTCCAGTCTGACTCCTGATACATCGACGTCCTTGTACACTGTGATATCGTCTACAAACCGATCCATAGGGACAGGCGAACAAATGTAACCTCCATGCCTCAGCTTGCCCTCTATCGTTTTCAATACATGGAAGGGAATTGCTCGAGCGCGTATTTCTGATATGCTTGCTGCGTCTCTTTCAATAACCTCGCATAAGGCATGACAAACGGCTTCCTCCATGACGTTTCCAGATGCAAGACCGTTGGTATGCTGGTACGCAAAGGGATTGACTGCCGGGGGAGAAGGTGAATACCTGAAAAGAGCTAGAGACGCTGGTATAAGTATGTCTTTATCAGTCAACATGTCAAATCCATGAAGAAAATCCATTGCCATATCTTCCTGATATTGAAAGTTGAGAGGTTCTATAATATCATCAGGATGTATCAAGGTGTATGAGTTGGCTAATTCTTTTATCGTCCCTTGGATTTGGACCCGGTCACGATTAGCACTTGGCAAGGAGCAATACCGTTCTATTGACTCCATTAGAGCACTTACTTTCGCTTGATGACGAGTAATCCCTTTTCCGCTGTAGACCCAGATATAGTCCTCAGTCCCAGGCAGAACTGCAGAATAATTTGGGATACCAAGCCTATCCATTCTTGTGATGTCCGCCAGGCGGGTGACGCCTATATGTTTGCAAACCTGCAATGCTTTCTCGAGTGTTACTTCCGGCGGTATTGTTCGGGAACTTCCAGACCATTTCTTTTGACTCTTGAGTCCCAGTCCGTAGGTCATACCTGCATCTAGAGAAAGTTCTAGTTCATATCAATATTACTGAGACATCCTTCATTAGGAATATATACTAGATTTTCGTTTGTGAGGATATTTGGATTCACGACAAAAAGACGCTGAAATTATTAGCGAGATCCTGCTTAAGGCAGCAAGCGAACCTGAGTTTAGAAATTTACTAATAAAAGAGCCCGGAAGAGTCTTGCAAGGATACGACATTTCAGAAGAGGCTAAGGCAGTAATCAAAACTAGCATAATAGATTTAACACAGTAGTTTTTTTCAGCCAACTTACCAAGCCAAGCATGCCTAAGATCAACATGCATAACATAAAACTAACGAATCCTAACTAGTTTTATGAAACGAGACCTTGTTTGTATGTGAGCTTAGTTCGCATGTGGGGGTATAGTAGTGTCTTCCCCACCAGACTCTGATTTTAGCCCTTACATCATGTTGCCCGCCGTTAAACTCAGAAGCATTAACAATGACATCCTTTTCTACATCGAACAATAGGGACTTTGCTTCTTCGACATTCGAGGGATAGAAGGTGGTGTCGTCCTTAATTATTAGAGTCCAAATCCTGTATGGTAGTTTCGGGTTTCTGTTCCAGAAAAGTGAGGCTTTACGGAGGCTACCAACATGAACTACCTTCTTTGAGCCTGACTTTAAGTCGATATCTATTTTGATTCTAAAAAGCTTGTCATGTAGATTATATGCTTTCTCCCAGTTCTTTTGATCAAATACTCGTCTAATATTACCGTCTATTGCAAATGTAATTCGAAACGTTACTCTCTCGTCCGGTCTCAGCTCTACTTGAGAACATGTTAGATTCAGTTTTTCGATCTTGTTGGGACCGTCCGCCAAATGAATTGCAAATAAGGTATCATTTATATCCTCAATAAGTAGTTGTTGTCGTAATCATGCGTGCGGAAGTTCTTAGCACAAAATACAACGATCTAGAGCTAAAGCTAGAAGATGAAGACATTTCAGTTACATACATCATTCAACATGAATTACTAAAGGAAAAGGGGGTAGTATTTGCAGGAGTTATATTAAAACACCCACTTACGCGAGAGTACCTTGTTAGAGTAGTAACGAAAAAAAAGGATCCTTTTGAGATTATTCAAGAGGTAAGTACAAGAGCGACAGAAAAAATGCAGGAAATCTCTGGGCTTATAAAACTAGCGCTAAGAAAATAGAGTCGAAGCGTTTATGAAGTTCTGTCCCAGGTGTGAAACTCGCATGAAGTCACGGGTTGAAGAAGATCTTTTTACCTGTCCTCGCTGCGGATTTTCTGCTAAAATTAATTATGCAAATGGAAACAGGGATACAGACTTTGTGAAGAACCCGTCGTACTTGGACAAGACGGGTAGTTCTTTGAAGGTTCTAGATTCAGATAGAGGGCCAGCACTTCCCACAAGCGCTATCGAATGCCCAAAGTGTGGAAATAACGACGCCTTTTGGTGGATGGTGCAAACAAGGTCTGCCGACGAGGCGACGACACAATTTTATCGATGTACAAAATGTAGTCATACATGGCGCAACTATTCCTGAGTTCATTATAATCAATAAAACCTAACAAGGTCGATTTGATTCTACCAGGGGAATATGAATCTTAATGGAGTGGCTTTTCCCATACCAACTATCCTTTTTAAAAACTACCAATTCTAGCATCACAATGTTTAAAGTCTCATTACGCTAGCCTATCCCTAGATCAGCGTTGGTATTTGTTGCTAAAACAAAATCGCCGGACTCATGGAGGGCAGTTACATCCGCAATCTCAACCTTAGTAGATGAGGCCACTTTCGAGGCAACTGTTGAAGGCATATCTTTCAGGGGAATGGACCCATCTCACGTTGCACTCATAGATATTCAATGGCCTAACTCTTCATTCGATACGTACGAGTGTGACGCTTCCGTAAAATTTGGTGTCAGAGTTGACGAATTCTCCAAGTTGATTAAAAGAGGGGACAAGAAGGATAGCATAGAGATAAGTGTAACAGATGACAGTAAATTAGTTGTAAAACTATCTAACGGGTATACAAGAGAATACAAAATGAGGCTTATTGAAAGTTCTTCATCCTCAACACCTTTGCCAAAATTAAATTTCAATTCGAAGATCGTGTTAGGTGGTGGTGCTCTTGACAAAATCCTATCCGACATTCAGGTCATTTCTGAATACATATCTCTGCAATCCGAGCCAGATAAAATGAACTTCTCTGGAAAAGGAGATGCCGGCGAAGCTGAAATAATCTTAATGTCTGGTAGTGAGGGACTAGAAGACCTGAATGTTAAAGAAGCGAGCACAGCTACCTACAGCTTGGATTATCTATCCAAAATAACTAAGGCGATAGGGGCCATAGGATCATCTATCGTAGCAGAATACTCAAGCAAGATGCCTCTTCGCCTAGAATTCAGGGTTGCTAACATTGGCAGGATTCACTTTTACTTAGCACCCAGGGTTCAGGACTAGATGCTCATTGTGCCTAATATGGCAGGGTAAGCTAGCCCAGGGATCAGTATGCGGATTGTAATGAAGTTTGGTGGAACAGGTGTAGATTCTCATAAAAATCTAGCGAATCTATCCGATCTCGTAACCAAATACAAAAAGGTTGAAGGATATGAAATTGTCATCGTTGTCTCGGCTGTTAGAGGCGTTACTGATTCCATATTGGATTTAGCTTTTTCAATAAGTAAGCATGAACACATTTCTGTAGAGAACTTTGTAAGAAATTTGCGCAGTATTCATCTTAATATAATTGACGGTTGTATCCGAGACACGGAACTGCGTGAGGTAGCAGAAGACAGAATCAGCAACCTACTTAGCGAGCTTAGGGATATCCTTGGCGGTTTAGTCATATTGAAGGAGGTTACTCCTAAATCTCTCGACTATCTCTTGTCGTTTGGTGAAAGACTTTCTGCAACCATGGTCTCTTTGGCTCTTCGAGACAGGGGAGAAGCGACTGAGGATTTGACTGGCAAAGATGCCGGCATTGTAACTGATTCAAATTTTGGAACTGCCAGACCATTAATGGACACGACGAAATTAAGGGTACGCCGTACTATCGAACCGCTCTTGGAGCAGAAGAA
>CAYTQD010000012.1:0-29937 GCA_964439995.1 uncultured Nitrososphaeraceae archaeon
CGATCAGATTATAACTGAGTTATCAGAAATAAAATCTTCAATAAGTAGGTCATCTGTTTTACCTGCCGCTACAGCGACATCTATAGAGGAAATTAACGATCAGATTATAACTGAGTTATCAGAAATAAAATCTTCAATAAGTAGGTCATCTGTTTTACCTGCCGCTACAGCGACATCTATAGAGGAAATTAACGATCAGATTATAACTGAGTTATCAGAAATAAAATCTTCAATAAGTAGGTCATCTTCCACATTTCTATCCGGGATTATCAGCGGAGCACTAATAGCAGGAATAGTCTCCGCTGCGACAGTTTTTGTGTTGCTAAGAGTATATAGTTATAGGGGAATAAACCCTAGCGAATTGAAGAAGCAACTCAAATTATAGCTAGAACCTCTTCTACCTGTTGCTTAAATAAAAAATGATTAGACTATTCTGTGCACAGATCACGAACTAAATCATGTTCTGATTTTTGACCCTTTCCGATCCCATTAGGAGTCTACTCTTATCATACCTCGTATGTAGCAGGTACGACTCGATTCCTGAATACTCAAAAGATTGGGAAAATAATAACTCTTTGTACTTGAACGTTATAAACCCAACCCTTTAATAATGGGGTAGGAGACTATGCATGCTTGATGAAAATGAGGAATATGTCCATATTCCTAGCTTTGCCCTTTGTTATAAGTTCGATATTCCAGAGCCCAGTCCTTCAATTAGCGTATGCACAACCAAGCTTTAGCGATCCTGATTTAATGGCAGAACTTATTGCTGGAGGATTGTCTTTTCCTACCAGTATGGCATTTCTTGATAACAATAATATCCTAATTTTGGAGAAAGATGGAGTAGTTAGACTTGTATCAAATGGCGTCCTACAAGACACACCTGTATTACAAGTTCCTGTTGATAGTAAGAATGAAAGGGGTCTGCTTGGCATTGCTATCCTGGATATCAACCTTACATCATCATCAACAGCAGATGCAACTGGTCAGCCCGGAACTGTTTTCCTCTATTATACTGAGCAGGGAGAAGAGGAATTAAGAAATAGGGTTTACAAGTATCGTTGGGATGGGCAATCACTTTTCGATCCTACACTTCTTTTGGACCTTCCCGCGGGACCAGGCACTAATCATCAAGGAGGCAAAATAGTGATTGGACCTGATGGTTATCTCTATGTAGTGGTAGGTGAAATGCAGAGGGAAGGACAACTTCAGAATATTCAAAGCGGGGATCTTCCTGATGATACAGGGGTCATAATTAGAATAAGCCCAGAAGATGGGTCGGCCGCTCCAGACAATCCATTTCAGGACGATGGGGCAAATCTGTATTATGCTTATGGGGTTAGAAACAGTTTTGGTCTTGCCTTTGATCCTATTACGGGAGTGCTGTGGGATACAGAAAATGGAGAAGACAGCTACGATGAGATTAACATAGTAGACCCAGGATTTAATAGCGGTTGGAAACTTGTTATGGGCCCTATATCAAGAGCTGAAGCCTCGGAACAGGACTTAGTACAACTCCCCGGGTCAAGATATTTTGATCCTGTATTCAGCTGGGTAGAGTCATTCGGAATCACAGATATAGAATTTCTCAATTCAGATAAACTCGGGCAAGAGTATGCAAATAATATTTTCGCTGGAGATATAACACAGGGAAATTTATATTTCTTCGAAGTCAACCAAGATAGGAATGGACTACAATTTGATACTCAAGGTCAGCCAGGTTTATCTGATCTTGTGGCAGATACTGATGAGGAGTCTTCTTCTGTGGTTCTAGGAACAGCGTTCGACGGGATAGCTGATATAGAAACAGGCCCAGATGGCCTACTATACATTCTAACACACGATAGAGAGAGTGGCGAGGGAAATCTCTATAAAATAAGTTCTACCACGCAATGAATGGCATTTTTACTCTGATCTGGGCGATATAGTTGTCTCGTATTGCTGTTCTTTCATAATTCATCCTTGTGGTAGGCTCAAGCTGGACTCGTGTTGCAACACTTGTATCAAATTATGTTAGCTAACTAATTTCTTCGTTCGCATTAAACTGCAATAATATACCATCCTTTCTCAAGTTAAAGTCTAATGACTTTATTCTGCTCTTATAGAATACGACCTTTCTTCCCTTGTCATCAATACTTATTTTTTCGATTAGGATTAGGCCGTCGCGATGCAATTTTCTTATTTTCTTATATGTCGAGCTGAGAGGCAAACTATTTTCGTAGCATATCTGAAACACATTTTTTTCAGAGTCAATAATGGATGAAATTATCTTAAGAGCAGACTTATCAATTATATCCTGTAATAGAGGTATTGCGATTCGACTATCATTAAGACTAATGAGTCCTGTTCCTGACAAAATGTTAGGCCTACCTAATTAGGTCGTCCTAATATTTAAACAGTCTCATATAATAAACATAAACTCTAATGGAAAAAAATTTAGTATTGAACTGTAGGTTAACGTTCTTTGACAAAAGAGTTGTTAAGTCTAGATGTTGTTTCGTATTCGCGCTTAGATTTGCTAGAGGCCCTCGCTTATGTTAGAGTCAGCACCGAAGAGCAAACCGTATTAAATCAAAGGATGGCCCTCAATAGCTGGGCCTCGGAACACGGCTATCAGATTATATATTATTTCGAGGACTCTGCGGTTAGTGGAAAAATACCCGCAATAAAAAGAAAAGCTTTTCGGGAAATGCTAGAATTAATAAGGGAATCTGATATCGATGCTGTCCTAGTCTATGAATTATCAAGGGTAGGGAGGACCTTCTGGGACACCCTTGATGCCATAAAAGCGATTGAGGAATATACGCCTTTGATTTCCTGTTCGCCCAGAGAAACTTTTCTCCAGAATACAGACCCTAGCATACGTAAGCTAATGATAGGGATATTAACTTGGGTAGCTGAGAGGGAACGTGAAATGTTGGTTCAGAGAACAAAGGACGGAATGAGGAGAGCAAAAGAGTCTGGAAGGGCGATAGGACGACCAATTAAGATGATAGACAAAAATAGTCTGATTAAGTTGCTTGCGGAGAACACTCCTAGGACAGCAGTCGCCAAAACTTTGGGTATCTCAAAAGCTACATTGTATAAGGAACTTGCTCAAATAAGTAAATGTAGTACTTCTTCGCATGGCATTTAGGCAATCAGCTTTTGCTAAAATCTCATATACGGTGATCTTAAATTATCATAATCAATGATGTTTTTAACGAAATTATATACAACAATGTATAAAAAGTACAATGTGCCTATATATGGTGTAGAAGATGTCTAAGCAAGATATAATCTCCATACATTCAGAGATTGTATGTCCGAGTTGTAATAATAGGTATGTTAACAAAAATAGCGATAGCAATAGCAATATTATTACTGACGCCGAGACGGGAGAGCTTATCTGCAGTAACTGCGGTCTAGTACTGTCATCAGAAAAGACTCAGGAGACTAGGCCTGAATGGCATACATTCGTTAATAGTGGAGAGCCCACGAAGAATAGTAGAATAAGAGCCGGAATTCCAACTACTCTTGCAAGACACGATATGGGCCTGTCTACTATTATCGGAAGAACAGACAGGGATGCAGCTGGAAACAGAATTGCCACCTCTGTTAAATCTACGATCGATAGACTAAGAGTTCTGGATTACAGAACGCAATTGCACAGTTCTACGGACAGGAGCCTCAAAAGAGCATTCTCTGAACTTGAGACACTAAAGGATAAGCTAGCGTTACCTGATGCGGTGGTCGAGAAATCAGCTTACATATACAGGAAAGCGCAGGAAAGGGGATTTGTAAGAGGAAGAACAGTTTCAGCTATGCTTGCTGCAGCGATATATATCGCATGTAGAGAGGGTGGAGTTGGAAAAACATTGAAGGATATAGCAATAGGAACTGACGTAGGGCCAAAGATTCTATCACAAAGCTATAGAATATTACTGACGGAATTGGACATAAAAACACCTATGCTTGATCCTATGAAGTGTGTTGCCAAAGTAGCAAATAAGATGAAAATAAATGAGAGAGTTACAAGACAAGCAATGAATATTATGCATGAAGCTATAAAAAAAGAAATAACTGCAGGAAAGGATCCTATGGGATTAGCAGCTGCTGCCTTGTACATGTCGCATCAGGATAATAATACTATTAAAAGTGCTGCTAAAAGAAATAATGAAAGTATTGACGAAGAGCCTAACAGTGTTAGAACTAGACCTCAAACATCTTTTGCTCAAGCAGCACAAATAACAGCTGTGACTCTAAGACATACAGTTAAAGATCTTAAAAACAATCTGCCTTTATTAAACTAGGACCCCTAATTTTTTATATATACGTTCTAACACTCCGGTATTAGACCAGAATATAGCCAGTGTTGTTAGGTTGGATGAACGTCATTGTAGAGGCTAAATCGTTAACATTTCGAGATTGCTAGTAACTTGCATTAAGAGGTAGTGTTGTCATTGGAGACATGTACTGTTCTCGTGCTATAATATTGGGTTACCTTATCATTTCTGCATGCATCCAAAGTATTGTCATTTTTACAAGTATTATCTACTAATTCTCTAAGATAGTAGTCACATTCACTTGTTCCCGCAGGTAATGACCTAGTACAGAATTCAACTACGCTGTTAAGTTGGGTGTTAATATCCGGTTCCTGCAATCTGGTCGAAGGCTTACCAGTGAATAATGAACCAGCTGCCACCGATGATGCAAGAGCAACCATCAATACTATGACAAGAATCTTTTTTGTTGCAACCACCGTTTAATTAAAGGAGTTACAATATTTTTAATGTTAGTATTTATAATTGTCAATCTCAGCACATCATCAATAGTTCCATTGGTAGACAGACTGATTGCTTCGCACCTATCTACCTACTTTTGGGTTATTTGTAAAATGCGGTCATCATTCGCATTACCTATGTTATTCGAATTTCTATTGATCGTCAGGACATACAATGATCCGTCCTGAGCTTCAATAACATCGCTAAGCCCCCCGTATCCTACTAGGATATTATTTTGAATCCTAGTCTCCAGATCTATGTGACGTAGATGAGATCCTCTCATAGTAGCAAATATTGCATCGTTCTGATAGCCTAGCCTCTCAGAGGTGGCGATAGTTAGTCCACTTGGTATGATCGCAGGATTAAAACAATATGCTGGGGTTATGAATCTCTCAGTTGTGGAAGGCGTTGAATGGTTGCATACTTCGAAGGGCCATCCATAGTTTGATCCAGCTTCTATAATATTAACCTCATCATTGCCTGCCGGTCCAACTTCTGATGCATATAGTTTATTTGTTATCGGATGCCAAGCGAAACCTTGAATATTTCGATGACCATATGAGTAAACCGGAGATTCGGGAAACGGATTGTCTTCAGGGATGGTTCCGTCAGAGTTAATTCTTAGCATCTTACCTGCAAGGGATTTAGCATTTTGTGCAAGTTCGGGAGACTCTGAATCACCAGTTGAGACATACAACTTTCCGTCTGGTCCGAATTTGATTCTGCCTCCATTATTTGAATCTGAAGCTGGAATATTATCAAGAATAACCCTTGAATCTACAATCTTATTCTTTCTTTCGGTAAGCATAAGAATTTTGTTGTACAGCCTCCCGTCCTTAGCATAAGTATGATAAATGTAGATCAGATGGTTTTGTGTGAAGTTAGGATGGAGAGCAAGTCCTAATAGACCTGCGTCCCCTGTATCTTCTACACGTATATTTGCTACGGGCTCGCCTGCTAATGTCCCGTTGGGCAGGACTGTTCTTATTCTTCCTGGCTTTTCTGTAAAAAATATCCTGTCATCCTCTCCAATATCAATAGCCCACGGAGCGTACAGGTTCTGGGCAATAGTGCTAACCCCTTTAGTTAGGCTAGCATTGCCAGTTGTCGGTTCAGGAATGGGTACAGTGGTATCAGAAGATGTTGATAAAATCGTTGCCACACTAACTGATATTGCTATAATAGTAGCGACTATTATTCCAAGAACAGGTTTCTGAACCATACATAGCCAACTATTCCAAAGTTTTGCGCCGTACTAAGTATTACTGTTAAGTATTTAATACTAATTTATAGCTTGGCTAATTAAGGTTGTTTCATCGAGCTCTGTATAAATTGCAGCTAGGTTGCCCTACTATTTCTTTCCTGGATAAGCTTTGATCAATAGCGACTGTAAATTACCGAACAGGACATCTAACAGAAGCTGAAGCGTTATAACCTGAATGGCATTTGCAGAAATTTACAAATACTACTAATCATTGCAGATAGGTGGTACTAATTGATTCATGGTATTATTGCACTCAAAACTATAAGCTACAGATAAAATTAGATTTTCCCTCAGTGGAGGCCCAATTACTTGCCTTCCTATTGGCAAACCATTTCTTGCTAAACCTATTGGAATAGTAACTGCTGGAAGACCGATGCTGTTGAAAACAATAGTGTTTCTAAGAAGTACATCCCTAGTCTTTAAAGACTAGTGGTCTGGCCAGTAAACAGCGGAACCACCGCTGGAGCCACCCAAGATTCTCGATCTGTCCCAGGGATTTTTTGAAGAACCATAAAAGGGGTTTATTCCAGTTATTCCAGAAGCAAACTCATATAGATTATTTGTGCCAATAAGGAGTGCTCCAGCTCTTTTCATTCTTTTGACAACTGTCGAATCTCTGGTAGCTACAAAATTAGAAAGTATTTTGGAACCTGCAGTGCATCTAAAACCTTTTGACTGGAAGATATCTTTTATCGAAAAATGGAATTCCGTGCAACGGTCCACGTAGTTTTCCTTGCCTAATCTCTTTCTCAGCCTCTAAAGCTTGCTTGTATATGACATCCTCTTCGACGACGGAAATGAATGCGCCTAACGAAAGATTAAGCATCCTGATTTTGTCAAAACATGCATCAACTGAATCTGCTGGAGATATATCGCCGTTCTTAATTCCTTCATATAAGTGTTTAAGCGAAAAAAGAGATAGCCTTCTTCCTTTTCTCATGTGTCTTCCAGCAATACTACTACAATACGAAGTCCTACATATCCGAGCCAATGGATATCATTTTCCCGGGTTAGGAGTATTCTTGTTTGAGGTCTAAGATACCGTGATATCTTAGAAGCCTAATTCCTGAGCCAGCTTTGCCTCATAATATATCAAGAAGGTCACCTGAACACTGCCTTCAGGTCTACTTTTCATAAGGACCAATTAAGTTATCGACGGTTTTGTGACTAACGGTGACAGAGCATTTTCTACGTATGATTTCAGACCAAATCCTGCAAATAGGTTATATTGCGGACTTACTTAATATTCTATGTAGTTTTTTGGCCAACAAAAACAATAGTTATCCAATGAGAGAATGGCATGTTGAACATATGCAAAAAACTATTGTCAAGTTCGTTACGGGACTGTCAGATGATGCTTCATCTTGGCAGAAGAGACAACATAAAAAATACAATACTCTAACATATGTCAGGAAGAATATAACCTATGACATGAAACATGGAGTGACTACAGAAGAAGTTTTTTCGTTTTTCAATAAAGTACGCAGCGACCCTTCATTTTCAAGTATTTTAGAGAATGTCGGATCTATTGACAGATTGGATGAAGTAGAAAAACAGCTATTGTCAACGACTACTTCCAATACTAGAAAATACTAATGTACTCTTCTCACAATTAATTCGTGACTTTTCTAGCTTCACATCTGACAAGAGGCTGTTATAGTTATGGGCTTAATACATGCAGTTAGTTTCCTTATATGACGTAGCCATGAAAACCTGGATACGTTTGAATCTTTAATGACCATCAGAGAACTAATGATTGGACCCAGGGTATGGCCGGCTGAGTCTATCTTTTAACCCCCTAACAATTAGTGGGAGCAAAGTACAATTCGATGGTACATGTAGATACCTGAGTAGATGATATAAACATTTAACTAGTGATACATAATTGCTAGAAAATGAATCTCTTGGTTTTTAGAATAGTAATATGGTGTGCAAGCATCAGTACTCTTTCCCTCACTGGGAGTATTATTAATAGCACCAACCATACAGCGTGGGCACAGGCGGTACCATTAATAGATATCCAAACAGGCAACGCCACTCTTGATCAAGGCTTACCCACGTTCTATGATTGTATAGAGGAGGCAGTAGAGGAAAGTTATAGTGAAGATGAACCAAACTATTTTCATGATGAACCAACAAAGGCAGAAGTTAATAGTTGTTATTACGACGCATTCTTAACTAATAATGCCAGCCCAGAGTCTGTCATAGAAGCAGAACCGAACGACAATATTGCCAAAAAAGTGGAAATGAAGAAAGACCTGGATAATGAAGATACCAAAGATAACCTAAAGGCAGCACCCCAAAGTTTAGTTGTGATCCCTAAGCCGGTGATATAAAAATGAAGACTACCAATGAACATATAAGCATTATTAGTCCAGTAGCCAATAACCAAAAACTTTTGCGGATGTCAAGGGTCCAGGTTAGAAGTTTAACTATTGTTGCTGCACTATCTATAATCGTAATCTATCAATGTGGACTATTGATCGATGCCGATGCCCTGACGCGATATTTTAACTGTACGACGAGAAGCGCGAACAAGAATGGCACTTTATCCCTTGAAAATGCTGATAACTGTTACGACTTTATTTTCAAAGGAGCAAAGGTGGCTGAGGAGGAACTACAGACACTAAAGAAAGGGGTAGCAACGAATTAACTGCTAAGCTACTCTTTTTTACTTGACATTTAGCACTTTCAGCATAAGAAAATACATATAGATACCATTCTAGGTAATATGAATGGGTGTAAAAAGTTCCAAACTATTCTTCATATACGTAGCAAAAGAACAAAACTGGCGCCAGAGACAGAGTGAAGATTGGGATTACGTATCTTCTCTGTCTCGATTTTATCATTGGTGGATAAAACGATATTTTGATATGGACTTTACTGTTGAGGCTGATATCCTGCCCGTAGTTCCCGGACGGTTATTTGATAGAATGTCGATTAGCTACCTTCAAAGAGATCACAAGGAACGAGGCAAATCCGTTTATCATTTTTACTTGGCTTATTTTAAGCCGCTATGGACTGACTGTCCAACCGAAGCCTATTCATCTGAAAACTTTGGAATGGTTCAGTGGAGAAGACATGACGTGTCAGAAGTTTCAGAGAACGAGCATAATAAGTTCTTAGCTGACGCTAATTGTTCAAACATTTCTCATGTCTTATCACATGAGGTATTGAGAATGAAAGGAAGAAAGCGAAACGAGTATTTTGACTCGGTACACCACTTGATGGATAGACATATTTACGAAGACCTGCCTTATGTTTATTTTGATAATCAATTCAAGATAGTCTCCAAGAATAGTCCATATAGATTTGTGACTCTTGACAAAGCCGCTATACAGCTTTGATATGAATTTAGCTGCATGCTAAACTAAAGAAGTATGTATTCAAGCAATATGGAGTCATACTCGATGGCCAAATTAGATTATAAAAGAATGTACCGTTGCACTAAAATATAATTAGATCACCAGAAAAGATATGAGAATCCCATTCAAAGCCGATGATTATTTTGCCAAGGAGGTGAACGTAGCCTTCAAATGTCTACAAGATGAATATTTTGAAGGCGCAAAACCTTATCTGCAGACAAGAGAGGTGCCCGTAATGCTTGGAGATGGGAGCGTTTCTACGTGTCCCACTTTCGACCTCCCTAAAATTATTGCATATTATGAAAAACTAGTTAACTCTTTCGATAGATGGGTTGGTAGTATGATATCAAAATCAAGTACAGAAGATCTGCACCGAATATACTTTCAAATCAGCCAACAAGTTGATAAATACTATATTCTTGGATATTTTGGAATACAATTTCATGCTCTCCCCTATTATAAAGTAGACAGACGGGTTATCGAGATTCAAAAAGAATTATCTAAAATAGCTGTAGAGGCGGCCACGATCTTTTCATCGTTAGCTGATAGGGGTAACTCCATGGTGGAGCATGAGCTGCAGAAAATAGGGTATAATGATTTAGAGCCTGAAGAGCTGTTTACAAAATTGTTCGAAGACCAAGAGTTAGTTCGTGGGCTGGACAAAAAGGCTCGGATCTTAGAAGCCCAATTCCCTGAATTTGCGCACATGCGTGTACGGAAAAACCAGCTATTTGGAGAGTTGAATGACCTCTTAGTAGAGTTATATCAGATCTCTCCCATACTCATTGGTCATGACGGGTTGATGCAGGGAGAAGAAGGATTAGTGATATATTTTGATATGGAAACTATAAGAAATCGGAGAACGGGAAGAAGGGATCCCTACTTAAACACAGAGAGGGTGACAAAGGATATAGCCGACCGTATAACAAATGAATTAGATGAATTGGCAAGAAGCTTAAAGAAAACTACTATAAATAAGGCTACGGGTTCAGCTTTCTATCGATCATAACTCACGTCAATTAGTCCGATAACCAGTCTTGTACTACGACATCTATTGAACCATCGTCTCTAAGTGTACTCTCAAATGGAGGAAGGCCTCTAAATCCTATGTACCCGCAGTGGTTATCTCCCGGTAAAAACATAAAAAATATAAAAAAATCAAAGCAATCAACTACAGATCCTCCTAAAGAATGAGAAACAGGCCTGATATCTGTGTCCTTGCATTTGCTTTTGAATTCAAGAATGAATTGTGCGAGCTTTGGCCCATTATTTTCTGCTATCCTTTTTGCCGTTTCCCAGCCATCCTTATTTAGAGGTGTATTTGAATCCCAGCTAAATCCAACCAATGGTACTTCATAGCTATTGGCAGCCAAAGACATCCTTGTACTGTTTAATTGTTCTTTGGCTGAAGTAGGATCAGTCCACTCAGCGTGGATATAAATAATAATTTCCTTCTGCGGGGGACAAATTACTCCATAGTTGTCCCTATAGAAGTAGCTTGTTTTATTATATTCTGGAAGTAGTTCCCCAGTTGTGTTGTAATCAAAATGTCCGTGTGTCGAAATAATGTCATTAAGGGATGAAGTGGCTGATCCATAAAACGTTTGAAATGGAGGTTATTGTATAGTAATGAATAAAAAAGCTATAACTGACTTGATAGACATGCAATTGAATAAAGAATTTCCGACAGTCTCCTGTGTTTTCAATATAATTCAAAAAAATTCAAGTTCCATTTAAAGCTATAAGTTATTTCTGGTAGCATTAGGTTTTTTTTGTATGTATATATAAGAGTACGGTTCATCTTGGGTCATTTTTTTCCTCATCCGGAGAAAACAATCTATAAATAATTGTCGAAATGTGGTTATTGTGCTTGCCAGATCTCTACGTGATAATAATCTACATTGCCATGGTTGGCCCATCTTTACTTCTCGCGGGTGAAACCAAAATAAGATTACTTAATCTTAAGATGGGTACGGAAGCCCTCGTTTATTTACCACTTACTGTGATACCACTGATGGCATTTGCTTTCTTTGCTATTAATTTTTTGTCGGGCATACCGTTATTGAATGTATCATGGCTAGGATACAATATAGCTCTCGGCCCGTTTGGTGATCAAGGGCTTTATGGCATCTTGCCATTTTTGCCGCTGCTTGTATATATGCTGCTTCATGTCAACTACTTTGAGGAGCTCTATTTTAGACAAGACATTAAACGTGTAGTTATTTGGGCTCTTCTGCATCTTATTATGGGAATCGCAGTTTACGTAGCATTCGCATTGTTGCCTCTTGGTTTATTTTATAAATTTATAAGGGATAGATATGACGTGAATCATGCGTTCGCCCTTCATTTTGCTACAAACATAATCCTAATATCGATCTCTCTTACTCTATTCATGCTCTTGTGAAGTGAAAAGTACTCGGAGTCTACTTCCCTGATAGTAGATAAGGCATAAAACAGAATGAAAGTAATTAACCCGACCGTGTTAATGGATGCTGAAGGTTTGGTTGGTGCGTTTGTCAGGAGCAGATATCTCTAGCGTTTTACTAGATATGCAACTCTTCTGATTGAATTGATTTACAGTTCTCTGCTACAGCCCTAGATTCCTCGCATCCCCAAGACATTCTTATCGCAATACAATAGTAAGAGGTGTATTCTTCACAGATCAAAACTAAAATTATAATTATGACGTAATATAAGCAACAACTGATTGAGATGGATACAGAAGGCCTACGCGATTCAAATGTGACTTACAGCTTGCCCACCATTGAGAATATTTTCAATGCAAGGAGTTTATTAAAAGGGACTCCAATTAGAAAGACTCCTCTTCAAGCATCAGAGACTTTCTCGAAACTCACCGGAACCGATCTTTTCTTAAAAATTGAGTCCCTTCAAAGAACCGGCTCATTCAAAGTGCGTGGAGCATTCGTCAAATTAAATATGTTGTCGAAAGAACAATGTAAATATGGAGTTATTGCTGCTTCTGCAGGTAATCATGCACAAGGTGTCGCATACGCCGCATCAAAAAAAAATATATCATGCACAATTGTAATGCCAATTAACGCATCGCCTGCCAAAGTTGCAGCCACAAGATCGTACGGTGCGAAAGTTGTATTCAGTGGATCAGATTATGAAGAGTGCTGGACTGCTACACAGGAACTTGCGAAAGAGGAAGGCCGCACAATTATACATGCCTTTGATGATCCTCAAATAATATCTGGTCAGGGAACTATCGGATTGGAGCTATTGGAAGATTTACCTGATGTTGAAGAGGTCTATTTGCCGGTTGGCGGCGGAGGTTTAGCTGCAGGTACAGCAATCGCGATTAAATCTAGAAAGCCGCATGTGAAGATCATAGGTGTAGAATCGAAGGCATTTCCTTCAATGAAAGAGTCATTAGATAAAGGACACTTAGCGACCGTAAAATCAGGTTATACGATAGCTGATGGTATATCGGTAAAGGCGCCGGGAAAGATAACATTTGAAATCTCTTCAATGTACCTAGATGACATAGTTATAGTTGATGACTCCTCAATAGTGAACACTATATTCTTGTTACTGGAAAGAGCCAAATTGGTTGTAGAACCTGCGGGAGCCGCTAGTCTCGCGTATTTGCTTTCAAGCAGTCATGGACGAAAAGATAAGAGAATTGTAACGGTACTGACAGGAGGTAATATTGATATGTATCTGCTAGGACAGGTAGTGGCTAAGGGTCTTATGCAGATGGGTAGAATGCTCAAGATCTTTATCCAGTTACCAGACAAGCCTGGAGCCTTAAAAACCGTTGTAGATGGAATCGCGGATCTGAGTGTTAACATTGTGGAAGTGGTACATGACCGGCTAAGCTCTAATATTGCAGCTGGAACAGCTGGCGTATATCTTAGCCTTGAAATGGAAAATGAAAAGCACGCCCGGCAACTCATAGAGTTTTTAAAGAGAAAAAGGTTAGAATTTAAAGTTATAATTTAAGAAGTTGTTACTTTGATTTCACCCCAGATTTAGTTCTCTACATCCTAGCCCTCCGGGTTCTCAATCGAGCAGCACTATTACTACTACTAGAATTTCCATAAGATCGTAGTCGGTGATGGGTCCGACTCAGCAGTAAGGACAAATATACAACAACTTCGTCTCTCGGTAATCTACAGGTTCACTAGCCAAACATTACTGTGCCTACAAACTATATTATATGTAGTTTGTAAGCACATCTCCTATGATAGTAGTGTCTGCTCATGTGACCATGGCTAACTATAACATCATCTTCTTTTATTCTCTTTCGACAAAAGTAACATAGTCCATTTTGTCTAGTGTTAATTATAGAAACAATGCGGCGAGTTCTGTCACCATTGGAGATAACAAATGAACGCGCCATGTTGTTCTATCCCATATTTTGTATTTCATATGTTGGAATATTTCTATCAAAGCTATCTTATTGTGAAATTTTATCTCACAACTATATCTGAATATTTGACATTTGAATTATCAATTGATCCGTGGAGCATAGATAATAGACTACTTATTCACTAAGGTCACTTCTGAGATGGATTAATCAGTTATATTGTGCATGATCCGGAGATCATTTTTGAAAGGCTCCAAAGATGCGGGAACATTTATACGGATTGAATCCTTAAGCGAGAGTGGTTTTCCAGTTGTCTCTGAAATGGTTTCTTTTTTCTTATTCCACACCTTTGAGTTGAAATCCGTTATCAGTTCCGTATATTTTGCCAGTTCCCGGTAGTCCTCTTGTGCTATTGCTGAATTTGGAAAATGTTGTGAATGAATGCTATCGACAGAATACACATTTGTCCACAACTCTTCTGTGATAAAAGGACAAATAGGTGCTAGGAGCAGCAAGACTGTCGATAGGCATCTGTGCAACGTAAATATCGCCGATTTATGCCCTACGCTATCTACTTTATTATATGCACGAGCTTTGACCATCTCTATATAATGCGCGGCGAAAAGATTTCTCGTAAACTCGCGAATTGAATTTGACGGCACAAAAAAGTTGAAGTCACTATAACCCTTTTTGCAATCCTCTATCAGTCTTGATAGTTCTGATATAATCCACCGGTCTGTTGCAAAAAGTTGTGACGGATCTTCTGAAGGGATCTCGAACGATGAAATAAACCTACCTATATTCCATAATTTTGATAGAAAGTTCTTTGAACCAGATATTCTCTGCTCAGAGCACCTAAAATCATGACCCAAATTGCCTTCGCTTGCGGACCAGAATCTAAAAGCGTCTGCACCATATTGGTGTATGATCGGGAATGGATCGATCACATTTCCTTTACTCTTGCTCATCTTTTCGCCCTTTTCATCAACGCCGTATCCTGTAATCCATGCGCCTGACCAAGGTAGCTTTTCAGTTAGCTGAAAACAACGCAGGATACTATAATAGAGCCATGTTCTAATTATGTCCTTAGCCTGAGGACGGATTTCGGTCGGGTATGTACGGCTGAATATCATGGAATTTCTCTTGTACCTTGTAATGAAGAGTGGAGTGATACTTGAATCCATCCAGGTATCAAATATTCTATCCTCGCCCGTGAACTCAGTATAACCACAATTTATACATCTTTCAAAAGGAGGTTTTTCCTTCCAAGGTCTATAATACCTTTCTGTTTCAGCTGAATCCGGAAGATTGGGGGTTCGACAATTATTGCAATACCAAATAGGAATCTCTGTCCCATAAAAGCGTCGTCTTGAAATAGGCCAGTCAATCGATACAGAGTTTAGCCAATTAATCAAAATCTGTTTATGTGCCGGAGGATAAGTTTTAATCTCCTCTACCAACACTTTGAGTTTTGGAATATACTCAAGCTGTTTAAGATAGAAATCTTCTAAGGGTATAATCTCGACTGGAGTCTTGCTGCGCTCGCATATCGGAGTTCTGTGCGTAATATCTTCTTCTCTTTCGATTAGCCCAGCTTTATTCAAATCAGCAATTATTTTTGACCTTGCTGCTCTTAGGGTTAGATTTGAATAGGGACTAGCAGCTGGGGTGGTTATTCCGTTCTGATCTATAGCAACAATTTCTTTCAAACCCATCTCCCGAAAAACTTGAACATCATTTTGGTCCCCGTAACTGCATACCATCAAGGCGCCAGAACCGAACTCCGGTTTTACCGAGTGATGTGGTAAAATCTGCACATCTCTTCCGAAAAGAGGGATTTTGGCATGTTTTCTATGAAATTTCTGGTAACGTTCATCTTGGGGATTTACAATTACGCATTGACATGCGAACAATAATTCAGGTCTAGTAGATGCTATAACAAGTTTATCAGAAGTTTCTCTGACCTTAAAATTCATGTACATAAGTTTAGTAGGTATATCCTGGTAGACGATCTCTGCATCTGCTATGGTTGTACCACAATCAGCACAATAGTTGTTCGGCTTTGTTGCGAGATAAACTAGGCGGCGTTTCCATAAATCTATAAAAGTATTCTGAGTTAACGACCTAAACTCCTCAGAGTCGGTACGGTAGTACTCCCTAAAGTTGCAACTCAAACCCATATCTCTCATGATTTTGATCATTTCGGCTTCAAGATCATCTAGGGCAACGCTACAAAGTTCGAGAAATTTTTCTCTCTTCATTCTTCTCATCCGGATTCCATGTTTCTTTTCAGTGTAAATTTCAACCGGTAGACCATTTCTATCAATCCCTATCGGGAACATCACATTATACCCTGACATTCTAGCAAAGCGTGCAATCATATCTATTTGGGCATAATGAGCGGCAGCCCCGATATGCCAAGGTCTCCCGGAGGGATAAGGGGGCGGTGTGTCAATTACGAATGTGTCTTTTTTAGAGTCAAGCGAGAATCTGTAAATATCTTTACTCTCCCACTTTGTTAAGATTTCCTTCTCTAAAGTATGGTCCCATGATTTTGCTGCAATCCTTGATTCCATTTCGTGGTTTATTTATTGCCGTAAAAATAGAGTTATTAACCTTAGTGTTAATTCCCTGCGAAAATTAAACTAGTCTCTTATCAGGATGAAGCCACGCAATAGACCATCAATGATCGATATCCACCCATATACCCCATGGATTTTTTCTTTTTATATTGATTCTTGTTGCTCACCTCAATATTGACTACTTCGACTCAGAGATCCTGATGGGTCCAAAATCCATTACTAGCACTAATGGGGCACAAATGGATAATACCATAATCATTAGAAGAAATAGAGAATCAGGATTGTGAAGTTAATGTACAGATAGTGATATTACACGATTATAATTAGAATTAGAAAAATGTTACTAATAGCAAGGTTAGTGATGTATGTATATTTAATGTCATCTAAGCTTTTCAGAATTTACTGTCCATTTGCCTGAATCCATACTCAGTACGATATTTCCAATTAGGTGTCCATCGCTGTACACCTTGGCGAACTCTCTGCTTCCCAAGAACATGGACTGTAAAAGATTTCCCTTTTGATGATAACCAGCTTCTACTACCTTTATATTCAGTTTTCGGCTTGCCCTTATGATGATGTTTCGAGCTGTGGACCATTGGCCGCGCCATGATATTACCTCAAAATTCCCAAAATTTCTTGTTGTCAAAATATATCCTTCCAACTTCGTTTCGAACTTTTTACTATGCTTACTAGCGTAAGAATTCATCCATCCTATTGTTCTCGCGGCATTTCTTTCCTCAACAGCAAAATTATCAGCACTAGGCAAACAGACTGTTTGTTCATATGAATCGATCTTATTTTTATTTTGCCTTAGTCTTGGGTGAAAAACAATTGAATTGGCCTGATCTATATTATTGTGTTGTGCACACGAATTGGTAGATAAGTAGTTTTTGACAAAAGCTGAACTGTACGCACAGAAAACTGATCAATAGCATTGAGAAAATAAGTTCGTTTGGAGAAGGTCTTCAATTGTGAAAATAGTTTCGTAAGAAAGATTCCCGTCGTTGAAAATATACCATGCCTTCAAGGCTCTGACACTCTCTTAATTAGAGCTAGTTATGAATACTCAAGGAATAAAGACCTAGTTAAGACATTATAAGCTTATCTCCATTTTTGACACGAATCAACGGATCAACTATATGGGGGGAGGGACAAGACATATTCGTAGACCACTTTGTTCGTAGAGATCACTTAACTGTGGAGGTATCAGAGTCTATTGTGGGGAAATATTGGAGGATGGCATCAATAAAAATATTTGATTCTAAAGCTAATGATCCAAAACGATTCGAGGATGTTACCTATCAAAGTAAAAGTGATGCTGTCAAATCTAGTTATAATCCGGCCTGTGCATTGAATATCGAGAGCGTTTCAAAAATGTATATATCTCCTGCGGGATCATTCACTGCTCTAAAAGAGATTAGCTTTTCAGTAAAGAAAGGAGAATTGGTATCTATTGTAGGCCCATCAGGCAGTGGGAAGTCTACGTTGTTAAATATAATTGGTTCGTTAGACGCACCAACATCCGGAAATGTTTTCATTGATGGTATTAACATATTTGCTCTTCCTAGGCGTGAAATCGCCAATCTTAGAAACAGGATGATAGGTTTCATTTTTCAGTCCTATAACTTGATTAATAGAACATCAATTCAAAAAAACATAGAAATTCCAAGTATAATAGCTGGCCTAACCAGGTCAGAAAGAAGACGACGGTCATCAAAATTGCTTGGCATTCTGGGGATCAGTGACAAAGCCCATCAAAAGCCATCAAATCTAAGCGGAGGGCAACAGCAACGAGTGGCTATAGCCAGATCTCTTATGAACAATCCTGATATCATACTGGCTGATGAACCCACTGGAAATCTAGATACAAAAACGGGAAAAGAAGTCTTTCTTTTGCTTAAGATGCTTTCAGAAAAGCTTGGAAGAACAGTAATTATAGTTACCCATAATGCTGATCTTTCTAGAGAGACACATAGGACAATACATATCAAAGATGGGAAAATCGAAAAAGATGTTATCAATTAAAGTGGAAACTTATGTGACTATAATTGCATATGGGATCGAATAGACGGAAGCTATTCCAAAGATCGAATAGGATTACGCTAGCAGCATTACTTTTTCCCCTCATCATTTGCACAATCGTATCATTGCCTATTTTCGCCGAGCCTTCCTTAACTTATGGCCAAACAGAAAATACTCCTGCTTTTCAAGATACCTTCTGGACAGAAAATGCTGTTGTTTATAGCTCCGAATCTTCTAATGCTTCTACAAAAAAGGAAGTTGGGCCTGGGGACGGTACTTCCACTCTAGCCATCGTACTCGTGAACAAAGCGAGATCTGAATTGACGGGATTAACTGGTTATTTGAGATTGCCTTCAGGATTCGCTGCGATTAGAGGAGAGAATAATGTAACTTCTACTGACACAGCAGTGGCAAGTCACACCTCTATAATAAGAGCAGGAGCAAGTTTTACTCTTTATTTCACGATTGATGTTCTTAAGGAAGCCAAGGTTGGAGCCTATATTGCACCCCTTGAATTATCCTACTCCAAGGTTCTTGATCTAGGACAGATATCTTCGATAGTCAACGTCCCTTTTAGACTACCTGGGAAGGTAATATTGGATGCAATACTTCTTAGCCAGAATCTTATTGCTGGTTCCCCAAATGAATTAAAAATTCTAATAAAAAACGAAGGATCTGCTGACGCAAATGGTGCTACTATTACCATTAATGATGTAACTGAGGGTACCGCCAATGTTGCACTTGGTGACACTATTGATGATATCGATACAGGCAGTTCCGAATCAACATCTAACAACACAGCGTTAGCTGAATCAGGTAAAGCAGAAAATGATGGACAATCGACATCTCAATTCTCGGCAGTAAGCCTTGGTATTCGAACATTCAACGTAGGCAGCATACCCGCTGGGGGATTGACAACTATAAGGCCTATAGTTTACCCTAGTTATTCCTCTGGCGGTACTATACAAACGTTAGATCTTGAAATTTCTTATAATGATGCCTACGGTATTAGGAAGACTGAGGCCATCTCTATTGGTATAGTAATATCTCCTAATCCTCCTGAGTCTGTTCTCAGCCTAAGTCCCTATAACAAAAATACAAAGCATGCAAATAACACTAATGAAATTGATAATCAGGGTAATGATTCGATTTTGCTAACTGCAGGTAAGATTGAAGATCTTAGATTACTATTATCCAATAATGGGGAGACATCACTCGAAAACCTTGTACTTTCTCTTGATTCTCCATCCGACTCAGTCGAAATTCTTGAAAATTCCAGGTGGACCTTAAATTCGTTGCCTTCATCAGGACAAAAAATATTGTCGACACAAGTTTTTGCAGCTGAAGATGCGATAGCATCTCCAATCGAGTTCACAATAGATGCAGAGTATATTTCGGGGGGGCAATCAAAGACCGACTCTCTTGGTATTGGGGCATATATCGATGGAGAGATCAAAATAGAGGCCTACGACTTTGCTGTGAATGACATAGGAGGAACGCCTAATCTTGTAGGTAACTTGTTGAATCAGGGTAACACTGTCGCACTATTTACAACAGTAAAACTGCTGAATAACGATCAAACCATCCTATCCCGTGAACAGCAGTCAAAGCATCTTGTGACTGATCCTTCGACTCAGCAATACCTCGGTGACCTGTCAGAGAACTCTCCTCTCCCTTTTAGTATTCCTATTAGTATAGACAAAGATACACCACGCGGTACGTATCCAGTTAGTATCAAAGTTGATTACGTCGACAATCTAAGAAATCCTCATACGTTAGTACTTAATGGAACTGTTAACTATACTCCAGAACAGACAGAACCTTCTGATGTAGAGGTAGGTTTTTTGGGGCTTGATCAAAGAATGCTTCTTGCTGTATTAGCTTTAGTACTGCTCCTAATTGCTGGGCTGCTATTTTTCTTTATAAAAAAGAGAAAGAAAGGTAAAGCTAAAGAAGAAACAGGTGGAAGTGATGAAAATAAAGATAAATTTGGACTCTTTGGTGTGGGATCTCTGTCTCATCATACTGAAGAGATCGATGATAGGGTCAACCAGGAATGATGGTAGTATCAATGAACAATTATGAATTCTGGCAGTTGATAGTTCAGTAAAAAATATGGATCTTAGAGATCGTTCTATCACTTGACGCTCTACGAAGGAAGAAAGGTCATGTCTATACTTGTCATTCTAATGGTAATGGCAGGAAGTAGTCTATTGGTAGCCGTCAATGGGTTTGGTAGTAGGGAGCGCACAGCAAGATATTGTAGGCGGCTTGCCAGTTGGATGAACAAGTCAAACTTCGCCTAAAATTACCCTAAACCAAGTTGTTCTCAACAGAATTAAATCAATTCCGTTCGTTACCGAAGTCACACCATCTTATCAAGGGGATGTCACAATTGAAGCTGGAGATAAGTCTGAAAGTACTGCAGTACTCTTAATTGATTCTCAAGAGCTGTTTATAATATCTCCAACGTTAGAGTTGACTGATGGGTCTGCAACATGATCTAATAATCATTCTAGCATACTCGTAGCTGAAGATGTAGCTCACCCTCCATGTATTTCTTTTGAGCATCGCCGTAATATCGTTGGTCTTTGGAGCTGTAGGAATTATAACGACACTATATACGCAGGTGACTGGCCGAGTCAGAGAAACTGGTACTATAAAGGCCTTAGGCGCGCAAAATAGCCACATCATGCTTTTATTTCTAGTTGAAGCTTTGGTAATTGGAAGTAAGGAGCAAGTATGGGACTTGTTGCTGGGATAGGCGGAGGATTTGTTTTAACTAGGTTAGGACCAAGGGAAGGACCGCCACTTGATCCTGTATACCTTCCGCTAGACATGCTTGGAGTATGGATAACCTCATTTGCCTTAAGTATAGCAGCAGGTTTATTTCCTGCGTGGAAAGCGTCTAGGGTAGCCCCAATTGAGGCGCGAAGGCGACTGTAAATAAAGTATATTATTACAAAATCTATTTTCCTAGACAAGGGCATCACGTCATTACACTTGTTATTCTAGGATACTCTGCGTGGTAGACTCTTACTCGTCTAGGATACTCTTGTATAGTGTTATACCTAGATATTTTTCCAATTTTTTTGCGATTGCTTCGTCGGGCTTCAAAACTCCAGTCTCAAGTTTTCTTATTAGCATCGCCCTCTCATTCATCTTTCTACCAAGTTCCTCGTGTGATAAACCCCTCATCATGCGTGCTTTTCTAATTAACCGTGCAAATTCAGGATCAAGTGCGGTATCATCAGTGAGCTGAATTCTATGAGGCTTTACCTTCGGAGGGAATGAAGTTTTCCTTTTAGGCAAAGAAGCTGGCACATAGGGCTTACCCCTTTTTGAACACGCCATACAAACATTCAAGACAGAACTATCTATCATGATGGCTCTTTTTCCATCTATTACTGAACGCCCACACAGCTCGCAGAACGACGGTGACATCAAGAATATCTAGACGAATCTAAATTTAGCCTTTTCTTGGTATCTAGGTTTCTAAAATTGGCTCGAGCTGCTGCTTCTAATATGAAAAGGTATCCATAAGAATTTTTATTACAGATTATTTTAAGTCAATTCATTGAGGCCACTGCCACTGAACCCAATAGACAAAATCTCTCATCATATAGACTTGCTGTTTGGAAATGGAATTTCTAGTGCTCTTCCATTAGAGGAAATTGAATTTGAGTATTCAAAGAAGACAGGACGCATCAAGAGCTTCAGCGTTCGTAACCATTTGGTCGCAACTCTAAGGACTGATGGGGGATTGGCCTTGACAGTTTTTGGTGCCCAAAAACTATCTAAAATTAAGCGTTTCAGGGAGAACTGTGTTGTTCCGTCTCAGGAAGCACTACCTTTTGTCAGTGAAGGTAGGTCCCTTTTCTGTAAACATGTTCAGTGGTGTGGGTCGAATATAAAACCTGGATCTGATGCTGCAGTATTAGAGAGCCTTGATAACATCAAAATTGTGGCAACAGGGGTTGCATTATTTGGGAACACCTTGATGGATAGATATGAGAGGGGTATTGCTGTTAAGATTAGAGAAGGAATAAAAAGCCGCAAGGGGTGAATATGAATATGATTCGTGGCGGCAATCGTGAAATGAGACGTATGCTTGATAAGATGGGTCTTGAGATGAAGGAGATAGGAAATATCGAAGAGGTTATAATTAAAACAGAGACTAAGGAGCTATATCTCATAAAACCCCAAGTTGTAGAGATGAAAGGTAAAGATAGCACCATCTTTCAAGTCGTTGCCGCGGATATAGAGGAGAAGGAACGGGAAGTACCTTCACTTAAGGAGGAGGATATCATACTTGTTATGCAGCAGTCCAATGTTACTAGAGAAAAGGCTACTCAGGCTTTAATCGACGCAAAAGGTGACATGGCACAAGCGATTTTGAACCTTACTACCTGACAGACATCTAGCACGAATCAGATTTTTTGGGAACTAGACACGAAATATTGAATTCTTATATCGACATTATACAATAAGAGAATGGTTTTTTAACCTGTCTCCTGATCGAAAGTAACGGTTTAATATCTCTCTTAGTTGCATTGATATCTGTTGGAGAGAGAAAGCCATTCTGTTGAAAGGATTATCAAGGCTATGTCTGAAATCGAAGACGATATAGATGTTATTAGTTCTAAAGTTGAAGAACTGAAAAAGCGTATGATAAATAGATCGCTTGAAGAAATAGAGAAGTTAAGGCAGCAGATAATTTCCGCTGCAGAAGAGGAAGCAAAACGGATTATCGATAGTGCAACGACAGAAGCAGAGGCGGAATCTGTTGTCTTAACAAAAGAGTCGGAGGAAAACCTTGCAAAAATTAGAAAAAATTTTGATTCCTTACCCATGGCAGTAGATAATATTGTTAAAATGATTATAAAAGGCTCAGTTTCTCCAATCTCAGGGGAACCAGGTGAAGATATTCCAAATCAAGTAAAGCAGACTCCGTAGCCAATAGTGCGTAGAGACGCAAGGGATTTTAAATCAGCAGCAATCAGTTGCCAGTTGTAACAAATCCTTCTCCACAAGGTTTAAAAGGAATTTTTCCTAAGAAATTATGATGAATCGCCCCTGATTAGGGATGTTTTGCAACTTAGAATCACGGTTGCCACCGTTTATGGTCGCTCATATTATAAGATATCAAACGCTTTGAAGCTGATGAACATAAAGTTTGAGTCGCTTTCACCACAGGAAGCTGCACTCTCTGATGCTAAGGTTATTATCACAACAAAGGATGAAGCCGAAGTTCTCAAGAGAAAGGAAATTCTTCTGGATACAGAGCTAGAGAAGTTCCCTGATCTTATGAAAGCCAAGATCCTGCGTTGCGGCATGGGTACCAGCAATTCGGATACGTTAACTATAGGCGTTGATCCCGGCAAGAGGATTGGGATATCTGTTATGTACATGTATAACGAAATAGGTTCCTACGTAGAGTCATCATCCTCAGATGCCGTGCGATTAATATCTGTGTTTCTAGCTGGCCTTGATTCGAAGAAAAAAGTTATAAGAATTGGTGATGGTGACCTGTACATAGCGAAACTTATTGCAACGACGCTAAAGTCAAGATTTGGCGGTCTAGTAGAGATCGAAATAGTAGATGAACATGGAACCTCATCACTATACAATATAACCAAGAACAGGCGTGGTATTCGGGACATATCTTCTGCACGGAAAATAGCACTTAGAAACGGTAGAATATTCAAGGCGGTTCAGCCCTTGTTGACCCATTGAAGATGACTCGGATTTAATTTATTTCGCTCTTATGACGAATAAGCAGATTTGAGCCCATGTCAAGTGGCAGTAGAGAGCAGGAGTAGAAGTGAGGAATAGTACAGGTAAATAACCTTTGTAGCTGCATACTTGACCCATGAATGAATATCTAGTATCTTACTACAGTATATATTATGGTGATGAATATTTTTAGTCATAAAATTCTTAAACTAGATTTAAATACCATCGAAGCCCATATACCTATAGATAGGAAAGTTTTACCAAAGTATGACTTGTAAAGGAATATGCAATCGTCACAAAGCACAAAAACCTGTAGGCTCTGGCAGATACGCTAGCGGACAGAAACGGTGCCAAATTTGTGAGATATTCATTAAATGGGATGGATTATGGTGTCCTTGCTGCGGATACCGTCTAAGAACAAAACCTCGCAATTTAAAGTACAAGGCTAAGCTAAGAGCTAGAAAAAAGATACAGGGCTCACATATTGTCAAGCCTATTTCTATCCGTCTACAATAGACCCGTTTCAATAATGAAAGATACAAATGGATTTGATGTAAGACAAATCATAAGTGAAAGCCAAAGATCGTTTACTATAAGGTATGTTTTGTTTGAAAACGGATTGTTAGTCGTTGTGGCTGAAGGATCCAATAAGATTGGATCATTGACTGTTTCCATAAGCTCATCAAACAAAAGTAATACCGCCACTGTGATTCCCAATAGGCACCATTCCGTGTTCGTTAACATGATTACAGAGAGAGTAGCATCAATGATTAATGGAATTTGCATAGTGTCATTTTACAGTATCAACCAACTTAATCTAGAAGATATGAAGGCAATTATGGATGATATTATGAAAGTTGTTAAGAGGGAAGCTTGAAGGGACAAAGCAGAAAACCTGAATCCAGCATCAATTGTGATGACTTCCGCAATTTTCTTGGCCGCTTGAGAGAACTTGGAGACCTTATAAACATAAAGAAGAGTGTGAGCCCAAGATTTGAACTTGCTGCTGTAGCAAGCAAATTTGAGGGAAAACAAGCAGTTTTGTTCGAAAAAGTTGAGGGTAGTAAAATGTGCGTAGCTTGCAACGTATTAGGCACTCGCAAGAGGTTTTGCTTGGGCATTGGAGCATGGGATGAAAAACAGATTCAAGCCCGAGTATCATCGGCAATTTCTAGATCCGCTTCGCCCAATAAAATATTAGGGCATTCCCCTTTTCAGGAGAATTATTCCAATGATTTAATGGATTTACCCATAATTACTCATTATGAGAAAGATGCTGGACCTTACATCACCTCGTCAGTAGTTTTTGCTAGAGAACCTCAAAGTGGAAGCCAAAATTCTTCTACGCATAGGCTTTTGCGGTTGGACCAAACTCATATGGCGATTAGAATGGTCGAAGGAAGGCATTTACATAGATGCTTTTCATTTGCCAAAGAACACAATGAAGATCTTAAAGTGTCGATTGCGATTGGACTTCATCCAGCAGTGAGCGTTGCGGCAGCATATCAGGCCGCCTTTGGAATTGACGAACTGGAAATCGCTAATTCCTTGCTTGATGGTAAACTCACATTATCCAAAAGCACCTATACGGAACTGTTCATACCTGCTCACGCCGAAATCGTGCTTGAAGGTAAGATCCTAAAAGATGTAACTCACGATGAATGGATGGTTGAAATGTTAAGGACTTATGACATTAAGCGTAAACAGCCGGTATTTGAACTAAACAAGATATGGTTTAGGGAAAATGCGGTATTTCACGATATTCTTCCGGGTTTTTCAGAGCATCGCCTGTTAATGGGATTGCCCATCGAGGCCAAAATGTTTGAAGCAGTCAGGAATGTAGTTCCGAATACATGTGCTGTTTACTTAACAGATGGGGGTAGTAACTGGCTTCACGCTGTAATTCAAATACGTAAGAACCTAGAAGGTGAGCCAAAAAATGCTATTATAGCAGCATTTGCCTCACACCCTTCACTCAAAATGGCAGTTGTCGTGGACGAGGATATCGATCCAACAGATCCTGTAGCTGTGGAATACGCCATCTCGACTAGATGTCAGGCAGACAAGAGAGTGATAATAATTACTAATGCCAAAGGATCGAGTCTGGATCCATCTAGTGATCAAGATAACTTAGTTACAGCCAAGGTAGGGATAGATGCAACAGCTACTCTACTTAAATCTAGGGAAAGGTTTGAAATTGCAAGAATACCGGGAAGTGGTAAAATAGATATCTCAGACTATATTGACAAAGCGGAGAGCGACTGCTAGAGTTTCTACGAGCTATAATATTCTTCACCTGACCACTATTTCGTTTTTGCAGCTATAAGGGACTGACATTAGTAGCCCGTGAGCATGTGATGATCCGCATATAAGAGACAGCTTCTATAGCGAATGTATAAATGTGAAGCTTATAAATACAGACGTACTTGTCGGAATATCGCTTTACTGATGGAAATCTTATTATTCTTTATGCAATCCATCTACAAAACTTGCTTAACGGGCAGAATAGAATCCCTGATCATATAAATGAACGTGTAAAGTTGTGCTTGAAAACGTATAGAATTGTCCTCCAATCAAAACCAGATGGGAAGAAAACCGTGATCTTAGTCGTTGGAAGTAAAGAAGATTGTGAATATATTTCTAATATGCTCATAAAGGCCGGAGTTGAACCGGAAATAATTGCAAAGGATCATAGTTCCAAAAGTGTTTCTGAATGTATTGATAATGCAATGGCTTTGATAGAGAGCAGAACTAATCCTCCGTGTTTGTACTTTGTAGGCTCCGTTTGGCTCAGGGAAATTTATGATACTGTAGTTTTATCAAGACTAAAAGGCTACCGGGTTCAGTTCGAAGGTGCCTTAGATCATAGACCAGCTAAAGAAGTTGAAAAGGAAAAGGCGCTAGATACTCCAAGAAAAGGTTTAGCCCACTACAAAAGAAAAGTAATGAATAAAGCGGTGGATATTGTGCTTAATCGTATGTTCCCGGAAGGAAAAAATAGATTGTAACCGATTTTGCCTCCGGATTTAGAGCTGATTCCCTGCTAGATAGACATTATCTTAGTCATCTCCTAGCGTCTTACCCAATGAAATTATAGGCGACACATGAGACAGACCGTCTAGCCGTGTTGTCAAATTCAGATCAAAGCTCTTAGAACGTTAAGATTTAATATGCAACACAATCGGCTAATATTTGTAGCGCGGTCATCGTCTAGTTTGGTTAGGACACTGGCCTTCCATGTATCTATCGTACGAGGTCAGCCCGCAACCCGGGACCCTATTGAATTGGTAGGGCGGGAATTCAAATCCCGGTGACCGCACTACATACTCTTTAAATGATCTCAATCTAACACAGGGTATTCTTTTATTATCCTTATAATTATGATTCTGTAGATATTCTTGAAATTTGTCTCAAAGTCTGATGAAATATCACGATCCCCTGTGACCTTTGAGGTTAGATGCACCGACCTAGCTGCTCGTATAGGTAGGTTAGAAACTCCTCACGGGATTATTGAAACTCCAGCGTTTGTGCCAGTTGTCCATCCACTGCGACAATCTATCAGTCCTAAATTTTTGAAAAGTCTAGGTTTCAATGCTGTTATTACGAATGCATATATTGCATTAGAACATTATGGGGATAAAGCGCGTAAGAAAGGAATTCACGACATCATAGACTTTGATGGAGTTGTAATGACGGATTCCGGTGGCTATCAAGTACTTGAGTACGGATCGATAGGTTTTGAAGCCGATGTAATTGCGCAATTTGAAATGGATATCCAAAGTGATATTTGTGTACCACTAGACAATCCTACCAGTTACGGCTCGGACCATTCGACAGCTAAGAGTCATGTTGATCGTACACTTGAGAATGCAAGGGATACAATTCGCCTATCTCAGGATGACCATAACAAACAGAACTATAGGTATGAGCCGATATGGGCTGGGCCGATACAAGGAGCCGAACACTTGGACTTGATTCAGTATTCTGCAAGCGAACTTGATAAAATGGGGTTTCCTATTATGGCACTGGGAAGCCCTGTAGAGATTATGGAAACATATGAATTTTCTATACTAGCGCAGATGATCGCTTCAGCGAAAAGTGCTGTTCCCATCAAACCATTTCACCTTTTCGGTGCCGGGCACCCACTAACGATCCCGTTAGTAGTTGCATTGGGTTGCGATACATTTGATTCTGCATCCTATGTGTTATACGCTAAAGATAATCGTTATATGTATTCAAACGGGACTGCCAGACTTGAAGATTTATCCTACTTACCGTGTCACTGCCCGGTTTGTACTAAATACAGTAGCGTGAAGGAATTACTCGAAAACGATAGGGAGATAAGAGTTACTGAGATAGCAAAGCATAATTTGTATACTCTGAAAACCGAGCTTAACTCTGTAAAGCAGGCGATTGTCAATGGGAGGTTGTGGGAATATGTCATCCAGAAATGCCGGGCGCACCCAAAGCTTATGGAATCAGTGGAAATTCTAAGGAATTGTGAGTTATTGAGGCAAGGAACATATCTCTTCAAACAAAAGGCCATTTTCTTCTTTGATCCGATTGACCAGTTTAGACCGGAGGCTGTACTCTTTAGAGAAATGGTTTCTAAATTTAGGCCAACTCAAAATCGTCGGGCTGGTAGAATGCTTATTTTATATCCGGAACACGGCGTTCACCCATTCTATGCGACACAAGATTTTAAGATGCTAGCTAGTAAATTTCCAGAGGCCCAAATCTGCACATATAATCGATTTCTTGGAATTATTCCTGTGGAACTATCTGATATTTTTCCTGCGGCACACAATTTGGTTGCGAAAGTGACAACTTATCAAACAAATGATTACCCGAGTTTTGTAGAGTCCTTTAGGGAATTCCTCACAAGTAACGAATTTGACGAGGTTATAGTAATCGCCGATCAGTTCATTAAGAATATAATAACCAACGATAGATCTGTACTGGAGAAAATTAACGTAACAGTTTTTGATTATGTAAAAAATGCTCCTGTATAGTCAATGCCCAGTTGTGCTCGTTTGAGGTGTTTACCTGTAGAAGAGAGAGGAGAAAGGATAAACCTTTCTGGATCCGTCCCAGTAAGACTGACTTACATTTTCTACGTATGGTGGACTTACAGAACCAGGAACAGTGATGCCTCAAAATGCTTTGGGTCTACCTGATATTAAGTGCGTTCGGGCTCGAGAGGATTTTTGTAATCAACCGCATATACCAACAACCTAATCCTGCCTATTTATGATAATTTCATTATTTGTGCTTCTATGGTTATATTTATTTAGCTAAAGATATTGCTTGAAAACCTTATATCGTTATATCATTTTATAGCACAATATGAAACGTATAGAAGCCATAATTGCGAGTGAAAAGCTTCTTGCTGTAAATGAAGCATTAAAGAACGCTAAAGTCGGTGGATGCACAGTTCTGGACGCTAAGGGCACAGGAAAAGGAGAAAAACCAGTTGTGGAGTTCCAAAGAGGAACTTCAAGGTTTACCTCTGAATTTTCGGTCCGTTCTACTGTTATGACAGTAGTTGAGGACTCAGAAGTAGAGAATGTTGTCAAAGCGATATTAGATGTAGCAAGTACAGGGTCACCTGGAGATGGCAAAATCTTCATTTCAACTGTAAACGAGGCAATCGATATTGGGAGCAAAGAGCGAGGTGGTAGTAAAGTTATTAAGTAGTTTTGGAAAACAACCTAACCCTTAAAGAACGTTTTAGTCTGACCTAAATCCATAACATCTGCTGATGTTATCCTTACGACCATAGGTAAGTCACGTACAGCCTTCCCGATAACTAAACATTGGCGGTGTGGTAGGGTTCTAGCTATGGATCTTACAGTGTCATTATCTGCTAACG
>CAYTQD010000013.1:0-29735 GCA_964439995.1 uncultured Nitrososphaeraceae archaeon
GGATTTTCATGCACTTCCAGACCTTAATATTCTCGGTTCTGATAGGTATGGTAGACTCTTTTCCAGCGTTCTATTCAATGCTAGAGTATTGTTTCGGAAGGGGGAAGGATAAAAACTCCGATATCAAGATCTATGATTTTCATGTCATAGATAAGTAACTTAAGATAATCTTGCTGCCTATCTGCAGCGGAAATCAAACTGCCTTGAAAGTGTAAAGAGAGATCGATAGGCGTTTAACTTGTTGCTGATGAGTTAGCCGGCCGTATTACCGGCTATCTTTACCGCTTCATTTTCTTGATCTGATGCCTCATCGGCTACCACGTCAGTCTCATCAACTATAATGTCTGGCAAGTCAGGTATGGCGGGAAGAAGACGAAGAAGCTGCATGTATTTATCTAGATAATGCATTCCATCTTCTGACGTTTTATACAGCCCGGTATTTTCTGAATATTCGATCAATCCCTTTTGTACGGCGATGGCAAGGTACCTAACCAATTGGGAATGTGACAATTCTGCTGTATTCATTATCGTAGTCTTATATTCCCACTTCTTTGAAGCAGCACGCAAAAGAGAAGCCATTATCTCTACGTCAGAACGGTTCTTCATACAGAAATTAGGCCTCCACCCCAATTTATGAATTTCATTCTTCCGTCTGTCCTAACTTTCGCTAAGTCTGCAATAAAACACTGTTAGGCAAGTCGTGACGACAAACTATGTTGATTATGCTGACAATATCACATCTCACTGATTACAGATTACCGAGGAAAAACGCTTTTCCAAGAGTCTCACATTCGACAAGAAATTACTCAGGTAATTCGAAGTCAATGTTTCATACCTCTTCTATGCATATTATATCCAATAATTTCGAGTAGTATCCTTCCATGAGAGAAAGAGTTTGGTTGCATTAATTATGCCTACCCAAATGCAAGCATAATATATTATGGTGGAAATATTCTTAATACAGATATATCTCAGGTGTGAGAATCATTAGATGGAATATAACAAGGAGGCTTGTCTGGTAATATCTTTCGTAGGAGCAGTCTTACTTGTTGCATATGCAGGGGTTCATTCTGACCCAAAAGCTTTTGCTCTGGTCCCAAACACAGGATCGTCGTCGTCAAGTTCTACGGTTTGCGTCGACGATCAGCCTTGCTATTCGATGGTTTGCATCGATAACCAACCGTGCCAAGTATCAGAGACACCTAACATTCAGAGTCCGTATGAAGATAGCTTAGACGATGTGGAAGATAGCTTAGAAGACATATCAGAATTCGATTAAGCAGTGACTGACGGATAGGTCAAGCATAGAACCGACCAGAGTAGCTATCTAGTGGCGTGCAATGACATATTTATCTGACTCTCCTGATAAATACGAGAGAAATGAGACAAACGGGAACAAAGCATCGCCGTTTCGGGAAAACGACGTACGAGCTACAAGTATCAGAAGTAATGCCATCGTATTATGAATGGAGGCACAATGTAGATTTCCATCGTTCTCAGATCTGTTTTCAACTTATGTCTACAGTGAGTGAAAGCCCATATAAGATATAATGAGAGTGGAAACATCCTTAACCCAGGAATACTAGAGCCATGATTGCAAAAACGGAACACACTACCCTCGCAAGCATGGCGATTATTTCCGCAGATGGTAAATCTTCTTCCAATACTACTGCCTGTAATAATGATGATCCCTGCCGTACAATAAGCTGTTAGGAAAACCAACCGTGTGAAGTTGTCGAGTCCCCCAATATAGATAATCCTTATGAGGACTAGTTTGACGGAGAAGATTATAAGTCAGCATAGGCTGGCAGAGACAAGAAATTACAGTTTTATTATGCTGAAACTACTAACCCAATTGCGGGGTCGTTGTCTAGATTGGTATGATGCCAGCCTCGGGCGCTGGAGGCCGCTGGTTCGAATCCGGCCGACCCCATAAATTGAGGGTCAAGAACCAAGGACTTGGACTTTAGGCTACGCTTAAAAACTATTAAAACTTAGAAAAAAAGTAGGGTTTGGTGCTGTAACGTTGGTTTTGTTACTCAGGCTCTGCAACTGTCATACAGTCTAGCTGGGCTGCAGCGTTTGCTTCTACTACGTCAGTAAAAGTTTGAAACAATCTCTCGCCCTGATTGGACGCCTCTTGGATGTCTCGTTCGGTCGGAGCAACTGTTGGTTGGTTCTGCATGGTCTCTGACACCTGACCCTGAATAGCCTCTCTTGCTATTTCTCGTGCCTCGAACAGCTGTTCACAAGCCGCGGAAGCCTCTTCACGTGGCACAAAGTCTGGCGAGATCAATAATCCGAGCGTTCCCGCAGCCCACAGTGACACGTACACAAACATAGATTTCCTTATGGATTTCATTGTATATGGAAGTACTTATCAGTTTTATATGGAGTACTACACATGATCCTTGTTCATAAGGATTCCATATAACTCCATAAAAAAAGGAGTTAGCAAATGATAATTCGAAATATTGTCGTACTTATTACTTAATTATAGTAAGCACTAATTTAGAGTAGAAATAACTTGTATCGATAATATGTATGAAAAAGTCAGTTGGCGCTGTACCAAGTTTTTACCAAGCAATCACATTAGTATTACAGCCCGTGGTGTTTAAAAAATACTCGGGGAGTTTTTATGTCCCCAATCCCAATTTAATCCGATTTTTAGTCATCCTGATCCTCTTCATCCTGATCCCCTTCATCCTGATCCTCTTCATCAACGATATCCTCGCCGCTGCTCTGTTCTTCGGTCGGATTCTGTTTAGGCTGGAGTTTCTGAGAGAAAACCTGATCTGCCGAGTCAAAGCCCCCTTCATCGTTACCTAGGTTTGAAACAGGAAGACCCTGCAGGTCTATTCCTATGGAATCGAGAATATTTTGGAGCTCTTCTTGGGATATACTATCTTGTGCCGATATATCACGAGGATATGCAGCGTCCACGTAAGGTACCGCTGTTTGTCCTATCAGAAGGGAAAATACTAGAACTATTGTGCTTGTAGTTGCCAGAACGCCTATCTTCACCTTTATCATATGACTTATTAGCCAGCAATGGTATATCTGTGATATCACACTCTTACCAACAAAAAACTATCTACCCATTTGAACCGCCCATTGATATAATATATGAAAATCATAAAAATATGAAGAATAATGTTCCGCCTGATCAGTGGAGATGAGGTTTACCCCATGCATTGGTAGTATTATACAACAAGAAACAACCTAAAAAATTAGGTAGGGAGGGCTAATATGATTGGCACTTCATTCGGATCTCGCGTAGTTTGTTCTAGCGCGGCTCCCTGAGGGGCATCACTCATTACACACGTATTAAATACACCACTGATTACACATTCCTTCTCTTCTTCCGTTTCTATCTCAGTATTGCTTTCTTCATCTCCGTCGTCGTCTCCATTATTTGTGGCATAAACGTGTTGAAGTAAAGTTCCCCCCTCGGTAGATGTTGTTATCGTCACCAGTGATACAACAATGACGGCTAATACTGCACCTACAAAGATTTTTCTTTCTTTCATGTAACTGCATACATATTACAATTCCCGTATATTTAGAATTCCTCGAATTGGAAGCTAACAATTAAGTGGATTACTTTCAGAGTACAATCAATCACATGTACTTTTGACAAGAGGTTCAAACTGCACAGTATTCTGTACGTCAGTTTTATCGTTTTCGAATATACTCCATATATATTATATATATGGTAGATATACTATGTAAAATGAAACTACTTACAGCACAATCACAGATGCAATCAACAGGTTCTATCATGAAAGAGGGCGTTGATATTTCCGTAACTTGGTAACTAACGCGCGGTACAAGCATAAATCGATCAACATGTGCGAACAGCCGACCTGTACGTCTAACGCTATCTTTGACTGCGATATGCAGCAAAAATAGACGTAATAAGATCTAAATCAGATTCGAAGGTAAAGATGCCTATTCCCAAAAAAGGAAGAAAATATTCTGTGTTGATGGGAGACTTATTTTATTTACTATTATTACTACTTATTTTAGGAACCCAATTTGGCGCACCATAGAAATACTAATATTAGAATTTATGTTGTGATGAATTCGAAGACCTTGATGCTAGCTGCAATAATAGCAGCTTCTGCATTGATGACCACAGCATTCACCGCCGGAGCACAACAAGCATTCGCCGGCGGCAGCGACAGCGAAACAGAGTTTAACGCAAAACAAAAACAAAAACAATCGATAAGCGGCGCATTTAACTTAGGTGCGATGCTAGCCTGTAACGACAACGTAGAAATACTGACCTTCTGTTAGACAGCTCTGACCGAGTAAAGCCAAACTCCCCTTTTTTTTGTACGAATACTCATATACGATCATATAAAGCTGTAGTTTTTTACATGTATTATAGAGTCATAGCCAGTACCATCAAACATTCCAATACCAATACGATAATTCTCTGTTCTAATACTAATGGAACAAAGTCTTCTAATGTCATCTAGGAACTAGTGCTGAATGAAGCAATTAGAAAAACCATTGATGGGTGTATTTTAAAACTATATTCTCGAGACTCTCCAAACTCTAATCTGACATGTTTGGGAAGAAATGCTACTTAACTGATATTCACAGCAATTACCGATGTGCCCAAGACGAAGCCGAAGTTCTAAAAAGACGAGCTTCAAACATTCTATTCTATCGTTACAATTAACGCCATGCAAGGATTTGTAATGTCACATGAAATGTCTACATCTACAGACAAAAAAAGAGGGATAGCCCTTTTGGCTTGTGCGTGTGGTTCAATATTGCTTTCCGATTCAATTGAATCATGGTCCTACAGGAATGCCAGCACTCCCAATGCTGCCTCCTCCAGCGAAGTTATTTTGTCCCTGCTGATTGCAGAACCCAAACGTTGTAGATGATGAATCTTCAGGATCATCAAAGTTCCCCACTTTGCACTTCTGCTTTTGCTTGACGTCTTGATCTATCTCTGTTTTACTGTCACCGTCTCCTCCTGCATTTGCCGGAGAGATCACTAGAAGAGCTGACTGAAGTAGTACTGCAGCTGCAACTATGGACAACAATTTTCGTACAGATCTAATGTTATTTTCCAAACTTCTTCGAAAGTGCTATTGCACACTTGATATATCTAGAGTCTGGCAAATTGGTACTAAAGAGATAAACAACAAAATTATCTACCGTCACCACTCAATTAGTACAAGAATGTAGTTAGAGTGTATGGTTAGATGGATCTTGATCTACAATTTAATTGAAATGTTACACTATTATTGAGGACAACGATCAGAGATTTAGAGTCAAAAAAGTAACTATGATTTGTTAACAATGAGTTTAAGGAATTCCTGATATAATAGGTGACTTCAACATTTGATATGGAGATTCGTCTATCACTGGTAACTAATGGGGGGATAAAGGTTATGATTCTATTAATTAGTGGATTCATTACAACATCAATCGAGATCGCGACCGCAGAAAACGACAGCGACTATCTAGATCAACTGTTTGAAAACATAAAACAAAATATCGACCAGGATGAGGAATGTGAAGATAAGTCTGAATGTAAACAAGCAGCCGAAAATAGCTTGATATTCTGTCAAGCTATTAACAAGCCTTGTATCTTCATGACAAATGACTTCGTACCCTTCCAGATAGCTACTCCAAAATGAAATCCTTAAGGTTCTGGTGTAGACCCCATACTCATTTCCCTACACAACCAGTGATACCTAACTGCATAAGTAAAGAACCTGATACTAAAAAGTAATATATGAATCCACTACAATAATAATCTCAAATCAAATTCCGCAAGATTTACTTATACACATGACGATGATAATCTTTGCTATGCAGGAGGTTAGCGCAGTAATTTATTGTTTCTTTATATTCAATATGTTGATTCTTACCTCTGTTGAAATCCCAGCGAGAGAATTCCTGGTAGGCAATGGCGCCTACTCTTTCTACGAAGTAGCCACCGCTAGTATTGATAGAAATCACGCGTCTTCATCGCATTCTGGTCCACATGCTAACGATATTTTTGGAATAAAGAAAATATATCCGACAAAGGATGGCGGAAGGGAATGGTTTATCGATATGAATGATCCCAGAAGTGACGGAATATTTTTCATTACATCTAACCCTAATATTACTAGACAGGAAGATGGTTCATGGCGGATAAATAAGACTAATGTGCGCTTGAATATTGATACTCCGAGAAATACGGAACCTTGGAGGGACGTAGAAATTACAGGATATGCAAAGATACTGGGTAAGGTCCCGATTGATAATAACAGCAGGGTCAATACAGATGACCACGATCTCAATTGGCTGGCTCGAGGCGGAAGTCATAACGCTGATTCTCCATGTGAAGGATCAGCACTTACAGCAATCCTGGATGCAAACGGGACTGTTGGCTGGAAAAAGGAAATTTGGTTTCCTGGGGGATACACAGAAGAGATGGATAGAGATGAAGTAGTAGTTGATTCTCTGCTCAATCGCTGGGTTGGCTTTAAGGCAGTGATGTACAACATAAACAACAACACTGCCGTGAAGATGGAGTCCTATGTTGATAATAGGGATACAAATTACTGGGTGCAAGTTACAAATATAACAGACGACGGTAACTGGTACGCAAACAGTCCTGATGCTGAATTCTATAGCGCGGACTGTGGGAGACCAAAAAACTATGTAATCACCAACGGAGGTTCGATAGTTACTTTCAGATCAGATAATATCATCTGGGATTTTAAGGATCTGAGCGTCAGGGAGATTCAAGCGCCGTGAAAGACATTTCAACCACTTATTTTTATAATTGAAACTAGTATCACTGACAAATGACAATCTCAAAGCAGAAGAAAGCTTTTTACGTACTCTTATCTGCAGGATTCGCATTTATAATTGTGGGAACCATATCTGCAATCTATACTAGTATCCCTGTTGAAGTTCCCATAGACAATACAATACAACCTGGCGAAAGCGACATTCTTACTCCTAATATGGATGTTGAAAACACCGCAAATATCACGATCGCAGGGTCGTTGTTCAATGTTAGCATTACCGATCCAGATAGAGAAATAATAAAACAAGAAGATGATGTTTCTGACTTCCACTACATTCTTGTTGCCCAAAAAACAGGAGAGTACTCAATAACAGTCAAGAATACTGGAGATTCTCAACTGGATATAGAAGGAAGCGCATATACCAAGGGCAATCCGATCGCTTTCAGTGGTCAGATGATGTTAATTATAACAGGGGTAATACTTACAGGGCTAGGTCTGAGGCTAAAGAACCGCTAGTAGCATATGCTAATGAAATTTTCCCCTTTCGTAAGAACCTAAAATCTTGATAAAAATTGTCTTCTTCTTCACCGCATCAATAAGATCTCTAGTTTGTTTATCGCTGCAATGTCCTTCAAAATCTACGTAAAAATAGTATTCCCACGGTACCTCTTTTGTAGGGCGCGATTCTATTTTGGTAAGGTTAATCCTTCGCCTGGCAAATTCCTTCAATATAACAAAAAGCGCGCCGGGGATATGTCTGACAGAAAATATTATCGAGGTGCCATCATGCCCCGTTGGTTTGGATTGCACTTTTGATAAAACGAGAAACCTTGTATAGTTATTTCTCTTGTCCTCGATCCCTTCAACCAAAATTTTCATTCCATAAAGGTGTGCGGCTCTCTTGCTAGCAATGGCTGCGGCGCGCTTCAATCTCCTTTTCTTTATCATTTTTACTGCACCAGCAGTATCATAAGTTGGAATTGGTTCAAGCTTTTTCTTCTCAAGGAACACTCTGCATTGAGCAAGAGCCTGAGGGTGAGAATACACAGAGCTAACCTTTGACTCGTCTGCGCTGGGGTTGATAATGAGGCAATGCCGAACCCGCTGATAAATCTCGCCGCATACGACCGTTTTGGTTTCTAGGAGCAAGTCATAGTTCTCATTGACGCTCCCTTCAATCGAGTTTTCGATTGGGATCACTCCGAAGTCAACTTTACCGACATCTAAGCTGCGAAATACGCTCTGAAAGGATGGCATGGGAAATAGCTCAGCCTTCGGAAAATGACTCATTGTAGCCATCTCTCCATAAGCTCCAGGTTCACCCTGAAACGCAACCTTCTGCGTTAACATATGAGTTTCTTAGCTTCTTGCTTCATGGATCAAACGGAACGTATCCTTACCATAATCGTGCGTCAATTTCCTTTCCTCATACAAACCGCATTCAATACATTTTATCGTGTTACTGTTCACACGCACAGTGTCTCCCCCACAATTAAAACAAATAGTATAAAGTACACCAAACTCTTTTTCGTCTATCACAATGTGAATAGTTGAATTCAATAAGCTGACTACTCGACCTCTAATGATATCCCCTATCCTAAAGACAATCTTTCCTCCCTTCCGATCCCCCCTTTCTCGTCCCCATGCTCCTCCGCTAATCCTTGTAGAGGTAATTGCAGAGAAGCCAGCAGCTGATCTCCTACCGTTTATGAACAATATCCTTATCGAAAGCATGCTTCCAAACAACATTTCTACGTAACCAACCAAAATATCTCCAATTTTTGGTAACATGGGAGAGTTTTTCTGATCGATTCTAACAGTTCGTGTTTTAAAATCACAGACTTTAGTCCCTACCGTCATAGACCGGATCGAACCATTATCAACATAGGTATTTTTTCCCCTCTCAAATTCTTCTATAGACGCTAGGTGTTCACCTGGAAGGATAGGGGCATTTATAAACCATCTCTGTTGCTTTTTCTCATTTGCCATTAGGCCCGTACAATGCACATATCGGGGATTTGAAGTTATAATTGTTGCACCAGAGTTAAATTTAAGCGGAGGACCACGAAACTAAATATGGCCGTATCGTCATAATACCCTTGCTTTAGTATGGAGATTCTAGAGGATAGTACATTAGCAAAATATCTTTTCGAGAGATATTCTTCCAACCCAAAGAATTGGAACTTTATTATATCGACGAACTCCCACCGAGACGGGTTTTTTGATGCGACTGTGTCAAGCACTGATGAGGTTTGGCAACTTAAGATTGATTCCATATACAAACCGCGTCCAATGATGCTTGGAACAAAGGTAGATATAGATGGTACAAAGATCGAAAGTCGGCTTGGAACAGGCTTAGCTCCATTTGGCTATAGGAAGCTCGATCCATCAATAATGATGAATTTATTAAGGCAGCTCTCCCAAGAGCAACAATTGAATGCTGCCGCTAGAGAAACAGAAATGAATGCACGATTCAATTCTATATTGCGCCCTCTCGAAACAGTCAAGCCTGTAAGTGGGAATAGTTATGTATATGGTCCGTTTGTGTACACGGTGCAAGATCTAGCGGGTCAAAATGAGAGTCAAAAACAGGTTGCTGAAAAACTCGCGTCCAAACTACGCAATGACTTGAGGAGAAGATATGTAAGCTATGGTTAGAGTAGGTAGAAAAGTGATTCAAACAGGGTTTTAGAATAGCTATCTAGTCCAAGGTAAATACTAATTGATGAAGTGACTGCTCGCAATAACATCGTCGCCATCGTGGCGATATCATTTACTGTTGTAGGAGCTCTATGGGGAATTGGAAATTTACTGGACGCTCCAGAGGAATCATCTGTGGAACCTGTCGAGGGTGTGCTATTAATTGCAGAAAATGATATGTTTAATAAAACGAATCCAGATATCCATGTGAAAGCAGGTGTCCCGAAGAAGATATCGATATTAAATAAGGACTTTAGGAGACATGATTTTATTGTGGACGATTTAAACATTAATACTGCCTACTTGTCCACAGAACAATCGTTCACTACTGCGATAGCATCTAGAGTTCCTGGGACGTTTGAATATTATTGTTCTTTGCATCCAGAAACTATGCGCGGCAGGATACTGATCGAACAGGACTGAAATTATACTTGAAATAGTAAAGCGGTCTGACTGACAGTAACAATCGTACACAAGGCTCTGCCTCTAATTGCAACTGGATGGAAGTGCTGATCGCAAATCTGAAGTGTCTCTACTTTTATCCTAGTCGTCAATTTCGTAATCGCCATCGAACTCTTCCGGACCAAACTCATCTATCAGATCTTCCTCATCACTGTTTTCGTCCGAGATGTCGCTACTTTCATGATTATCTGTATCGCTGCCCATCTGGTCGTATTAGCATCACGTCTTATTAAGAGATTCGCCTCAACTGAAAAGCCATCAGGCCAATATATGATTCTGTATATGATTATAGCGATTCTCGGCTCTATACTTCGAAGTATTAACAACAACCAACTGACAATAACCTCCCTAGAGAGTACACATATAGTGTTGGTATCCATAAGAAGAAATGTGAAAATGACCAAATGTCCAGTCCACACAGAGCTTTTTGAAGACACATGTCCTGATTGCAAAAAAGAGTACAACGAACTGAAGGGAATAGAAGACTTTACGACTGGGACCCATCATTTAGGTTCGGATTATAAAGGCAGAGAATATAAGGATTACAAAGAATTTACTGAGGAAAGAGCAAAAAAACTTTATGGAGAACTTTTGGTACAGTATCTAAAGAAAAACTGCAGCGAAGAAGAAGCTTCCGAGAAAGCACGCGCAATTATCAGGCAACAATGCAGGTTACGGGGCATGCCCCCTTGGTCGTGGACTTAGTACGGCTTTATAAGATATATGTGGCGACTCCGTCAATCCCGCCTGGCTGTTAAGTATATTATCTTTGCCATACTATGTATTCAAAAGAGCTGTTTTTGTATGAAGAAGCTAGAATTAATTTTTTCCCATGAACATCTTGTCGAGGTAAATAACCTTTTACATAAACATAAGGTTGGTGGCATGAACTTTCATCTTATCAGAGGAAGAGGACGTTCAAAAAGTGAGGAGATATCGCTAGGTAGAGGAATAGAAAGGCACGTTCCAGAATTTGTGGTAAAGACAAAAATCGAAGTGGTTACAACAGACGAGACTGCCATTAAGATAATCGATGACATTCTAAAAGCTATGAGTACTGGATCAAATATTAGCGGCAAAATTTTTGTTCATAATGTAATCGAGGCTTATGATTTTAAGAATAAAAAGACTGGAGAGGAAGCCCTATAGTACCTGCTTGTAAGTTTGTCTAGACGAGTTCACCATCATTGAGATATGATAAAAGCTAGTAATACGATTACTCAATAGGGACGACTAAGCTGTAAAGCTATAGGTCGCTATCAATTCTGGCCTAGGCACATTTGGTCGTGATCTCCTCACCATGCCCGATCGGGATTGTTACTGATTTGACATTTGGCTTGGCCCTGATATACTTAAGAAAGGACACTATCATAGAATGATAGTCCTTGGGATAGACCACGTTATCAGTAGCAATAACACCCCCAACCCTTAGCATAGGGAGAACCAAGTCAAAATACTGCTTAAGATTTTCCTTATCAGCATCAAAAAACACAAAATCAAAAAGGTTTTGGGTTCTAAGGGCCTCGCTAGAAAGTGCTAGGAGGTTCTCAAGCGCTGCACCCTCCATTATATCAATTTTATCAGTAACGCCCGCATCAGAGAAATTCTTGGACGCTCTCTTGATCTTCCTAGGATCGTTCTCCATGGTAATTATTGCCTTCCCTATGTGTCCTCTTCTATCGCCGGCACGACTCATGTTAGACAAGACGGCTTCTGTCAACCATAATGCTGAGTAACCCGTGGAGGTCCCTATTTCCAAAACCCGTTGAGCGTTCATAGCTCTAAGAAGAATATTAAAAAACAGTCCTGTTTCGTATGTGATCGCAAGCATCATTCCTCGCCTAGATACAGATACCTTTCCAGATTTTTCGAGTTTTGATCTTTCTTCTAACCTATATAGCACACGCCAAATGCTTGAGGCCATCCGTACCGTAGTATATGTCAACCTACTTATTTAAAATGAGATTCCATAATACTCAACCTAACAAACCAAACTAAGCTGGTAAGCCTCGCCTATAGCCAATGTTTGACTCCTAGAAAATCTTCTATTGGTTCGTTTTTGAGCAACCTAATTAAAGCCAGGCCTTGGGGAACAGAAAGCATGGGTTTATCGAAATGATCGTCTGTAGCTATCCTTGGACATGCGACCTGTATAAAAGCATCGATCCGCTTGAAAATCTGAACACGTTCACTAGTAATTTCTGTCAGTGCAATCAACTGTACTTTCTTACCCACTCCCTCCAATGCTTTTTTCAATTCAAGAGCCCTGACTTTAGCAAACTGCCCTTCCTTCAATCCAATAATTATACCTATTCTTTCGGCATCCAGAGCTTTATAGATTGCTAAAGTAGCTTTATTTACGAGAACCTGAGCAAACTTGCTCACCTCAGAATATTCCTGAAAGTAAGGATCCAGCATGTAGGTAGGTTTATTGGTTGATATTGCAACACTTGCCGAATGAAACATGCTTTGTCCTAAAAATACGAACGCATCAACTTTCTGTCGTAGATGGTAGGCTGGATAAAACTCACAGCCAAAAATTTGGGCATCATTTAACTGACCTCTTCCTTTTCCTATAAGTACCTCGTACTCGAATTCTTCAAATATCTTCTTTACGCGAGGAATTTGCTTAAGATGCTGACTATCTGTAAGCAATGAAACTGCTTTGTAATTAAACCTTAACTCTGAAGCACACTTCCTTGCCACTTCATCGAAACTTATGTCATCATAAGCGTCAATCATTACCACTTTCTTACCAATTGACTCCATGGCTATACTATGACCAATGCTAAATAGAATATCAGCCCCTAGCACATCAGCCGCATGAGTATTCAAGTCACAGGACCCCCAACACGTGTCGCCAATAATGTAGGCGGGTAGGTGGAATGTTTCTTCGATATAGTCAGCAATTTCCTGTATTCGAATAACTAGGCCTTCTGGTCCGTTAAGGGCTACCGAACGGGGCTTCTGGTTAAGGATAACCTGAAATATTTTTCCTTTATCGACAACCATCATCGCAACAAGTCAGCTGTCGCTAGATTTGTATAATACGTACTTAATTATTTCGGATTAAAATTGAACCCACAGATGAAAGCTATGCACGGTAAACTTATTCTAAGTGCACAATATCATGTGTTTAGTTAATCGAGTAAGAATCGCTACAAATATCTGGCCGAGGATTGAAATTATTGCTTTTAAAGGTTGCAAATATCCTCTGCTTAGCTGGCTCAATGCTTACCTTTAACTGACCTACACCTTTACCAGCAGAAATCCTGTATTCGAAGTTAATTGGCATACAAACGCTTTGTAGAGACTCAGGGATCCGAGGTTCTAGCAGAACCTTATTCTCAGTCATATTTATTTTCATTCCTAACATCATCTCACGGAATGCATAAACATACATGCCCACAGACCATGCTTGCAGGATGCAGGAATTAAACGGCTCAGGCCTATCACCCCTATACGTTTCTGCAAACATTCCATTCTCGCGTAAGATTCTTTGTGCCATAGATTCCAGATAATAAAGCGCCTGTTCCCTCCTATCTTGTTTTACTTGAGCAACTGCTGCCCAACCTGTAACTAGAGGCCAGACAGCACCATCGTGATAGAGACTGGGATGATATTTCGGATCAAGGCTGCTCAGCGTCCTTAATCCCCATGGCGTAGTAAGATCACTTTCTTCTAATCTTGAAAGAATGGATATTACCTTGCTTCTATCCTTTATAGCACCCGTCAATATGAGAACCAGAGCATTTGGCCTTATACTGGGGTCTTTAGAGCCGTCACGTCGAATAGTATCATAGCAAAATGCATCTTCTATGTTCCAGTATTCTGAGTTTATCTTTGATTGCAAATTAATTGCCGAATCATACCATCTCCTATGGTTATATTCATCTCCAACTATTCCTGCAAGCTCACTTCCAATGCTGAGACTCTCATAAAATAGGGCCTGGATGTCATTAGCACTTTTTCTCCTATCTATATGATCCATCCATGTGGAATCCTGTATCGGCAGCTTTTCTGCAATCCCTGTGAATCCATGTTCAACCAACCCATCTCCATCAGAGTCCTTCAGAAATCCCCAGTCAACTAAATCAACAATTGACCTCCACCTCTTTTTTAAGTATACAACATCTCCAGTAGCCAGGACATATTCCCGTATAGCCCAGGGAAAGAGGAAAGTAGAATCTGCTGATCCAAAGGTTGTATCATGCAGGAAAGATCTTCCACTAATAATCATGGGCAGTTCTCCCTTCAAGCCTAACCCAGTTGTCTTAGCCTGATGCCTAAGAAAATTCTCGATTACGGCTAGTGCAAACTCGTTATCTCCCATTGAGAGATAGCCTCTGAGAGACCATCCAGTATCCCTCGCCCAGTAGTTGGGGAATCTCGGTAGTCCCGCACATATGCCTAACCCCAACTTATCATAATTTGCTTTGAGATATTCCATACTCGCTTTTGCCTTCTCCAATGCCCTTACCAATTTTGAAATAACATTGTTTTGCTTCTGATCCGATTCTCCGGTAACCTTAAGACTAGAGCTAGACATTTCAATAAAATGGGTTCTTGTGGTTTCATAGAGATCCTTATAATTATCTCTCATGTAGCAGTATTCCTTTATGCAATCCTCAGGAGTCGTAAAGCTTCCAACTGCTATCAACGCAAGCTCGCTAACCTCACCCGGCGAAGTTTCGATGTCATACGAAATTTCCATATCGTTATCAAAGGAGTCCGTCAGGACCTTTACTGGTTTCAAATCTTTGGGTGCGACCCCAATTGTTCCATAGTAATGGGCAATTCCCTTCCTTGAAGCAGTCTCTATCTGCAGGCAATATTCGGAAGTAATAAATTTTGATGAATTACTCTGAGATATAGCTGCAAGGCCGTAACTTGTTATGTTTCCATCGATAAGAAAATGTACTCGAACTCTTCTCTTATCGGCCAGCTGTCTACCGTGCTTATTCCTTTTTGTGTTGAGCCTTGAAACCTCTAAACGTCTGTCAAACAGATTAACTATCATTATACAACCCTTATTTTCTGGCGGTACAAAGAGGGTTCTTCTCACTTGTAAACCTGCTAATTCGTTTCGTGTAGACAGCATTCCATTTTCGTGTCTTGAGGACACAACGAAGTTTGGAAGCCTCTTACGAATACCTTCGTCAGTTGAGATCTCAACGACTATTCGGCCGAAAGCTCTAGCTGGAGGAACATAAAGTCCTCCGTTATCGTACCTCGTTCCCATCCAAGTCCAGTTAGCAGAAATTGAACCGTTAGATGAACATACGATGTACGCCTTCTTCCCAGATAGTACTATAGGGGTCGTGAAATTCTTAAAGATCGTATCTTCATTTGTAGCGGCATCAAAATCGTCTTCGCTGACACTAGGAGGAGTAATGAAAACTCTTTCCTTCTGTCCTGATACGTGGTCAGTAAAAGTAAAAGGAATAATTATCTGCTCAAACCCTTCCAGTTTGCTCAAGATAACTACTTTATGTCTCCTTTTCTCTAAGACATCTTCAGTTAGTATTAGGAATCTTGCACTTTGGAAAGGCTTAAAGGCTATGGGTCTACTTTCTGACAGAGATGAAGCATTGATAATATCTTCAGGCGTCGCAACAAAAATTGATTTTTTTGGTACCGGAATTTCGTCTACATAGATATCAAGAGACACAACATTCCCTCCCAGGGGAACAGGGGGATTTAGAAGCGAGAAGATAAAGCCATTATGAACTTCACCCCCACCATCTGCAATTATCGCATTCCTCAAACTTCCTTCGACATACGATAGCACAGTATGAGTCTTGTCAAGAGTCCTAACCATTCAGAGCGCCCTCAACTACACCTTTAACTAAATGTAAACTGAACAAGATAAGAATAACAAATTCTGATATATTTATAGATCTTAATTTGTAAATGCTCCAAATCGTGCACCCATAGTCTGTGTAGAAAGAATATTTTAATGCTTTGTTACATGGCCTGCGCACCATATCCATAGTAGACAGGTGATTAGCTGCAATATACCTGTTCGTGCAGGTCGTTCATTGTTCCGGTGCATTTTGGTTAGTTAGCTAGTTAGCCAAGTACAACACAGTATCGGACAAGAATTTTATATTTTATTTGGAGTATGAGCTCCAGTTGACCAAGATAGGCAGAATATCTGTAACACGTAACTCTCAAGTCAAAGTTATGGGGATCCTAAATGTTAGCCCTGAATCATTTTACAAGGATTCTATTAAAACAACGACAAAGATCATAGCGAGTGCAGCGATAACTATGCAACAGGAGGGGGCACAGTTAATCGATATCGGTGCTATGTCTACGGCCCCCTACCTAGGAAATACCATTTCTGTAGAAAAGGAAGTCAAACGACTGAAGAAAGCCATCAAGATAGTTAGAGAAAGTTGTGATTTGGCTATTTCTGTCGATACTCCAAGAGCTGTCGTCGCTAGAGAAGCTGTCAAGCTAGGAGCTGACTGTCTGAACGACATAACTGGATTAAAATATGATAGGAGTTTCGCCAATATTATAGCAGAATCAAAACTTCCAGTCATACTTGGGGCTTATGGAAGGAGAAAAAAGCGTTGCCACTCCAAACCAACCGTAACGGGTAAGATGTCGAGCACTATATCATTATTAAAAGAAAGCTTAAGTATTGCAAAAAATCACGGGATCAAAAATGATAAAATAATTATCGATCCTTGCATTGGGTTTTTCAGAGCGTATGGAAAAAATCAGTTTTTCACACGTATCCAGGATATGCCATGGTATGTTCGTGACATCGATGTGATTTCAAGACTACGGGACTTTGAAAGGAACTTTTCGAATCCAGTTTGTATTTCAATATCAAGAAAGTCATTTATTGGAGAGTTACTCAATTTGAGGGCAGAAGACCGATTATTTCCCTCGCTGGTTCTTGAGTTGATCAGCGCTATGAATGGGGCTAAAATAATTAGAACGCATAATGTTATGGAGACAGTCCGTGTCCTGACAATCTGTAGGCTCATTTGTTGATCGAATCGGGCATGGTTAATGAATCTCCGGTTTATTCTGCCTCCGAAGCGAGGTTTATCTTAAAGTTCAGAAATCCTAGGATCTGATGGTCTCCCCATCGCTTGCCTTTTTAGGGGCTTGTACCTGCAAACGCTTATAATCCTACTTCGTGCCTAATCTGTTAAAGGATATTGAGTATTAGAGAAGGATTAACCTTTGACGATGTGCTTTTGGTCCCCAAACGATCGCCCATTGTATCGAGAACTCAAACTGATATGAAAACAAAGCTTTCTCGGAGCATAACGCTAAACATTCCTGTTGTAAGTGCAAATATGGATACCATCACCGAATACGATATGGCTATTGCCCTCGCTAGAGAAGGTGGGATCGGGATTATTCACAGATTTATGACTATAGAGGAACAGGTAGAACAAGTTCTTAAGGTAAAGCGTTCCGAATCTCTCATGATTGAGCAGCCCTACACTATCGAATCTACTCGGACGGTAGAGGATGCAGATAGAAGTATGAATGAATATGGTGTATCAGGATTGATAGTAGAAGACGACGATAAGAAGCTAGTCGGAATCATCACACGTCGTGATATCACATTCGAAAAAAATCCTGCTCGTAAGGTTTCTGAGCTAATGAGCAAAGATGTTGTTACTGCCAGCGAGGGAATTAGTACCTCTCAGGCTAAAGAGATTTTACATGATCACAGGGTCGAAAAATTGCCCGTGATTGATCGTCATAGATCCATAGTAGGTCTTATTACTAGCAAAGATATCCTGAAGATGGAAAAATATCCTCATGCCTCTAAGGACAAGAAGGGGAGGCTACTTGTTGGAGCAGCAGTTGGGGTTAAGGGTGATTTCTTAGAACGGACTGAGTCGTTGCTCGAAGCTGGTGCAGATACGATCGTAGTTGATATCGCCCACGGGCATAGCGATAATGCTCTCAACGCCATACACCTGATTAAGAAAGCGTTTCCTTTATGCGATCTAATCGCTGGAAATGTAGCTACGGGTGACGGTACTGAGGGCCTGATTAAAGCGGGAGTTGATGCGGTAAAGGTAGGAGTTGGTTCTGGTTCAATATGTATAACCCGACTAGTAACAGGCTCTGGTGTTCCCCAGTTAACAGCAGTAATTGACAGCGTTAAGATTGCAGATGAATACGGTGTTCCAGTCATATCAGACGGCGGCATTAGGACCTCAGGAGACGCAACAAAAGCGTTGGCGGCTGGCGCGTCTACTGTAATGGTTGGCAGCCTACTAGGAGGAACTGATGAAAGCCCTGGCAAAACTATCGTTAAAAACGGCAAGAAGTTCAAGATGTATAGAGGAATGGCCTCATTTTATGCCTCTCTGGGTAGAAAATACCGTGAAGACCCTCAGATTATGGATTCCCAAGATTTGAATGACTACGTTCCAGAAGGTGTGGAAGCTATGGTTCCATATAAGGGGAGTGTGGTAGAAATCGTAAGGCAACTAGTTGGTGGACTACGCTCAGGTTTGAGTTATTGTGGGGCCAAAAATATTCTACAGATGCAACAGAATTCCGAATTCATTAAGATATCTCAAGCAGGTTATAAAGAAAGCAATCCTCATGACGTTGATGTGATATAAGTGTAGATGTATACGTCTAGGTAGATTGATGTATACAAGCTGCTAACCATAAATACAGTGACTAAAATGCGGGGAAAGGGAGTTCAAATATTGTTCTTAAAAGGTTCTTTTAAGATACGTCCTGATAAATCGTCCTAACTATGGACGGGTTCAGCATGGGAGTCAGTCAGCACCTCTTAATAAGATCTCTACCGCATTTTTGTGTTCTTGGGCGTCCAGAGGAGGAATATTTGAAATTTTTAGGTTTTGCTCAACATGATCGGGCTTCTTTTGACCTACCAAGGGAGCTATGACTGAGGGACTTGACCTTACAATTTGAAGGAGTTTACTAACTTGATCTGTCAGGCCTCCATAGTCAGGTATTCTAGTCCTAAGCAATCGACCTTGGAATAGTGGCATGCTAGTAAACACTCCTACATTGAGTTTTTCTGCGGCCTCAAGAATCGTCAAGTTCTTTTCTGTTCCGACGGCTTGATTTCTGAGGAGAAGTGCTTCGCTATAAGCCAAGTTGTATGGAAGCTGGATAAATCTGAATCCGTGTTTATGTGAACCCCTATCTGCTGCTAGATTGGTGACATCCTCTAGAGACAGGTATTCCTTGCTTTGGGGAGAGACTCTGAAACATGTCCATGAAGCCATTCCATAATAGCTTATCTTACCAGTGGAGCGATACTCTTCGTACGCCTCGAAAACTTTAGATAACATCTGAAAAAATTTCTCCCTGCTCACATCTTCATACCAACTTTCGAACGGGTTATGGATGTAAACAAGGTCTATAGTGGTTAAATGCATATTGGCTAGAGACTTGTCTATACAGCGCTTGAGATAGATGGGATTTAGAACATTGTAACCAGAACCTATGTCATCAGCACGTATTAAGCCATTCGAGATAAACATCTTCTGCATATATTCCATGACGTCAACTTGAGGATAGTCGCCATCATTTGTTATGTAGCCATTCTTGGTGCTAACAAATACCTGATCCCTTGTTATTATTCTGTCATTAATTAATCGCAGGAGTGCCCGACCGATGCTCTTCTCTGACCTCATGGCCCTATAATTGATAGCAGTATCTATCACGTTCACACCTCCTGATTTGACAGAATTATAAACTGCATTCTCCATATATTGATCGTCTTCTGTACTAAGTTCGCCTAGATATGTTCCGATTCCCAGACTTGAGAGATACAAATTGTCGAAAACTCGGAAGTGATTAGCTGGCTTTCCTTTGTTTATTACTGCGGTGTTTACATAATTTCTTGTTCCATCTGGTGTTGCATGACCGGGTAGCAGGTTAAAATTAGTTTGGTCCACGGTGATACATAGATTTATTGATGTTAAAATTGTATCTTTTGAGCTAGGCGTTGTCACCTAGTATTGCCAAATGTACTCTGAGAATACGTTACCAAATGTCATCTTCCACCAGGTTTTTTAGATGTCGCCACGAGCCGAAATGTAAATAACGGCGGCGATATCGTATAGTATGAACCCCCATCAACTACAACATCCTTTCCAATACGTTTATTTTCTCACACAGAAGATCAAATCCCTGTTGCCAGAATTCATCCTTTGTTATATCAATTCCCGATTCTTTCAGCAATTCTTCCGGCTTTCTTGAGCCCCCAGAAGCTAGGATGTTGAAATACTTTGGTATAAAGGAGTGTCCCTCATTCTTGAACTGCTGGTACAACGATAGTACTAGAAGGTTCCCAAAAGAATATGCATAGCAATAAAAAGGAGTATGATAAAAATGAGGAATATATATCCACTCCCATTTAAAGTCCGAAGAAACATTTACTGATTCGCCGAACTGCTGGTTTAGATTACTAAAATATAATTCAGAGACTTTATCTATTGTTGGATTTTCGTTTGCTACCACACGATGAGCATCAATTTCAAATAATGTAAAGTATGCTTGACGCATTATTGTCGCGTACATATTATCAATCTCTTCTGCAAGCAATATCCTCTGTTCCCTGGGTCCAACCCTACTAATGAGCCTATCATTCAGCAGTATTTCTGCAAATACTGATGCAGTTTCGGCTAGAGGTAATGGAGCATGCGATACAGTTATCGGTTTATCTGATGCCGCGACGCTGTGTATAGCGTGACCTAATTCATGCGCCATTGTTGATACGTCTCTAGACCTGCCGTCAAAATTTAGTAGTACATATGGCGTTCTCTTGGGAGATAACGTTGAACAGAATGCCCCACCCTGCTTGTTCTTTCGGATTTCCGAGTCTATATGATTCTCGTCAAAAACTCGTTCGCTGAATTCTCTAAATCGAATGTCAAATCCTTCAAACGTCTTCAGTACCGTATTAACCGCATCATGGTACGCAAATTTTTTCTGATCAGATGCCCTCAAAGCTAATGGTGCATACAAGTCATAGCGCTGCAACTTCCTATACCCAAGCATCTTTGCTTTTTTTCGAAAATAGTCTTGAAATATTACAGAGTTTTTCTTACAAACATTGAGTAGAGTTTGCACCGTGAGATCATCCAAATTATTCGAGGCATTTCTAACTGAAATCGGTGAATTGTATCCGCGCATCTTCATGTTTTCATCTCGCCATTCAATGACCAAATTTTGATAGATTTCCCCTAAAATTCCTGCATTTTTCTTATATACCTGGAGAAGTGATTGGTACGCTCCTCTTCTTTCTTCAGGCTTTGCGCTGCGGACAAGCGTCAATAATTTTTCTTTGTTCGAAAATGTTTTTTTGACTTTTTTCTGAGCTTTTTTGGTAACCATCACGAACTCAAACCCGTTTGACATTCTGTCGTATATCTTTACAAGCGCATTTGTCCCGGTAACCTCCAACGTACTAATTATTTTTTCTTCAGGCTCAGTGAGGACATACCTCGCAAACAATCTCTTGTGCGTGAAATACTCTTTATACACGTCTGGCATCGACTCTATCAGCCGATCAGCATTTTTTTCATCTATCTCCTTTCTAAACCATAGGTCAAAAAACAGCAGCCTATTAGCAATATCTGCTGATATCAAATCCATCTTTGTTAGGAGAGCCGCAGCTTCATTAGAGGATGTGTCCGCGGAATACCTCAAATGTGAGTAACCTCCTGCTATGCTTATTTTTTCTGAGACATCTTCTATCATATAAAAAATCTTTTTAAAATCAGATACTGATATTTCATTACTAAGATACCTACGGCTATTTTCGATGTGGCGTACCTTTTCCTCGATGGATTCAATAAACCTCTGAAACTCTTCAGAATTAGGGTCTTTAACAAGATCAGACAGGTCCCAGGACCCAATTTTTTTAGTACTCTTACGCACGGTTAGCATTAAATGGTACCTTGAAACAAGTCAACTTAATATACCCTACAACTTATGCTGGATTGTCAATTGCATACGATGGTAACAAGCTATCATTAATGAGGTAAATAAATTCGAAGTAAACGCTGTTGATAGAAATCGTCTAACTCTCACAGCTTGTAAGTTGGTGGAAGGTTTCGTTTGTGTTCAGTCTTCTTCATAAGATTGAGAACTACAGCCATATGCCGTTTATTAGGTATCTTAGCATTTGGATCTTTATCGAGATACTTAAGAACATTATCAATTTCCTCGTATGACAGACCAATCTCAGCTTCAGCTATTTGATCTTTCCATAACCTAGGGCTACTCTCCTGTTCTAGGACTCCAGAAGGAAGTGAAAGATATGCCCCTATTAGACGTACATCAGTTTTATATAAATCCGCGATAGGAAGTATGTCAGCTGCGCCATCACCATATTTTGTGAAATATCCTATTTTTATTTCGCTTTTTGTACCTGTTCCCAAGACCAGTCTATTCTTGACCCCAGCATAATAATATAATATACACATGCGTAGTCTGGCTAACAAATTTCCCTCTGCCAACTTATTTTTTCTCGGAAGCTGCTTTAACATCTGTTTTTTGATGTCACCTATTTCTATTGTTTCATATTCAATACCGAGGGCCAAAGCCAGCTGACGAGCTTGTCTAGTATCTCTTTCAGGAGTTACTTCTGAATCCGGTAGAGATAATCCGAGAACTTTTTTTGACCCGATCGCCTTTACTGCTAATGTTGCTGTGAGTGAGGAATCTATTCCTCCACTTACGCCAAGCACTACTCCTTCAGAGTTTCTATTGTGGACCTCCTCCCGAATAAAATCTGCTATTGAGCAAATAATTTTTTCATAATGCAATGTAGTCGTCATTTCCTTCCACTCGATATTTCTATTTCTGTGTTCGGTTTTGTTCCTCTCCTTATAACCCAGATCTAGACCTATTTGGGTTACTATATGTCAAGGTTGGATTCATTATTTATCTTGTTTCACAATAAAATGATAGAACAAGGTGAGTCTTTCTGGAAGACCCACTGTCACTACAGTATGTCATTAGCACTGGTTGTAACGCATTGCATTTGAACTATCGATACTACAGCAAATCAAGGTTTAAAAAAGATACCTCATATTCGAATCTACTCATAAAATATAAGTAGCCCTAACGCTAGGTATTTGCGACATAGATCTGAAAAGCTACGTGACGTTCGCAAACATTCTAGGTTCAGACAGTTTGCGTATGGACCTCGTGAACAAAAGCGGTTTCGAAGAAGAGTTCGTGAATGAATGTTGTCTTTTACACCCTCTAGAGGCCATCATAGATGAGATTAAAAAAGAAAATGACGTTGTTTCAAAGGCAGACGGCTACACCATAATTACCAGTGACTTCCAATCTGTATTCAAGACCGTAAAAAAACTATCTACGATCAGGATTCCTCATAAAGACTTCAGCTCTATTCCTATGGGTATAGCAATTGATGTAAAGGAATACAAAGATAAAGGCAATGCATATACTCACAGTGAATTGATTCGCCTATATAAAAAATATGAGATAACGCAGACTTCCCAGAACATAATGGACACTTTCGTGGTATATACAAGAGAGTTTCATGAAGAGTTGAAGCAATCAGAGAGACATCTTTTCTCAAAAGAAGTTTCTATTGATGATGAGACCCTTTACGTGGCAGACTTACCTGTAATGCAAGATACAGAAGGCATTATATCAAGTAACAAGATAAACATTGAAAAGTTCAAACAAAGAATACAACAGCACAATCTTTGGAATTATTTCGAAATAAAGTCGATGTTATTTAGAGCAGTAGAAAGTGACAAATGGAATGTCCAGTTTTTGTATGTTCGGTTGTTGGAAGAAGCTACAAACGTGCTAGAAGGGATCAAAACAGACCATATGTTATTGGTACACCAGTCTTATGACATAGGTTTGCTGAATGATTTCTTGAAACAAATCACTAGAGGCGATGACATTAGAATAGGCCAAATAATAGGTTCATTGGGATTAATAACTAACAAAATAAAATATGACTTCTATCAGAGATCTCACCCCTTCTCGGTCTCGTTCGGTGTTGAATATCCATGCTACGCCTTGAGCAAATCTGGCAATACCTCTAGTCAACTTAGGGCAGTTCAGGTGCGTTTAACATCAGAACTTCAAAATCTGAGCAGGCCATTTGAGGATATAAGAGATGCAGTGGCTCGTTCCTTAGGCCTTGGGTTTTGGGCCGGAGCGTATTCGCCCTTCATTGTGGTATTGGCACCGCTGTTAATGGATATCGTACACGTAAAATTTGACAATGAAAAAATAGAAGTACGTCTAGATTGTTCGCCGTCGATTCAGATCGATGGATTAAGAATGTCTTTATACGGCAGAGATAGTAAAGAGCAACAAACAAGTCTACATGAAACAATTACAGATTTTGCAAGAGACGGAGACTCCACAATGGTTTATTCCAACTATTATCTAAGAGAAGATGATGAGACCGTTTCGGTTAAGTTGACTATTTACTATCGTGAACACCCGATGTATGAGAGGTTCGTCAGCAAATCAACTTAGCTGAACCCTAGATCCCGGTTACTCTGGACTACCAGATGAGAAATCGGTCTCAAATTGAAGGTTCAATCACCATAACAAGAATATTATCTGCTCGTAGAAGAACTGTTCCGAGTCTATTCTCTCCGTCTCTAGAATCATGGCCGTCCTTGTTCGGGAGCTCTACGGCGTCTTGGAGAACCAAGTTCATATATTGGTCGAAATCGACTAACCTTCCACGAATAGACTTTCCGCCTCTCAATTTTATAACAACAATCATGCCAATGCAGTTTTGAAGCTGCTCAGTCAAGGGGGATGAATCTAATGTCATGTGTTATGGTTATAATGAATTATTATAATACTTTACCAGACAAATTCGGATTCACCATTGTCAGAAGATCATGACGGCCACTCGAATTTGATGTATGGTATACTTAGGGAATTGGAAACGGTGGAGGCTCGAATCGTCATTTTTAAGGATATTCGAAAATTTAGAAGATCCGTTACAGTCGTGTCAGGGTTACAGGGGACAGAGGACGCATTAAGGCTAACAAAAGTGCTAAAAACAAGGGAACGGCGGCATTTTTAAGGGGGCACAAATCATCCTGCAGGGAGACCGTTGGGAAGCAGGATAATGCTGGTAAGAAAAGTTTCGATCGAAGTCAGATAAAAAAACTCTACCCCCGCAAGCCATATTCGTAGTGTTGTCAATTTTTTAAAATTTGAATAGTTCTAAAGCTGCTACTGAGGATCGTGAATATCGATTACTTAATAAACTGACTATATATGGAAAGGAACCGTCAGTCATTTGACAAGGAGTGGTTTGCGTCTGCCTCTCAACCTACATGAATTTCGCTTTTCCTTTTCGTTTCAATTTAAATATTATTATTATTGCTACCCCCCAGAACATCATAGCAGGTATTGCCTGGTGAAAGAACCAAGCAATACCTCCGGCCAATGCGAAGATCATGCCTAAAATTCCTATCGCTTGTTTCTGTCTGACCAAACTAAGCAATCTTGTATGCCTACTACTATATACCCTTATTGTGATCAGTGCTCAGGAACTGAAGTTATACTAGGACAACTTTACAGTATCTAATTCATTCAACACATCAAAGTTTATCTTGTTTAAATCAATGGTATCATTCAAATGCATTCTTAGTAGCTTAGCCAATCTGATCACGACCTTCTCGTACTCTCTCTTATCTCCTTCCTTTGCTATTTTTGCCTCATTTTCTAAAATAGGTAGAAATTCTCTGGCTTCATCTGTTGTCAACATGTGATGTCTCAATTTACTTAACAGTGACTCGATTTTTTCTGGTGAAATTTTGCACGTACTCATAATCCTAACCTTCTTCACCCAAAAAATGTATTCGTTGTTAAAACATATAAACTCAGTTAAATTGCCGAGATAAGAACATAGATACATGCCTATTTTTTGGCCAAGTATATCAACTACCTTTCCAAACCAAGTTTTTTATATAATGGTTACGATATATTGTCGTATAATATGTCTGTCGGGTTGCAGGAATTAAAATCGGTTTTCCAAGGCCTACAGACTCTGTATCAAACATACCTTCCAAAAGCTGATCCTATCCTTATTCATGATCTGTTGGTACGTGAAAATGAAAAGTCTGAACAATCACCATTTTATATGGTAGAGATATTCACGAAACCAGGAACAGACTCTGAGGAAATGAAGAACAAGATATTTCAGAGAACTGGATGGCTCCCTACTATATATGACAAGGGGACCCATTACGTAACCAACCAGAGACTAACTTTAGAAGCACTTAAGGAGATATCTGATTCAGAAAACGTTATAGAAGTCACTGGAGACTACACGGGAAGCATTGGCGGGTGGGGGGCATCTCATGAACACACGGATCATGGAAATACGCATAGTTATAATAAACAGTCATCTTCCTCCTCTCAGCGGACTCAACAGCAAACGCTATATGACAGGAGCATAGATAGACTACGGGAAATAAAGACTGTTTTCCAAGGCCTACAGACTCTGTATCAAACATACCTTCCAAAAGCTGATCCTATCCTTATTCATGATCTGTTGGTACGTGAAAATGAAAAGTCTGAACAATCACCATTTTATATGGTAGAGATATTCACGAAACCAGGAACAGACTCTGAGGAAATGAAGAACAAGATATTTCAGAGAACTGGATGGCTCCCTACTATATATGACAAGGGGACCCATTACGTAACCAACCAGAGACTAACTTTAGAAGCACTTAAGGAGATATCTGATTCAGAAAACGTTATAGAAGTCACTGGAGACTACACGGGAAGCATTGGCGGGTGGGGGGCATCTCATGAACACAAGACTCACTCCCACTGATCTTCACGGCTGTTCGCCAATATATCTTTAGAAGAAACAAAATCAAAGATCTTGTTTTTTGTTTCTTAGCATATCAAGAACCTTATCTATTATCTCATCATGGTTAGCTTCTACTTCTGTTGTAATTAGCAACAAGTGGTAGTTTTCCAGCGGGAAAGTTATGCGTTTGATCCTTTCATATTCTGCCATAGCGTATTTCCCTTTGCCAATTTTATGAATAAGGGAGTTGCGTAAGCTCCATCTAGCCAAAGCCTGCAAATTTGATCTTTTTGTTTCTTCTGACGAGAGGAGATTGCGGACACCTTGACGTTGTCCTCCATATCGAATTTCACCAGTATCATCAGATACACCAGCAAATCGAATGCCTTGGTCTAGTCCTAAGATTTCTTTACAGAGGTTACCATAATCCATATCGTAATTTGGTAAGAAGAATCTAATAAGGGTTGTTCGATTAGGATGATAGCCCTCTGAAGTGCAACATTTTTTATGCTTGATAGATGAACTAATAAACGCGCGATGTTTTACGTCAAGCAAAGTGATCCTGAGGATGTTCAAAAACCTATAATGATTGCTGCTATGCAAGATATGGGAAACGTTGGTAGTATAGCCATTGATGCTATTAACAGGATTCTAAGAACTAAACTTTTCAGGCAGGTGTTCCCGCCGTCTCCCAATTACGTGGTAGATAACGGAGGGTATATAGATTTCCGCCAGGAATGCTGGGAATACCGTTATGCCAAAGACATCATCGTATTTGGTGGAGGAATCGATCAACCCCAGACGAATCATGAGTTATACGAACTCTGCCAGGATATTATAGATATTGCTAAAATGTATTCCACTCGGTTGATATACACTTTGGGCGCATTCCATACTACTAGAGTCGTAGGCAAAAAACCAAAGACGTTTGCTACTACTACTTCTAGGGAGCTAACAGAACAAATTAGAAGATTAGGGGTAGAAACTACTCCTCAATCCTCGCTCATTACAGGGTTTAATGGCCTTATGCTAGGGTTTGCAAAAATAAATAATATACAAGGCATTGGTTTGTATGGTGAGCTTAATGACCCGAGGATCCAGCAGTACCGTACTGCAAAGAGTGTTTTACATTTACTTGAAAAACTTACATACCAGAACTTCGGAACTCTAGAAGAATTAGATGTAATGGCCGAAGCCGTTGATAGGGAAATAGAAAGGATGAAAAAACAAGGAGAATTCCTAGATAGATAGAATTCATCGCGCAATGCGGAAGATTCTGATTCGTGCTACATGCGAACTCGCGAACCGATTAGACGAAAAATTAAGACATAGCTTTGATGTACAAGTCTCTATCCTAGATGAGAGGGGATCAATTGTTGTGTGTGAGATATTGGCTGAGATTCAAATGGACTGGGTTACAGTTTGCAGGTTTGCCCGGAATGAAAATCTAAATGACATATTAACAATGTTTAGGGTCAACCTTGCGTTGAAAACAAAGAGATCAGGAGCTTTTCTTTCTTAATGCATACGTAGGCAACTATTACGAGCTAATTTAAAAGGCGGACAGTGTGTATCATGGTAAGAGATTCAAATGGTAGTTAATATGACCATAGCAATTGCAAAAATGCTGAAAGATATAATCTTTATAGTAGGAGATCTGTTGAAAGGGTTACTCCTGACTTTCGGAAGAAAGATTAGATTTGGAGTAAATAGCTCAGCAAATTTGAAAAAGAGAAGTGTTAGTTTTACTACGAGGTCGATTGCAAGTGCTAAATTATAATATGTTGAGTCCGGACATCCATCTGATACCATAAGCCATCGAACGAGCTAGGAGCAGTTAACATCCTTTCAACGTACTAGAATAACATTTTTTCAACGTACTAAAATATGGATTTGAGTTCTGGGTTGGCAGAAGATGGAATTTGTTGAATGTGTAGGATGAAATGGACAAGATATAGCTGCCAATTTTCTTTCACCACCTGAAGGATACATAAATTTCGTGAGTCTTATGAAGTCTTACGCAAACGAACCTTATGCTTTCAGCTGCGGACTCCGGAAACCATTCTCCGATAATGCAGACTATGCTTCGTTAACCATTAACTATATGACGTCACATGATCCCTTTGGTTGAACTACATTAAATACTTCCTGTACTTGTACGCACTAACCACAAACCGAAAAAGAGAGCTTGTTAAACGAGCAGGGGCTCTTACCCTTAAATAAACTTTATTAACTTCCCAAGAGAATCAATCTAGGAAAATAATGATTGACCATAAAAGGGTTTATGAAGATGTTATGAAGATGGACTCTAATATTCGACTAGTTACCATCTGTGACTTGGATGGTAAAATCCTTCATTCGGACCATCGTCAGGGCGTAAAGAACATGTTAACCCCTGAAGAAAGCAAAAAATCGTTGGAACTGGCAGTAAATGCATGGAAGACACGAGGTCAGCTCGCTTCCAAGATCGGAAAAGGGAAATATGTATTAGCGGAGTATGAAAAAATAAAGCGCATTACAATGCCATTAGGCGATAACCATCTCCTTTATATAACTACTGAAATTGATGCGAATGACAGAGAGATAATCAACAAAGTAAGAAGACTAGACCTACGGTAATTCAACATTGTAAATAGTCCTCACAGAATAACCAATTATCTGGACGGTACCAATAATAATTCGCTCTTTCTTAGCATTATTGGTTTACTATAACTAAAGCTTTTCATAGCATTATTATGCCTATTAATGTAGATATTCAAGCTACTATCACCAACCTCATTTGCTATTTCAACCCACTTGTCAAATATTGGTATAAGTAGCTTATGATATTCAGTAGTAGTAGAATAAACAAATGTTACTATCTTGAATCTATCTTTCGAAAGTTTCCTTGGTGAACCTGATATACGTCTGTATAATTACCTGCATTATTAGCTATATTATTGGAAAGGTCTAGTCCTCTTCCACCATATCTTCTTTGC
>CAYTQD010000014.1:0-27809 GCA_964439995.1 uncultured Nitrososphaeraceae archaeon
GGAGAAATAATCCCTTCTCTGCATTTTAACCTTTTTTCTGGTATTTTTTTTTCTAGATCGTTTTCTCTCTGTATCGGACACAATTAAAGATCGCTTCACTTCATATAAAAACATCATTGACACATATGTGGGAATTTAAGTGCCAATGCAGTGGAGTAGTATTGCAACTAACCTATTTTTTGGCTGCCTTAGTTGTGTCAGATTCCGTAACTAATTCGCTAGAACAAATTGAATAATACCACTTCAAACCGTTAAAATTTAAACATGGAAAAACCTATTGATAAGAAAACACCTATAACTAATTTAAAATGGGAGGAATATTTACAACTGATGAACTCCAAAGGTACTCTAAGAAGTTTCTTTGTGGTCTTTACGGAATGTCTCATGGCAACATGAATAATACTGTGAGAAGCATTGATATATTTTTCAGGAACGTCAGTACTGAGGCATATGAAAGGCCGTCCTTGGGATTTCAAGCAACAAACGAAATTGTTCAGCACCTTATACATGAAGGGTTTATCGAACAAGACACACGTTACGACGTAAAGTTAACTCTTAGTGGCCTGCACAAGTGTAAGGAGGAATGTTAGCATCCATAACAAGAAGATTTTAGTCTGATCTTTGATAATTCTAACTCCTGAACCCTAGAGCTAGTCCTAGTTTTGAGAAACGGCACCTTTTGTAGGCAAATCCTTTAGAGTGAGTGAAATGATCGTACGACAATGTCTTACCCAAAAGATGTATTCTCAAGGATGTTTGAGGAAACGGGAAAAGCTGACATAAATCTTCTTTATCCCAAAGAACATGAAAATGTCCAAGAGATCGATGAGGCTCTATTAACTAATATTTTTAGCGTCATGCTAAATAGGCGATCTCAGAGAAAGTTTGAAAATAGACAAGTTGAAGATTCGAAGATAGAAATGGTCTTCGCAGCAGCTGATACCGCACCTACAGCTGGTGGTTTTCAAGGATTCGAGATATATTACATAAAGCACGCTGATGTTAAAGTGAAACTTGTTGAGGCCGCAAATAATCAACCGTATGTTAACGCCCCAGTAGTTCTTGTTTTCTGTATGCATCCCGAGAGAATAAAGATGAATTTCCCCGACCGCATCATCAAAAAGTTCTCATTGCAAGATGCTACATTGGCTGCGGCTTATGCACAATTGGCAGCCCATGCTTTGGGGCTAAGTTCGATATGGATAGGAATGATCAACGAGGAAAAAATCATGGATATCCTAAACACGAGGCTCGTGCCCTCATCGATTCTTTGTTTGGGGTATCCACAGAAGATTCTCCAGCCAAAACCGAAAAGGAGCCTAAGGAGCTTAATACACGAAGTACGAACGTAAGACTTACTCATGTGCCCACTAGCTCTTTACAGCTAAAATTGAACAGTTGATCGATAGTAAGTCGATGTAGTACCTCCATAATATTTAACGACAATACAAGGCAAATGATGATACTTATTATTTCTAGAGGCTGAAGGCTAAAATTTGATACTACGGATTCTTCTCCGCCTTCTATAATATCTGAGCTGGGTACCGTTCGGATATTCTTAGAGTACCGCACCTTCTCCGCCTTGTTTTGAGCCTATATCATAAGCTTCTGAAATGTCCTTAACGAAGATTTTACCATCAGCTGGTGATCCAGTGCTTGTAGTCTTCATAATATCATCAACAACCTGTTTGTATGCCGAGTCTGCCACTAACACTTCGATTTTCGTCCTAGATAAGAACTCTGGAACATACTTTGCCCTTGGAGTCGAATCAGATACTTGCCCCATATCATATCCTCCGTACCCGCTTACTCTCTTTTCTACAGCTTTTCGTTCTGCACGCCCCCTGCCTTTGATGTCATAAAACAGCATTCCGCCAACCTTGTGGTTGTAAAGGATACGATTGACCTCATCAAGCCTTTCAACCGGGATAATTATATCTAGCTGCTTCATGTTAATGTGAGGTCATAGGTAGAAGTAGTTGATAAGTCTTTACGATCTCTCCGCTATGCGTGACCTAGCACATTACGGCATGCCAGCTTCGTCGCTCGAGGGTCAACACCAGTTCTCTGATAGACGTTATCGACCTACGACAGCTACTAACATCATAATGCACAGGCTTAGGAGATATCATTATTTAGTACATATACATGTAGGCCAGTCACATGGAATCAGATACTATTCAACTAGAATTGGAGGAAGAATCAATCACCATCAAGACAGAAGTCTTTAAAGGTGTATTGATAAGCAATACATTTAACGGCAAAGACTGCTATCTGCAACTACTCAAATTCTTGAGGCAACGTATAGAAGGCTCAGGTATGAAGACAATTAATGCAGCAATTTTCCTTAAATAATGAAGAAGATGCTACTCGCCGTCTGGTATCTTTATTACGATGCATTTTGTATCTACATAGGAATGAACGCATTTGATAGACATACGAAAAATTTCGCAGCAAATTGCGAAGATTGTGACGAGGTATTCGATATATTGCCACTGGCTAATCTACATGGCACTAGCAAAGGGCACAAGATTAAAGTTACTGAATTTTGGGTAACAGGAAGGGCGAAGTAATTTTTGAGGACCGACAGGCTAGCCCTTTCTTATCCTGCTAAAAGTGGCATTAAGTATTAGCTTTCTGGATATCCTGACTATCTCGTATATCACCTCCCTTACCTCGGTAGCAGAGGATCCAAGTAACCTAGTCAACACCCCACTATTTCTAGGTAAAATTGTAGCGCCTCCATGAATCTCTGGTCTTGATTCAATCATTGTATTTATAAGGTCATTTAGTTCTCCAACATAATTGGTGCTCGATAGTAGGTAGACTGTCCCGACTACATCGAAGTTTTCGAGTATTCCAAAATTCTTAAGGTTCCTCTTCTTCGGCTCCAACATAGCAGTATCAACAAACCTCAGATCTCCATTCTGATCTTTCGCATTTGTCTTCAGATAACAAATATCATAATCAAATGACTCGCCGCTAGCAACACGTCCAGGAACTAACATTTCAGAATATATCATGGTCGAGTTATCGTGTGTTTTGATAGTCACACTTTGATAGAAACGTGAATTTCTATAAGGAATTATTTGATCGGGGATATATTCAAAATAGCAGCCCTCTCCAACATTAATGTTAACAAGCTGGGTAGCATAGTTCTTATCCATTCGATAAAGTCTAGTGGCTCCTTGCGTAGTTAGGTGAAAAAGTGCGTCGTTTGCCAGTGTAATATCTATCCTATATCTGTCACCCTGAAGTATCCCCCCTGACGGAGAAATAATATAGAGATAGGCCATCGAAGGCAGCGACTCTTCTAAGTACAACACTCGCTGCGTGTAAAGAGGTACCTTCGAGTACTGCTCCTTTGCTACCGTCTTGTTTCTCTCTTGGTCTTTTTCCAGCCGCAAGCTCAACGCGCCTACCTTTCCCGCCCTACCAACTCCCAACTGACTTAAGGTAGAATCGTAAGCAAGAATTTCAGGAGGAATATCCTCTGGAAGGTAGTATGCTAGGCTTTCCAAGACTACTGGTTACCTTACTTAACCACAGCTTTTGGTGTCGACTCGAAGAGTACGTCCCTTATGATATGGTCAGTAACTTCTTTTACACCCTGGCCTGTCTTGCAATTAACGAATACATACGGTTTGTCACCCCTTACTATTTTGGCGTCTCTATCCATAATACCAAGGTCTGCACCGACGTAAGGAGCTATATCTATTTTATTGATAACTAGAAGATCACAATTCTCTGTGCCAAGACCTCGTTTTCTAGGATACTTGTCGCCTCCTGTGACATCTATTATGTAGATGAAATAATCAGCTAGAGCAGGACTGAAGGTAGTGGTTATATTGTCCCCACCACTCTCGATAATGATCAAATCCAGGTTTGGATGTTTTGATTCCATCTCCTCAACAACTGATATATTCATTGAAGGGTCTTCACGTACAGCCGTATGAGGGCAGCCGCCTGTAGCCAAACCAATTACCAGATCTTCAGACAAAAACCCTTTTTCTGTTGCTAGATTTCTTCTCATCCGCTCAGCATCCTCCCGTGAGACCACGTCATTTGAGACAATACCTGCCAGATAGCCTTTAGCGGACAAAAGTGGAACTATTTGTTCTATCAACATAGTCTTTCCAGATCCTACTGGCCCTCCGACTCCTATCCTAGGAATCCTCTTATCTGAACTCATGAAAGAGTACTACTATTTTTAGGTAATAAACATTTTCGACACCATTCTTTCGTGTTTTATCTGTACAGTATCTATTGCAGGAGCGAACTGCCACATTCCTGCTAGAGGCCGTCCAATACAATTCCGCACTATCTGTGAAATGTCTGGTTTCAGTTCATGGATAACCCTCTGTCCATCGAAGTGCTGCAGCATTCCTAGTCTCAACGCAGCACCTACCATGCTAACTGTAAAGCCGTATAGCAGTATTAGTCCGGCATTCTTCTTTGTAACACCAAGAATTTTACAAGCAATAGCAAATGCTACTGGATAAACTCCCGCAGCCGAATGGCTCCTTATCGCTTCGTTATACGTATTCAAGAGCTTATTATCACTTACAAATGAAAGTAGGCAGCGCAAGAGCTGTACTCCGGACCGAGTTGATGCTTCTCGTATTTCTTTAACAAGCTTCATGGAAAAGATCATTCGGTCGATGTCAATCAATGCCTTGAGGTCTTCTCTTTCGGCGCAGTCATAGGAATTCCCAAGAGCGGTACAGTCCGCGGGACCAATTTGGCACTCGAGGTAGACCTTTATGATCTCCGACAATTCTTTCGGGTCAATTAACTTCTTCTTATTAGCATATTGCAACGCTTCCAGTCCGTTTGAAGTTGTATACATGCCAGTGGGAAAAAATGAATCGGAAAGCTGAAATGCACCGAGCTCTTCAATGCTTGAGTTTTCAGTGTTCATGAACTTGGGTTCCTTCTTCAGGTTCGAAGACCATGGTGGTGCTCGTGATATCAACGTGATCCTTAAGTGAGTCAAACAGCTTCCTTAAGAGGTCTAGTTCACTATCTGCCTGAATAGGAAAATAAATCTTATTACCTTCTGACTTGACTGGTCGATGCAGATTACCTATTGTATGACCGACCCTAACAGCAGTTTCAAAAAGATGATCAGATGACATATCTCTGTTCACAGCCATGACTGCAACCTTTTCTGGTAGTATCTCAACTACAATCATCTTGTCATCATTTGACAATAATACATCTCCATGTCTAATTGGTATATTACGAGAAAGGTTGATTGCAACATCAGTACCTTTGTCAGAATTTTTCCTCATTCTGACTCTCTGGGATTCCATTCTGCTCATCAGAATAGTCTCAGTGAGACCGTTTCCTGCCATACGTTGAAACTTCTGCGACAGGTGCTGATCATCATTCTTATTTCCGACGATAGAGCTTATGGTAATCATTGGCTATTAACCTCGTGATTTGCTTTCGTTATTGTAGAGACGCTCAATCTGTGGCTTCTGGGTTCTATCTTTTACAGCCTCAATCATATCTGCAAGTCTCTGAGTGTAATCTACATACCCGTAATGAGCGTAAGCAGATGGGTGAACCGTTGCGAATGCAAGTCCATCACCCGAAAATCGTATTTGGGCTCCGACAAAAAATTTTTCTGCTATCACACATAACGTAACCTTGTGGTCGCGATAATCGATGTTCAGATGAGAAGCTGGATCAATAAGTCCAGACAACGATTCTATTCTACCCCCTTTTAGAGTAACATGTCTTATTTTTGTTGCATCTAAAATAATACCATTGTCATCAACGTTGGATCTTTCTACACAATGCCGTACTATCATTACCTACCTTACCTCTTCGTTTCGGAGACAGCTTGCATACTTAGATCTTCGGCAGCCAAGTTCTTATCAATGCGCAGGACTGATTTTGCGATTTCACCAGCAGCTCTTAACGCCATCGTCTTTACAAGTAGAGGATCTAATATGCCCAACTTCCACATATCAGCAGGCTCCCCTGTATTGATATCGATTCCAAATCCGTCAGGAGATGACCTCGCGGCCATTACTTTTTCAAGGCCGTTGAATCCAGCGTTAGTTAATATCTGGCGCATTATACTTTCCAAAGCGGCAGTAACCACGTCGAGTCCGACCTGTTCTAGACCTTTTAGCCTCATCTTCTTGACCTTTTCTATAACGTGCAATTCAGCAGAACCGCCACCTGCAACCACACCCTTGTTCAGCGCAGCCTCTCCAGCATTTATGCCGTCAATTACTGCTCTCCATCGCTCCTGAGATGTCTCCTTAGTACTACCGGATACGATAACTGTGACGATGCTTTCGCTTGAACCTTTTTCTACATATATGACTTGATCTTGGTCATTCTCGTATATGCGATGAGCACTGCCAATGACCTCTGGTTTCTTTAGGTCTTCCATCATTCTGACAGGCTTTGCTCCTGTATATCTTGAGAGATATTCTATCTCCTCTGTAGAAATTCGAACGGCGAACACTTTCTTGGCTACAAGAAGATCTTCGACTACTTGATCTACCTCAGGAGATGCTATCAAGATAGTGTTAGCCCCTGTGGCCGTGATGGAGTCTACTATTTCCTTTGCTTTAGAGAGCCTATCGTTTTCCATAGCCAGAATATCATCGTATTTTGAATTCTCTTTGATCCAAGCCTCCTTGACAGGCTTCAAATTCATCTTTATGATCATAATTTTGCATTCGCTTACTTCCAATGGCATTTCTTGATCGAGTCTCGATCTCTCCAAAACTATCCCGTTTACAACTTTATCATCCATATTCGTCTTCCTGATGACCATTATTGATTTGTCAAAGTTGTAAGAACCGTTATGTATAGCACTTTTTCCCACCATCCGAAGTGAGGAGATTACTTGTGTTGCCAGCTGCTTCCCATCTAACTTAGAGGATAGGGAGGTCTTCACGACTTGCTCTAGTTTGTCATCGTCTAACTCAATCCGTCTTGTCTCTTTTTCTAGGAGGCTACATGCATGCATTACTCCATTTTCAATACCTTCTACTACTTTGGTGGGATGAACCCCAAGTTCTCGGACCAGCTTCTTTCCTTCTTTTATCATTTCAGCAGCCATCACGACAGCAGTCGTTGTACCGTCCCCGACAAGTTGCTCCTGCCTCTCAGCAATCTCTACAATCATTCTCGCTACAGGATGTATAGCCCTTAGAGAGAGCAAGATTGTAACACCATCATTAGATGTGTGTCTATTCATCGCTTGGTCAATCAGTAGTTTGTCCAAGCCTTTTGGGCCTAGTGTAGTTCTGACCGTATCTGCGATTGCCATTACAGCATTAGAATTGGATTCTAGGGCGTTGAACTCTACGTTCTCCGCCATAGGCCTCCATACTCCAAAATTTGGATTTGACATGGTTTAGAAAACCTGTATTTTATTCACAAAGGAACCACGTAATAAACTTACTAAATAAGTTAAAAAAAGTTGGTATGGTGCGATTAGTCTACTTCTTACTAGCTCTATGCCATGAAGTACCTTTGAGCTGCTGATAGCTCCTTCGCAGGCTCCACCGTAGCCACTTTGCCATCCAGTTTCACTTCATAGGTTTCCGGATCGATAGATATCTCAGGCGTCTCTTCGTTCCACTTCATATCTTTCTTGCTAATGGTTCTGCAATGGTGCACGGGCAACATGGACTTTTCAAGCCCTAGCTTTTGGGCTACACCTAACCGTACTGCTGCTTTGGATGTGAGACTAAAGCATGTTTTCTTCACTGCTCGTCCCAGTGCTCCAAACATCGGCCTGTAATACACAGGCTCTGGCGTTGGAATAGATGCATTTGGATCTCCCATGATGGACCAAGCTATAAAGCCGCCTTTGAATACCATCTTAGGTTTAGCAGGGAAAAATCCAGTCGAATACATAACCATGTCCGCATATTTTCCGGTCTCTAACGATCCTAGTGTATCTGCCACGCCCTGTGTAATGGCACAATTAAGCGTGGTCTTTGCAATGTACCTTTTTGCTCTGAAATTATCGTTTTCTTCGCTGTCTTCCTCCAGCTTTCCTTTCATCTTTTTCATCTTGTCTGCGGTCTGCCATGCCCGGATAACCACTTCCCCTATTCTACCCATCGCCTGGCTGTCAGACGAATACATACTCAGTACCCCTTCGTCGTGCAGAACATCCTCAGCTGCAATCGTCTCGGCTCTTATTCTTGATTCGGCAAAAGCGACATCTTCAGCGACAGCTGGATTTAAGTGATGACAAAACATCAACATGTCTAGATGTTCATCCACCGTGTTTACCGTATATGGTCTCGTAGGATTTGTCGATGATGGTAATGCAAAATGCTCCCCAGCAATTTTCATGATATCAGGTGCATGTCCTCCACCAGCCCCTTCCGTATGATACGTGTGAAGGGTCCTACCGTCTATTGCGTTTATTGTGTCATCTACATACGCACACTCATTTATGGAATCTGTATGTATAGCCAGCTGAGTGTCCGTTTGATCACATGCCTTAAGAGATGCATCTAAGACTGCAGCAGTAGTCCCCCAATCTTCATGGTCCTTTAATCCGCATGCCCCAGCCTCTATCTGTTCTATCTGAGTTGCCAGAGATGGGTGCGAGTCATTGCCCTTGCCTAGAAATCCCCAGTTCATCGGAATATCCTCTACCGCCTCTAACATCCTGCTTATGTTATATACCCCAGGCGTGCAGGTTGTAGCGTTTGTACCATCTGCGGGTCCGGTTCCTCCTCCTACCATTGTTGTTATACCATTACTTATAGCATCTACCGACTGCTGAGGTGATATCATATGCACATGATTGTCCCAGTGTCCTGGAGTGCAAATTGTATGTTCTCCCGCAGTTGCCTCCGTGCAAGCAGAGACAACCAGATTCGGATCTACCTTGTCCATAGTGTAGGGATTTCCAGCTTTTCCTATCCCAGCAATCCTGCCATCCTTTATCCCAATATCGCCCTTTACGATACCTGCGACCGGATCCAGTACAACAGCGTTTGTAATTAGAAAATCTAGAGCTCCGTTCGCATTTGTTACGCCTGGCGTCTGTGCGAGGCCGTCTCTTAGTGTTTTACCCCCGCCAAAAACACACTCTTCCCCTGGAGTTAGGTAGTCCTTCTCGACCTGGATCTGCAGGTCTGAATCCCCTAACCTTATTTTGTCTCCCGTTGTTGGCCCAAATAGATCCGTATACTGTTTGCGAGTTAACTTTAGAACCATTCTTTATACGCCTCCTAAGCCCCCTTAAAACCCCTTTCTCTGGCTCTTTGGATAGCAGCTGTCTTTACTACTGAAGATCTCAGGCCTCCCATAGTTAAGCCGTTGAACCCGTAGACTATCTTTGCTCCCCCAAGTTCGCATAATTCCACTTCTTTTGAGTCGCCTGGTTCAAAACGTATTGACGTACCTGCGGGGATATTCAGTCTGTAGCCGTATGCCTTTTCCCTAGGAAATTCCATCACTTTATTCACCTCGAAGAAGTGAGTGTGGGAACCTATCTGGCAAGGTCTGTCACCCGTGTTCTTTACATTAATTTTAACTGTCTTCCTGCCCTCGTTGCAGTTTACAGGATCTTTTGCCAAAACATATTCTCCTGGTATCATTACTCTTTTAACTCCCTCTCGAGTAGATTTAGATTTTTTTTTGATTTAGTTTTTGTACTCGCCATTTAGTATCGCCTTATTGAACTGGATCATGTACCGTGACCAGTTTAGTTCCATCAGGGAATGTAGCTTCCACTTGAACTGTATGGATCATTTCAGGGACGCCAGACATTACATCGTTCTTGTTTAACACTTCCCGTGCAGACTTCATGAGCGAAGCCACGCTTTTACCCTCTCTAGCTCCTTCAACTACATAGTTTGCTATATATGCCACGGTTTCTGGATAGTTTAGCTTCACGCCTTTTTTCTTCCGTCCTTCAGCTATTTGTGCAGCGGTCCATATCATCATCTTATCTACTTCTCTTGGTGCTAACATCAATTCTACATTTACCTCACGTATAGGTAGAGCTTGAGTTATTTTAAATTTCTAAAATTAGTTAAAATATAATATAGTGGAGAGGATCTTGGCTATTTAGTTCTTCTCTAGTCGACGTCGACTTAACTTACAGAAACCTCTATGGGCAATACTAGCTTTAACCAATAGGACATCCTCTCGAAAGAATCATTCTTACGAACTGGTAACCTATATGTAAACTGCTTGCTACTCGCGGTTTCCATTGTCAAGAAATTTGCTCTAAGGGCTGTCCCTAGCATATTTGTTACAACGGTCTCTACCCCCCTCCGTAAGAGCACTTTCTTAAGTTCCGAATACCAGATATAGCTAGAATTGTCTCTACCCACCATCTCGGAGGGATTTAATTTAATTCCTTTTCTGAAGTCTGGAACCTGATTCTTTTGCCTGGTTAGCAGTGTGTATGGAAGTGGAGCCATTCCCGCAATAAATCCCGTATCCACAAGCCTTCTTCTAAAGCTCTTCTTACTTGCAATTATTCGCGACGTAGTGAAGTCCAAGAAAAAATTGCCCCTCATCCATCCTCCTTCCTCACCACTTAGCCTGATAAGAACCTCTTCAATTCCTTTGTTGTTGCACCACCTAATGAAAGAAAGCAACTTTTCGGAATCAGAGTTAATCCTTTTACTGTGTTCCAAGAACTGCTTAAATTCGGAGTGATTCAATCCACTATACTATAATGACGCCATTTAGGAAATATTTTTTGTCTACGCCATCTCATCTTCCCGATGCCGATCCAAAATCCATTACCTGAGTTCCCACTCCCGCTAGGGGCGTGCCCACCCTATTCCAGCCGGAATATTTTGGAAGGCCGAGATAGCTAGGAGCCATACCCATGCGGTGAAGACGAAAGGACCAGTCAATGCAGGAAGCCCCCAAGCTCCGAAGAATCTTTGTAGCGCTGGCATGACTATAATTGAGCATGCCACTGTAGCAAACACTGCCATGAAGAACGATGCTACTGTTAAAGGTATGAAGCTAGTAAGAGCGATCATAACCAGGACCTGGTTGAAGCCATGCAGACCTAACCTTATTTCTGCAGTAGGGAGCTTTGTAAGTATGGCAAGGGTTACACCTATCCCTGATCCCAGTAATGCCATCAGGCCCGCCAGATACAATGGAGAAAGTGGATCCCATTGAGTTGTATAGCCGTTAGTGTACCAGGGTCTGTCCTGACCTAGGTCAGAAATAGCAGGGGCAAGTTCAAAAGCCAAAGTAAGCCCTACAACCCAAAAAATTCCTGTCCTCCAATCTCCTATAAAGGTCACTTGTGAGACGCCCCTGAGCGTTGCAATCATAAATTCCTTGACAGTCCATTTGAAGTCTTGCTCCACGACCTGCGCTGGGTTACCACTTCCACTGATAAGCACTGGCTTCTCTGCTATTAGAGGGTCTTGTGTAGGTTCTGGCCAAATAGCGTGTCCATAGCGTTTGGATGCATACATCATTGCCCAAGTTGTGAAACAGAATGAAGATGTGAACCCTGGTATTGCCCAAGATTCTGCAATCCCATCCAAAATAAAAATATCTCCCATCCAATGTGCGAATGCCATCCATGTCACTGTGGTCACAGCTGCTCCGAACACCGAAAGTGAAAATGTAGCTTTGTTAGCCTTTAGAAAGGGCCCGGACCAAAATGCCATGCCTGTAAGGATTGAGTTATATCCAAATAGTCCAAACACGACTAAACCGTAATCAGCTCCTACGGCGATGGCGATTCCCGCCCCTATCATTCCTGCTAGAGCCATCATAGCCCCTGCAGTCCTAGAGGCTAGAACTACCCCCGCCAGGATTAGTATCCCCGTTATAGGGGAGCTGAACAGGGGTACCTCAGCGATTCCGTTAAACAGAGTGTAGAAAAAATCTAGTAAAGGATCTCCCGTCGCATAAACTGGAGGCGCCATTAACACCTTTCTTTAAAAGGTCTTTCTTAACGATTTGTAGCATATTATGCTTTATTAACATCCCATCCCTTTTCGGTTGAATAATTATGTTGGTTGCGGTTTGTCAGATCGTTACCAGAGGGGAGTACATTGCTTACGTCGACGTCGACTAAATCTTAGATAGCTCTAAAAAACCCAATTAATCATTTCCATAATGACATATTGGTAGGTTCATTATCCCGAACCTGTAAGAATTTAATCGGCGCTACGAGGAAACAGCTGATATAATAGGGCCTGGTGACAAATAACTGTGCCCGTCGAAGAGCTAATTTTGTCTGCACTAAGTCAGAATTCCAAAGAGGACACTATCGAGATACAGGATTTCGCAATAGTGTCTCAATAGTGCCTGGGCACTCTAGCAGAGGAAGAAATAGAAGATAGGATCTCGAGTCTGCAAGACGGCGGAATAATAAAAAATTACACCATATCCATCGACACAAAATTGGACGTAGGATATTACCTGTTGTTTTATTAAAGTTCAAAGTATCCCAACATCAGGGGAGCCGGGTGGTGGGTCTTAAGAAAGATCTATCCGATCCTCCATTTGTAATGTTCTCAGGAGGACTCGGGGGGAATTTGCCGAGCGTTTTTGTCGCTGACGAGGCGATCTGGTGGTATAATTCTGAGCATCGAGGTCTACAATTTTATCCCCTTTGAAGTAATGTCGCTACACGCGCTTACCCATACTGATGTTGAATACAAGAGATACTTAGGGAGGTGATTCAACCTTTCTGTTTTGGGTAGAAGATAAATCGATCAATTTCGCCCAACCTTATTGTTTGCGTTAGGCTTGATAGCAGAAAGTTTGAACCGTATACAATCATCGATCATATTATGTATTCGCAACCTAAGGCCCATTAAAAAACTAAGAAGCTCTGCCCGTTGCTCAGCCTCGACAGTTTTATGAACCTCTTCGATGAGGCAGTCAATCCTAGATAATGTGATCTTCAATGTTAAGGAAGTTTTCTTTGTTGTTCTTAAGGTACAAACTCTTTTTGAGAAATTCCCGCTTTTGGAAAGTTCATTAGAGATATCTTCCTTGATGAATGCCTTCACCTCTCTTATTTGCTTAACAGTTGGATTGGCATTTAGAACGTAATTAACTATTTCAGCTTGCCTGTTCGAAGGTACACTCGTGATTTCCATGGCTTGACTTACATTAATCTTATTGTTAATAATTTGTTCTTTAGCATCTGTTGGAAGCTTTAAAAGTTGAATCCTATGAGAAACGTACTCCTCACTTTTACCTATTTTATTAGCGAGCTCAGATACACCTCCCCATCCGAAATCTAAAACATATCGACGAAAAGCCTCAGCCTCTTCAATCGGATCCATGGATTTGCGTTGGATGTTTTCAGTCAGCTGTATTTCAAATGCCTGCTTCTCTGACATTTCACGAATCTTGCACGGAATAAATCTCCATCTGAGAGACCGGCATGTCTGGAATCTTCGGTGTCCGGCTACAATTTCAAAGCCTTGACTGAGAGGTCGTACCAATATTGGCTGAAGTAAACCGTGTTCTCTGATGCTGTGAGCTAGAGCTTCATCCCGAACACCGTCCTTTATGAATTCATCTCTCACTGTAAATTGAGACGGCCGAATCATCTTCATTTCAATTTGCTCAACGATACTAGTGTCGATAAATTCCATTAAATCAATATATCTGCCACATGTACTTATGTATTCACTCAAAAGAGGTAAGTAAACACTCTGTCGATGTAAAATTTTGATTGATTAATAGCCGATGTAAGTCACTTATACAAGGGTCTGTTCGAAATTATGTCCGAAAAATTGTACCAAACTAGCCTGCATTCGCTAATCAACTCTTGAATTTCATCATAATTCTTTGGCCTGATCCTTTCTGACCTTATTCCCTCTCTGTTAATTTCTTCCCCATACTCACTCATCCACGTCGAGATCATATCTAATGTTACCTCAAGATGGAACTGCAAACCGTAGGCGCTTCCAACTCTGAAAGCCTGTGGGTAGGTATCGGAGTAAGCGAGAATCTCTGCATTAGCTGGAAGAGTATAAGTATCGCCATGCCATTGGAAAACCCTTAACCTTTTCTGTTCAATACCCTTGAAAAGAGAATAAGAGCCTTTGTCGGTGATCAGTACATCAAACCAGCCTATTTCCTTTTGCGCTCCCTTATATACGACTCCCCCTAGAGCTGCTGCAATCAGCTGAGAACCGAGGCATATTCCGAGAGTAGGAATTCCTCTTAGAACTGCATCCCTTATCAGGTCCTGCTCCTCATTTAAGTACGCCAACCCTTCGTATACTGACATCGGTCCCCCTAGGATAATAATAGCAGAAAATTCATCGGCTGACTTTGGAATAGGATCGTTGACAGCTTGAACCTTATGAAGGGCAAAACCTTCAGATAGTAATAGGTTCTCAAGTGTACCTAGGGTTTCACAAGCGATATTCTGAACTGATAGGATTTTTCCTCCCCTATTATTACTATATATCAAACGATATGTCGATGGTTGCTATTACTATATATCAAACTAACCTTGACCTTGTCTCTAATGCAATTTTTTAAAAACAAGGCGCCAGTATTACTTTACGTGGATAGGAGACACAAATTTAGAGGTAAGAAGATCAACCCTCCAAACGTTTTCCCAAATATGAATTGTACTGAGCTAGTAGATTTCTTCGCTCAGACTGGCTATAACGCTCGTCGCCTTGCTGAGGCCGCTGAGATTATTACGGAAATGATTAATTCAGATGCTACCATCTGCCTAACCATAGCGGGTGCAATGACTCCAATTGGGCTTGGAAGAACTATTGCGACTATGATCGAATATGGATTTGTAGACTGGATTGTTTCGACAGGAGCAAATGTGTATCATGACCTTCATTTTGCTTATGATTTACCTGTACGTCAAGGCTACCATGATGTTGACGACGACTTGCTGTATAAAAATCAAATAGTGAGGATATATGACACCTACATAAAAGAGGTAGGAACACTGCAGGCACAGGACCTATTAATTCAAAAGAACATGATCACGAGTCCAACTGGAGGGAATTCACTTCATCATTCGACAGCAGAATTAACATATGACTTAGGTAGACTAGCAAAAAAGCACTCCAGTTATCCTGAGAAGTCATTTGTAGTCGCTGCCTATGAACATAATGTGCCGATTTACCTTCCGGCTATAAGCGATTCTTCGATAGGATTAAACATGGTGCCACTATTATTCGAAAATAAGGTGGCTATTCCAAATGTTATCATGGATGTGGCAGAGTCAGCAGCGATTCTCTGGAAGAGTAAAAAGTCCGGAGGTTTGATGCTGGGGGGGGGAGTTCCTAAGAATTTCTTCCAGCAGACAGGTCCTGCCCTTTATCAAATCCTAAAGCTTAAGGAAGGGGGACAAGACTATTTAGTTCAGTTAACCGACGCTAGACCTGACACCGGGGGCCTCTCAGGTGCCACCCTACAAGAGGGAAAGAGTTGGGGAAAAATAAGATCGGCCCATACAGGAAATACGATAGTTTACGGCGATAGTTCGGTTTATTTCCCATTTCTTTGTGCATATGCCTTGTCAAATTCTAGGCCTAGGAGAAAAAAAGAGATATTCAGGAAGAAGAATGCCTGGCTGAATGAAATGAGAGGGTTTTACCGAAAGAACAGAAAAGGCTTCAAAAAAGTCTAGCGTCTACAGTTTCGAGCAAGACATAATTAAAAGTTGGTTGCTTCATCTTTACTAGACGATGAATGTCAGACACAAGCCAGCTACTTGTTAGAAGAATTAAGGATGGGACTGTAGTAGACCATATCGAAAATGGCAAGGCACTGCGAGTACTTCGAATCTTGGATATTACAGGAAGAGAAGGCAATGTCGTGACTGTTGCAATGAACGTCCCAAGCAGCAAACATAACAAGAAGGACATCATCAAAGTAGAAAACAAGTTCTTAGAAAAGGGTGAGACTGACAAGTTAGCCCTAATTGCCCCACACGCCACCATCAATATTATCAGAGACTATAAACTGGTTGAAAAACGCAAGATAAACCTACCAGATTCGATTGTAGGTATATTTAATTGTCCTAACCTAAATTGCGTTACTAACAGTGAAGAATATGTCAAGCCAACCATAGAAATCATAGACAAGGAAAAAGTTAGACTGAGGTGTAAGTATTGCACCCGCATTATTTCAATAGACGAGCTGTTATAATACTTGTATATGACATATCATTAAGATGATAAATGAGAGTCTTTGCAAAATGGTGTAGCCTAAATCGTTGCAATATATCAATACCAGAATTGACTAGGGCAGCATATATATCATTTATATCTTGTTGTTTTTCTTTTAAATCATGGACTTCGAAAGTTTATGTGAAAGAGTCTTCAATCTTCATGACGACATACGATATGCCGGAGTGATAAACGATGCTGGGACGCTGGTTGCTGGAGGTATGCGTAATGGTCTTGACTCCATCACCGAAGAAGAGAACGACGAATTGTACCTTGCCCAGACTGCTCTAAGAAAGTCTATGAGACAGAGATTCGACGACACGATGGGTACAGCGAGGTTCGCCTACGTCGAGCGCGAAAAGATTTCCATGCTAACATTTTACATGGATAAGAATATACTTGTGGTTTCTATAGAACCAAACGTAGACTCCCATACGGTCATGGATATTGCCAAGGACACTATGGAGTTGCTGGACTGAATAATATAGAAACGAACCAAATTTGAGTACCACCACTTAGTTATACTATAGGGTGAAAGAATAGCTATGATTGTCCTTCCCCATTCTAAGGGGGAAGGGTTATAAAAAAACTAAAGATAGTTTGTCTGTGTTGTTATAGTTTGCTACTTGTTCATCCTTAGGACGTCTACTTGACCGCTATGCAGCCAGTCTTTAAGCTCCTCATGACTCGGTTTGGCATCATGCTTGCCTGATAAATGGAGGTGCAGAAGGACGTAGTTTACTTGGTTTAGCAACGGTTTGTTTGCTTCATCGCCCTTACGGGCCTTGTCTTTCAAGTCACCTGGAACAGTATTCCACCAGTCGTTAAAACTTCTCTTCCCACCGTCTCCTGTTTTCTTGTCAAATCCCTTTGGTAATGTCATTCCGTACAGTTATAAAATAGAAGGCTTTTTAAATTTTTTCTATTTCATAGATCACGATCACATGAAATTTCAACCTGCTCCAAAACATAATTAATGGTTCGTAATAGTGGTCAAAGACGATACTTCCTATAACTTTGTTGAGCCCACACATTCAATAATGACTGACGTATTGGAACACTTCGATAAATAAAAAGGGATTTGATTTTAAGGTAGACTGGTCCATCGGTCCCAATGGACCAAAGATGAGCTGTCGAGTTGTACCGAAGAATTCTTTCCGTCGGTCCCTCGGAATAAGGGTAGCACTTTTATAATAACCAAAAAGAGATAGATAGATAGATAATTGAAGGACACCCGCTCTGATGAGGGGATCGTTATTGTGTACACTGGGAATGGTAAAGGGAAAACAACAGCCGCATTAGGAATTGTCTTGCGAGCAGTCGGACACGGATGCAGAGTAGGTATGATCCAATTCATTAAGGGAGAATGGTTTTATGGAGAACTCACAAGCTCAAAAAGACTCGAACCTGAGTTTGAAATGATTGTTGCCGGCAAAGGATTTGTAGGTATAATCGATGATGATCATCCTATCGATGTTCACCGAACTGCAGCTCAAACAGCGGTTTCGATTGCTACTGAGAAGCTGTCGACAGGCAATTATGATATAATGGTCCTAGATGAAATCAATTATGCGCTAAGTCTGAACCTCATAGTATTGGACGACGTTCTCCGTATCATAAAATTCCGGCCGAAAAAAACGACGCTTATATTGACTGGGAACTATGCCCCAAAACAGATTTTAGAAATGGCAGATTTAGTAACAGAGATGAGAGAGGTTAAGCATCCGTACCGTAGAGGAATCAGAGCAAAGGAGGGAATAGATTATTGAAGTAGATTTGGCAGATACTGACTAAGACAGTCGCATTCTTGGGGTAAGCTTAAAGTATCAGGTCGTACGGTGTAATCTACCTATGGTTACTTCAGAATTAAACAAGATTCCAGAGGCAGGTGACATAGTTTTGGTGACTGTCAAGGAAATTACGGGGCATGGAGCTTATGTTAGTTTAGATGAGTATAGCAATATGACGGGTTTTCTGCATATTTCTGAAGTTGCAACTGGGTGGATAAGGAATATTGAAAGGTATGTGAGACCTAAGCAGAAGGTAGTTCTTAAGGTTATTAGGGTCAATAGAACAAGGGCTGAAGTTGATCTTTCACTTAAGCAGGTTTCGGGAGAAGAACGAAAATCGAAATTGATAGATGTGAAAAAAAATGAAAAGGCGACAGCCTTTATGGAAATGGTCAAGCTTAATGCAAATTTATCAGACAAGCAAATTGACGAGATGGAAGACAAGATCCTACAGAAGTATGACAATGTTTATGACTTTTTTGAGGCAGTAGCCAAGAAAGGAATCGATTCTGTTCGTAATATGGGATTCTCTTCTGAGGTCGTAAGGTCTATTGAAGAGGAAGGCAACAAAATCCAGATTCCCCATGTCGAAATCAGAGATATCCTAGAAATCTCTTGCATAGAGCCCAATGGAATTGATGTCATCAAAACTGTATTATCGCCGCTGGAGACTGCCAAGAGTAACGTACAAGTGCGTATAAGCTATATTGGAGCTCCAAGATATCGCGTAACTGTTCAAGCAGAGAACTTCAAGCTTGCTGAAAAGACCATGAATGCCATCTTAGAGAAGGCTAGATCTTCTATAGAAAGGTACCACAGCACTTTTAGTTTCAATCGTGAAAGCTCTAGAAAAAGCCGTTGAGCCTAAAGATGTTATATGAAACATATTACTAGAAAGTGCCCGAGGTGCTGTGCCTATACCCTCAGGAGGAAATGTAATTCATGTAATATCCCTACGATAGATCCTCATCCTCCGAAGTATTCTCCTGACGACAGGTACGCACGTTATAGGATCAAAGACCGCTATACCGGCGGTACCTATCCAATATAAAGAACTAGTACATTTTATAGATCCCTCCACACTGCTTTAGACTTGGCTAGAACTACAAAACCTCCCAAATATATCACCTGAATCCCTAGCCCAAATCCTACGCTCCACACTTCTGGGGTGGGTATCCCCATGATATATTGTAACATCAAAGAAGCATGCGTGGTAGGTACCACATAAGCTACGTATTGTAGTTCCAATGGGAGACGCTCGATTGAGTAGAAAACAGGAGGCAATACAGCTAGAATAACGTTTACAAATGAAATAATTTGTGTAGCATTTTTCATGTGAAGCATGTGAGAAGATAAGAAGAAACCCATGGCTGACATTGCTCCCCATACAAGGAAAATTGTGAAAACTAGAAGTGGTACAAAGGCTATCGAAGTTCCAAGGTAAGCTGTGAGAAATGTCAGTACCATAAGGGCTGGAAGGCCGAAGAGAATTTGCGATAACGCCAGTCCTGTCATATATGTTAGCGCTGATACAGGCGAAGCAACGAAAATGTCCTGAACTTTGTACTCCGTTTTGTAGAATGAAATGTCCTGACCCAAGGCGAGACCATAACCTACCAGCGCCATTACGAGACTTCCAGCTACAGCAAATTCAAGGTACTCACCATTACTAACTATAAACAATACGAACAATAATGAGAAGGGGCTAATAGCAGAAAAAAGGAGAGAAATAGGGTTACGACGCAGCCAGAGTATCCCAGTCATATAGGCTATCAGGAGTATTTCTTTTCCAGCTAACTTAAAGCCGGAGAACCAAATTGAACTCGCATACAAACGATTCACAGAATAACTATCGTAACCCTCATCTCATATTATTATCGTTACTGATGGTTAGGCGTAAATAAAGTCACTCTTCTGTGAAGGATGCTTTCACCCCGACTGCAAGTTATTTTCGATTCCAGCATTGATCTATTAACAGAGATGGGCCGAAATGGGGAGTTCCCCATTCTCCTATGACAACTACGTCCTTTACAGTAACTGGAAAAATCTATCTGCAGGACATATCCTTGTTACCTTGACTTTTCTTACAAACAACAACATGAAGCCAGGAATAAATTAGCCCAGGGTTTGATTAATTACTCTATCTGCAGCGAAACTCGTAGCATTAGTATTTTTTGCCTCTTCAATAACAGAGTTCATGGTTTCATTGGCTGAGCCTGGTTGGCTAGCATTACTAAGTCCACTTTGATTAATGATATTTCCTATCGCAAATTCTGTTGCGTTTGCGCTCCGAGTTTGTTCTAGAACGGATTGTAGTGCAGCCTCAGGCATCAGACCTCCTGCACCTTGGCTTTGGTTTGTCGTAAGTAGTGATGGGGAAGTCACATTACTACTTTGGGCATCTGCCCCTACAACTAAAGCATAAAAGCCTACCATAACTGCTGCTATTATTATGCTAGACAAACTCATAGACTGTTTAACTCTACTATTCATTACCACACATTAATAACCCCCGCATTTATTGCTTGCTACCTTTTATTGTATCTAAGAGTTTTAGTCCAAAGAAAGTCAAGAATTAGCATGTCCTACATTTAACAAGTTAGACATCGAGAAATGGCGTTCGCGGATAAGAGCGAGAATTGATTTCCTATTATTTCAATAAAAAAGAAAGGTATTAGGGCAATGCTACTACCCGATTAGAGTAGTCCTATCTTCCGATACAGAGCCCGCTTGGATTTGATACTTCGCAGTTGTTGTCACTGAAGCCGTTTTGATTAATGTTTGGTGCTAGGCCGTTGGCATTGTTCAAATCTACAAGATTTTCATGCGCATTGTTAAATTCAATTACATTTCCAGTGCTTTGTGAGTCCAAGAATACTGCGTTCTGGCTTCCCTGAATGTTATTGCCATTTATAGCAGAGTTGTCTGTATTGACGAAAGTAACTCCAGCTAGTTCGTTCTCATTCATCAAGTTGTTTCCGACGTTGATGCCACTCGCTGAGTGAGAGGCAATGCCTATATTGTTACCTCTGATTATGTTTGAGTCAACTGATGCAAAGTCTGCACCTGTAAAGAACCCAGCAATCTGATTGCCTTCCATAATCGCCAATGATACTGTTAGCTCTTTGGATCCTGTTGCTAATATACTGGCCTGGAATCCGCTAATGACGCCTGGTCCCGTAACCTCTACGTTGTCTTCAGACACCATAATGCCTACCTTTGAGCTATCCTGCCCTGGACCGTATATGCCGAAGCCATTCAAGTTAATTGTCGTATCGTCGTCGCCTACTATCAACCCGTCGCCAGTGCAATTGAGATTCGCTGTCAGCGTAACATTTCCTTCCACAACCTGTCCGCACGCTACTGTTCCCTGTATTGGTTCTTCCTGTGCCATTGCCGCTGTTGAAGCCACTTGCGCACCAATAGCCGCTAATGACACTATTGCCGCTACCATGTATGTCATTAAAGTTCTTTTCATTCAGAAGAATGCTAGTAAATTAACTATATATGTGAAACTCTTATTTGTACTAAATTCAAAATTCGTGGATATTCAACATAAGTATCTATTTAGGGTATTAATCGGAACTTATTCTTAGTAAAAGGCATAGTTGTTCTGAAGCTTAGTTCAATAGCTTTCGTCGAAATTAATAGGATACCGTTCTCATGTTATCATTGAGCAGGGCCAAGTTGCTATAGCGCTAGCCAGCAAAGCAAGCGAGCCAACGCAACAAGAAGAAAACATCACACTATAAACCATATCATATAGCAAAGTTTTAGAGTAGTATAATAATAAAGATTCTTATTCTCACCAACGAATATAAACATAATTTAACGTAATTTTTCCGATGGATATTGCTGTGGTAGGGGCTGGAGTCGCGGGAAGCTATCTCAGTAGGATGCTCCAAGATCTAGGACATGAGGTCAGACTGTTTGAGTCTTCTGCTATAGCAAATCACTGGCCCGTATGTGCTTGGGGTGCGTCTAAGAATATGCTTGCGATGTTTTCAAAAAAGGCAGGGCTAAATTTTGATGAATACATCCTACATAGTGGCAAAACCCTCAAGATGTATCTGCCTGAGAATAATGTTGAATATTTGGATTTAAAGGGCCTAGTCACCTACGACAAGAAAAGGTGGGAGCATGATCTACTAAGGGGAATTGAAGTCACCTTTGGAACTAGGGTTGCCCCTGAGACCCTCCCAGCTGCAGATTATGATTACGTTCTAGACTGTACTGGATATCATCGTTCTCTTCTGCCCAAGTCAAAGCAAGATTTTGTTATTCCAGCATACGAATATCTTGTGGAGAATGTGAACAATGTAAGGGAGTTTTACGTGATTGGATACAAAGGCGCAAGAGGATATTTTTGGTACTTCCCATTAGAGGACGGTCGGGCATACGTAGGTGCAGGAGACATAGACAGGAAATATGTTGGCGTAGAAGAATTCTTTCACAAGAATCCATCCGCTAGGGTTATTAAGAAAATAGGTAGACCTATTAGGCTAGCGCCTCCATTGCACATGAAGCCGTTCTTCGTAAAAAACATAATAGGCGTAGGCGAATCAATCGGGTGCGTATTTCCCATGTTAGGTGAAGGTATAATCCCATCATTGATATGCTCCGACATATTCCTTGAAGTCTTAGAAAAAAGTGACAAATTTGACTATGATAGTTACACAAGAAAAATTCTAAAAAAATTTAGATATTACTACGACGTTTACCAGATAGTAAGACTGAAAATGAGAGGTAAACTCAATACTATAAAACATTTTAGATTGCTTATGACGATGTATACAAATATGAAAAGAGAAGAACAGCGTTTCGGTTTTGAAATAAGCCTAGAAAAAATGACTAGGCTTGTAAGGGCTTTGTAGTCACTTTTGGTTAGTCTGCTTATACCTCCAATTTCGTACTTGTAATTAAATTCTTCAGCCTTCTTAACTGGTAATTTCTTATATAATGCCGAATCTTTTCATCGTATAAACTATCATAGCCGTCCGCCTTCGGTCTGTAAGACAGGTAGTAATATAGCATGTACAATGCCCCTATCCTACCCGTGACTTCTCCTGTCAATAAATACTTTAGTATTCTACCGAGAGCAAAAACAGGGTGGTAGCCCAACGTCTGCATACTGGCTCCAAACTCATAGAATTTGTGGGTTTGTCCTAATGGTTTGGTGTGTTTAAACCTTGCTTCCCAGAGCACTATATGTTTATAACCACACCGATTGGCCTCATATAGAACTGCAGATTCATATCCCATTTTCTCTGGATAGTATCCTTTCCAAATCGAGTCTTCAAGAAACGAATTTCTTACTAGGCGACCGGCACCATGAGGCATTACTGGAACAGCTTCTGTATAGGTGCCTGAAGAAATGGCTATTTTCTGGTCAGAGTTCATACAGTGTATTAGCTTTTCAACATAGTCAAAACTATATTCAGTATCATCAGTAGCTATAAGATGGTATTTTGACCTTTTTAGACCTCCTTCCTTCGAAAATCTAATTGCCTCATTCCAATTCATTACAACCCTTTTGATATCATAACCCCAATCTGGATGAGTAATTACATGGAGAGATGGCAACGTAGATTGAATCTCTTGCAGTATATCCCCAGTCATATCTAGTGAACCGTCATTTATAACGATAATATACTCTGGAAAGACCGTCTGTTTCAAAATCGAGCCTATAGCTCTGCGGATGCTATCTTGGGAATTTCTACACGTGAGTATTACAAAATAATCACTCAAGACTGTTCTGTAGTTGTCAAGACATTATCCATCTCTGACTACGGCATGAAATATAGATTGCTTTGTATTAATCCCTGAAAATAGTCCTTTTTTTACAATTGGAGTTCTTACGACATGAGAAACATTAGGGATCTCCCGGTAAATTTTTTCATATTCATGGATGAAGTTATGCGGTGCTACCTTTCCTGGTGGGGTGTTCTCGTACCAGTCAACATTAACCACATTCCTTCTCGACCAGCCTGTCAGCTTGGCCATTACCTCCTTGATTTCTGAGGGCAGAATATGCAATAGAACTTCTGGGGCAATTACCAGGTCGAACTTCAAATTCATTTCTAGCGACTGAATGTCTGATACGATGAACTTTAGGATTCCTTTCCTATCCGCTCCCATTAAATAGCTTTTAGCACTCTCTATCTGTTCAGGTGAAAGGTCAATCGCGACATATTTTGTAATTCCGGGAAAGGTCATAAGGAGTATTTTTGTAATCCGGCCAAATCCGCATCCCACTTCGAGTACTGTTGAAAATGACACGTTCTTTAGATATTCAACCAATGTCTGTTCTTGTAGTTTGAAGCTCTTGTTATAGCGAAATTCTTGCTTGTATACCTTACCCCTTTCAAGCCAGTAGTCTGTGGGTATGTAGGACATGTAGTACATCTCATATTGTCCTCTTAATTATTTTTTGTTCTGCCCTCGCAAGATGCAAATAGTCGGTAAACTACCCAGTAAATTCGTACTATCCATAGTCCTATTTGATAATGGTACTCTGACTGACCTACTATGCGCATCTCTTGTAGGCCTCAATAATTTTGTGTTCATTATTTTCCCAGATCAGCTTTTCTCGAGCATAATCGAATATCCGCAGTCTTCGCTTGTACAACTCATTCAAATTCTCTTTAAAGTGCATCAACTTTGAAGTCATGTCAGAGTAATCTTCAAATGTGATACAGTGATCTTCTAAAATTTCTTTGACAGGTTTGAATCCAGAAGTGGTCATCACCACAAGCCCCGCGTGAGGATATTCGTAGGCTTTATTGGGACTGATGTAAACATGTGACCAATGACGCTTAAACGGAATCAGACCAATCGAATGGTTGAACATTTCCTGAAACATAGAATGCCTTGAAAGGAACCCGAGATAGTTTACATGTTTTGTTGGTTTGTCGGTAATACCGATAATAGCCAAATCGCCTATATCGGTACTATCAAATGTTTCTACTAACCCCTCGATATTTCTATGTGTGGGCGTGACTGTCCCTTGGACTTCTACTCCTGCATAAACACTAGATAGTTTGTCATGAAACTCAGGTTTCTTAAAATCTTGTATCTCCGATCTCATAGGATAATTTGGTACTACAAAAACGTCTTTGGTATTGTTACTAATAGTTCTTAACTCTTCTGCAATTGTGTCAGATACCGTTATAGTGGGATTGTTAGAAACTATTTCTTTCTCCCACCTTGTCCACAATCTTATAGTGCGCCACCATATAATCTTCCGAAGCGTCCTTCTGGCTATCCTTCTAGCTATACCTCCTCTGAGAGATTTTTGACTGTCCAGCATAGACATTGCAGCCTCTGAGAGTCTCTTTACATAAACGGACCAATATTCATGATTATCGTATACAAAAGGCACTCCAAATTCAGATATCATTTTTGCAGGAAAAATATTATGCGCATGTACTATATCTGGTCGTGCTTCTCTGATAACCCTTTCAACCTGCTTTCTTACCGAGTGCCAATATGGGGGCAATCCTGTTGAGAGGAAGCCGTATTTTCTCCTTCCCAGCCATTTAACCTCGTATATTGCAGAGAAGATTTCTTTATTGTAGTTTATTGGCATGCCTCCTGCGAAGACCACTTCATGTCCTTCGTTTAATGCAGTAGTGGCCGATTTTTCTATTCTCCAGTCAGGTAAGCTGCTATCGGACAAATGAAGGATTCTCAAGCGTGTAACTATATACACGTAGAAGAGACAATTTTTATTTTTATCAAACTTTGGGGGAGAAGTTGAGCATCACCTCATTCCTGTTGCCCAACTTCTATATGATGCCAGAGTGATTTCCTCAGGATGCAGGTAACAACTCGCTTTACACGCGATGGCTCATAACACGTAATGACTACCCTTGGTCGCAAACTCCAGCTAAGAAGGGTTATAAAGCTAATCTAATAGTATTATGACCGAGTGATACACTGTTCAACTGAGTGATACACTGTTCAACTGAGGTAGCCATATGTCGGTACATCACAAAAGGCCTAGGCAGAATATTTGGGAATTAAAGGGTATATACAAGAGGAAGGTGGAAAGAAGGGCTCAATTGGCTCGAGCATCTCTTGAAGAGCTGAGGAGCAAGATGGTTCTTGATGTGGGTTGCGCAGAGGGGTATGTAACTAAATATCTTTCCGATGTTTCAGAAACTGTTGTTGGAGTCGACACAGATATCTATTACCTGAAAATGGCGAAGGAAAAAGTTCCAAAAGCCTCATTCATTAATGCTTCCATTGAATTTTTACCTTTTAGAACTGAGTTGTTTGATGCAGTTCTCATACTTGAAGTTTTGGAACATGTACGAAGTGATATTCAAATTAATGGCTTGTCTGAGATCAGCAGGGTTATCAAGAAGAGCGTTCCTCTACTAATCTCTGTACCGTATAAGGAAACAATAAGATATGTAGAATGTGTATATTGCAAGAATCTGACACCAACTCATCCTAGTGGCCATCTTCACAGTCTAGATGAAAAGACTGTCGCCGCCCTCCTCCCGCCAACCTTCGTACTTTCTAAGAAAATTCATCTGCCCAATATGGTAAGAGTTAGCTGTTCCAGGCCCTTTAGTATTCTTCCAATTGCATTGTGGCTAAAAGTAAATACATTGCTCGGAGTCAGAAGAAGAAAGGGCTACTGGATATTTCTGTCTTTCATGAAGGAATAGTTATTTAATGAAATAAAGTAATGGACCAAGGAACTAGTCCTATCACGTTGGTTTGAACCTAATTCAATGTAATAAATAAAGTATTCTGAACCAATTTACATCAAGATGCGGCAATAAATCTTTTCTGATAGCAATATAAGCAACATGTCCTACACTATACGCGAAGTGAGACCAAGCTGTCCTGAAGATACCATGGGTAAAAGAGATGATGGATTTGTACTTAGGTTAGAAAGTATACCACAGTACTAGTTGTGGTGTGGTGTTGACGTATATCCGTGATTTTGTATGGCGGGTTTGGTTCTGGTCCACTATTCTGTAGAAAGAAAGCATATAATGTAAACTTATCTGAATTATCTTTAACTCGGCTTGAGAGTCTGTCTAGACAGGAATGTACTTATTCTCTACTTACTCCGATCGACTTGGAGTTGAACATAAACTATGATGGAGTTATTAACCAATAGCGGCCGTAACCAATCCAACTTTTAACCAAAATACTAAGTGACATCTCATAGGAGATATCCAGGAGAGCAATATTCTTTAGAGGATGTTATGTCAGATCAATACCTAAAATGGCTATGTATCCTGCGTTGGGTATTAGGGAGCGATATATTATATTCGAGACATTACTTGTCAGCAAAGCTGATATGCACGAAGAATGTTTTTCTCGTATTTCTCCCATATCAGATTATCTCTTGCATAATCGAAAAGTTTCAACCTCTTGGTATACAACTCCTGTAAATTGTGATTAAAGTATTCTAGCTGCGAGATCATATCTTCGTAATCCTCAAAAGTGGCACAGTGTTCTTTTAGGGTCGCTGGCACAGGTTTAAACGAAGATGTGCACATTACAAATAGCCCGGCATTCGCATATTCGTAGATCTTATTAGGATTAACGAAAACATGAGACCAGTGTTTTTTCCAGGGAAGCAAACCTATTGAATGCTTGAACATTTCCTCGTACATCGACTTCCTGGGAAGAAATCCTGCGTACTTGACTTTTTCACCTGAGTTTTTACTCCAGCCAATAATGGTTAGATTACCTATATCATTATCGGCAAATGCCTCAACCAATCCATCTATATTCGTATGAGCTGGTGTGGTTTCTCCCTTTCCTGACAGACCTGCGTAAACACTAGATAGTTTGTCATGAAACTCAGGTTTCTTAAAATCTTGTATCTCCG